>DASXVK010000379.1:0-3829 GCA_036504295.1 Polyangia bacterium
CTCCTGCACCTGGCTGTTGTGCGCGTTCTCGCCGAGGTGCGAGCCGAAGAGCACCATGCAGCGCGTCGCGTCGAAGTCGAGCGGCTCGGGCGACGGCAGCTTCTCGCCGAACGTGAGCTTGTAGCCGACGTTGCGCGCGGCCTTGCACTGCGAGTACGACGGTCCGGCGAAGTTCGGGGAGCCGTAGGCGACCATCAGCGAGCGCATGAGCGCGCCGCCGCTGCCGTGGTAGAAGAGCGCCAGCGCCTGGGCCCCGTGCTGCGCCTTGAGGCGGGCGAAGCCGGCGGCGATGACGCGGTAGGCCTCCTGCCAGCCGGCCCGGCGGAACTGCCCCGCGCCGCGCGCGCCGGTGCGGATCTGCGGGTACTTGAGGCGATCGCCGTCGGTGAGGAACGCGGCGCCCGCCTGGCCGCGGCCGCAGAGCTTCCCCTGCGCGTGCGGGTGCTCGGGGTGCCCGCGCAGCGCGAGCACGCGGTTGTGGCGCACGCGCGCGACCAGGCCGCAGTTCCAGAAGCACAGCTCGCAGAAGCTCGGCACCTCGCGCTCGGGTGGCAGCCCCTCGAGGGTGCCGCCCACGCGAAACGCCTCGGCGCGCCCGCTCTGGAGGAGCGCGCCGCCCGCGGCCGAGCCGGCGACGGTGGCCTTGAGGAAGCCGCGGCGGGTGACCTTGAGGCTCATGACACTGCTCCGCGGTGAGCGTCAGACACGCTCGCAGGACTCGACGCACCGGATGAGGTCGCGCAGGTGCGGCTCGGCGAGCCGGTAGCGCGCCTCGCCGCCCGCGCGCGTCACGTCGACGAGGCGGCTCATCCGCAGGATGCGCAGGTGCTGCGACACGATGGCCTGCCCGGCGTCGAGCCGCTCGGCGAGCGCGCCCACGTTCATCTCCGCCGGGCACAGCAGCGCGATGATGCGCAGCCGCAGCGGGTGCGCCACGGCGCGCAGCATCTCGGCGAGGAGCACGGCGCGCGCGGGCGGGATGACCGGCGGCGCGGACGCGGAAGGCTGCGACGCGCGCGGCCGGCTCGAGCTGGTGGCGTTCACGGATCTCCTCATCGCGACATCGCGACGGCGCGATATCGGTATTCACGAAACGTGCCGGCCGTTCGCACCGAGGGAGCCGGTCGACCGATCGCCGCGCGCGTGTCGCAGCGTCGTGACGGCGTTGCGCAACGCCGTTGCGCGACTGCAACGACCCGCGCCGCCGTCGACGCGCCCCACCAACTCCTCGGCGAGGGGGAAGCGCGCGCCGCCCGCCGGTGGCACGCGAGTTGCGTTGCTGGGACGGCAGAGCGCGCATCACTCGCGCGCGAGGTGCCCCATGTCTCCGACCGCCGAGGCTCTGTGTTGCGCGCCGGCGCTCGTGCTCTGGCTCGGCCCCGCGGCCGCGCTGGCGCTGTATGGCGTGTCGCGGGTCTGGGGCCGCCTCGCGCGGCGCTGATGGGCCGTGCCCACCGCCGGCCCCTCTCGCAGCGCGCGCGCGGTGCGCGTGATCGCCGTGGCGGCCCGTGACGGCGCCGGCCTCGAGAGCCTCGTCGCCGAGCACTTCGGCCGCTGCCCGTTCTACGTCGTCGTCGTCACCGCGGGCACGGTGATCCGCGCGGCGCGCGTCACGGCGAACCCGCACGTGGCCGATCAGGCGCCCGGCACGATGCTGCGGTTCCTGCGCGACCTCGGCGCCGACGTGGTCATCGTCGGCGCGGTCGGACCGAGCGCCACGCACGACTTGCGCCGCTGCGCGATCACGGAGGTCACCGGCGCCGCGGGCCGCGTCGTCGATGCCGTGGGCGCGTACCTGCGGGGCGCGGCGCGCGCGGGCCACGCGACATCATCCGCGGCAGGCACGCCGCGATAGCCCTGGAGGTTCCCGTGGAAGACTCTCGATCCAGCGACTACGTCCGTTCGTTCCACCTCGATCACGGCTTCGCCACGCGCTGCGTGCACGCCGGCGAGCACGTCGGCCAGCCGCAGCACGTGTCGCACGCCGGCGCCATCTACCAGACCTCCACCTTCGTGTTCCAGACCGCGGCCGAGGGGGCCGAGGTCTTCTCCGGCGAGAAGCCCGGCTACATGTACACCCGCCTCGGGAACCCGACCGTGCTCGCGCTCGAGGCGAAGCTGAACGCCCTCGAGGGCAAGGAAGTGAAGCTGCGCGACCCCGACGTGCGGGTCTCGAGCCTGGCGTTCACCTCCGGCATGGCGGCCATCAGCTCCACCCTGCTCGCGCTGTGCCGGGCGGGCGACACGCTGCTCATGGGCAACGTCCTCTACGGCGCGTCCGAGCACCTCGCGCAGAACGTGCTGAGCCGCCTGGGGGTGAAGACGGTGGAGGTCGACACCGCGGATCTGCGCGCGGTGGAGCAGATCCTCGAGGCGCACCCGGGCGCCAAGGCCATCCTCTTCGAGACGCCGACCAACCCCATGCTCGGCATCTCGGACATCGCCGCCATCGCGCGGCTCTGCCACGATCGCAACCCTGGGATGAAGGTGATCGTCGACAACACCTTCGCCACGCCGTACCTGCAGCGCCCGCTCGAGCTCGGCGCCGACGTCGTCATCCACTCGACGACGAAGTACCTGTGCGGCCACGGCACGGTGGTCGGCGGCGTGATGTCCACGACCAACGACGAGGTCAAGAGCCAGGCCTACATGATCCTCAAGGACGTCGGCGGCTCACCCAGCCCGTTCGACGCCTGGCTCGTCAACCTCGGCACGAAGACCCTGCCCCTGCGCATGGACCGTCACTGCGACAACGCCATGGCCATCGCGCAGTACCTCGCGCAGCACCCGAAGGTGGTGCGGGTCTACTACCCCGGGCTCGCCAGCCATCCCGGGTACGAGCTCGCGCAGCGGCAGATGCGCCGCCCCGGCGGCATGGTCTCGTTCGACATCGCCGGCGGGCTCGCGGCCGGCCGGCGGCTGATGGACCACATCGAGATCTTCACCCTGGCGGTATCGCTCGGCTGCGTCGACTCGCTCATCCAGCACCCGGCCTCGATGACCCACGCCTGCGTGCCGCGCGAGGAGCGCGAGCGGGCCGGGCTCGGCGACGGGCTGGTGCGCGTCTCCCCGGGGATCGAGGACCTGGACGACCTGCTGCAGGCGCTCGAGGACGGGCTCGCGGAGGTCTAGCCCGCGCGTCAAGAGGCCCGCGCGGCGAACTCACCCACGCTCACGGCCCGCGGTCGCGCTTCGGCAGACCGAGTTTGTCGCGCCACAAGTCGACGTAGAGGCAAATCAGGAATCGGATCTCAGCCGGCGCGTAGCCACCGATGACGAGTATCGCCCCCCGCCGTGTTCCTTCCATGCAAGTAGGTAGCGGAGCATTTGGCCCAGTGCGCGGTCGACGTCGGCGGAGGAGCAGAGGTCGCCCTTCAGCTCCACCAGCACTCTCCTCTTATCAGGGCCGCGGGGATCTCCGAGCACGAAGTCAGGGCGAGCGAGGCGATCCTGACCCTCCTGAGCCTTGGGTCCCTCCGCCCTCCAGGTGAGCGGGGGTTTCTCGACGATCCGTCCCTCGTAGCCGCTCTTAGAGAGGAACTTCCGGAGTCCGTCTTGGTACTTGTCCTCGGTGAGGTGGTAGTACTCCGGCTTCCAACGGATCAGGCGGAGCAGAGCCTCAGCTACATCCTCGTTGTGAACGTGTGGACGAATTATGGTCCGAGCGGCTTCGATGTCCGTCGCCCCGCGGATCTCGTCGACCAAGGCCTGAGGCACTTCCGCCGGCTGATGGTCAACCTTGACGGCGGGGTCCGCTTGTCGACAAGAGAGCGAGAGCCTCCGGCCGGCTGTCGACGGCATCAGTGTCCAGCTTCTTCCGCGGCTTCAT
>DASXVK010000380.1:0-2319 GCA_036504295.1 Polyangia bacterium
CCATGCGCTGCACCGTGACGCCCTCGACGCGGGCGTCGGGCCGCCTCGCCCGCGCCGTGCTCACGATGCGCTCGTAGGCGGCGCGCACGGCGGCCTCGTCGCCCAGGTCGAGCGCGACGCCGCCGACGTCGGTCTTGTGGGTGATGTCGGGGGACAGCACCTTGAGGACCGCCGGGAAGCCGAGGCGCCCGGCGACCGCGGCCGCCTCGTCGACGGACCGTGCCTCCTGCGGGCGGGCGGTGGGGATGCCGTAGGCCTCGAGGAGCATCTTCGAGGCGCGCTCCGAGAGGATGTCGCTGCCCTCGGGCACGAAGGTGTGGAACCGGTCGCGCAGCTGCTGGCGCGCGAGGGTGAAGCTGACCGGGATGTCGCGCGGCGTCTCGTAGAGCGTCTCGAGGTTGCGGGCGTAGTCGACGAGCGTCATGAACGCCTTGACGCCCGCCTCGGGGGTGTCGTAGGCCGGGATGCCGGCGGCGCTGAGCAGCCGCACGCCCTCGCGCATGCTGCCGCCGCCGAGCCACGCCGCGAGGATCGGCTTGTCGCTCACCGCGGCCAGCTCGGCCAGCTGCTTCGCCGTGCCGGTCGGGTTCGTCATCGCCTGTGGGGTCAGGATCGCGAGCACGGCGTCGACGCCCGGGTCCTTGAGCGCGGCGAGCACCGCCTTGGCGTAGCGCTTGGGCGGCGCGTCGCCGAGCACGTCGACGGGGTTGCCGTGCGACCAGAACGGCGGCAGGTCCTCGTTGAGCTGCGCCAGCGTCGGCGGCGCCAGGCGCGCGAGCGTGCCCGACTGGGCGATCAGCGTGTCGACCGCCATCACGCCGGGGCCGCCGGCGTTCGTGACGATGCCGAGGCGGGGGCCGGCGGGCGTCTTCTGCCGGCCGACCAGCTCCGCCACGTTGAAGATCTCGCCGATCTCGAAGACGCGCGCGATGCCGGCGCGCTGGAACGCCGCCTCGTAGACGGCGTCCTCGGAGGCGAGCGCGCCGGTGTGGGAGGCCGCGGCCTTGGCCGACTCGGGGAAGCGGCCGGCCTTGTAGGCGACGATGGGCTTCTGGCGCGCGAAGGCGCGGGCCGCGGTCATGAAGCGGCGCGCGTTGCGCAGCGACTCGATGTAGAGGATGACCGACTCGGTCTGCTCGTCCTCGCCGAAGTAGTCGATGAGGTCGCCGAAGTCGACGTCGAGCATGTTGCCGATCGACACGAAGTGCGAGAAGCCGATGCCCTGCTGGAGGGCCCAGTCGAGCACCGACGTGCACAGCGCGCCGGACTGCGAGATGAAGGCCACGCGCCCGGGCTTGGGCATGCCGACGGCGAAGGTGAGGTTGAGGTTGAGGCCGGGCACGATCACGCCGAGGCAGTTGGGCCCGATGACGCGCATGCCGTCGAAGCGCCGGGCCTCGTCCTGCACCTGCTGCTCGAGGGCGCGCCCCTCGGCGCCGACCTCGCGGAAGCCCGCCGAGATGATGACGAGCCCGAGGATGCCGCACTCGCCGCACTCGCGCACGATGCCGGGCACGAGGTGCGGGGGGGTGCACACGACGGCGAGGTCGGGGGTGCGCGGCAGGTGGCGCACGTCGGGGTAGCAGGCGACGCCCTGGACCGCCTCGACGGACGGGTGGACCGGGTAGACCACGCCGCGGAAGCCGGCGCCGACGACGTTGCGGAGCACCGTCGCGCCGACGCTCTTGGGGTTCTCGGTGACGCCGACGAGCGCGATCCGCTTGGGGTTGAAGATGCGGTCGAGGTTGTGGACGTTCTGGAGGTTCATCCGTGTCCCTTGAGGCGCTCCTCCGCGGCGGGCGCCTCGGCCGCCGGCGCGGCGGCGCGGACGGCGAGCGCGCGGCTCACGAACGTGAGCGCCGCGCCCACGCCGAGCACCGCGATGATGATGAAGTAGGTCGGCCCGTCGGAGCCGCTGCGGTCGGTGATGACGCCGTTGAGCCAGGGCATGACGAGCCCGGCGGCGCCCCACGCCGTGAAGAGGAGGCCGTAGTTGAGGCCGTAGTTCTTGAGGCCGAAGTAGTCCTTCGCCGCCGCGGGGTACAGGGCGAGGTTCGCGCCGTAGTTGCCGCCGATGAGGAGCACGACGGCCATCATGACCGGCCAGCCGCCGCCCGTCCGCACGAAGTAGAGGGTGAGCACGGCCGCCGCCTGCAGCACCAGCGCGCCGAAGATCGTCCACTGACGGCCGATCCGGTCGGAGATGACGCCGGCGAGGACGCGGCCGCTGGCGTTGCCGACGGAGAGCACGACCACGGCGACGAACGCGAGCTCGCCGAGCGACTTCTTGCCGAGGCCCTGGGCCACGCTGATGAACGT
>DASXVK010000381.1:0-2772 GCA_036504295.1 Polyangia bacterium
CATGGCGGTGAGCGCCTGCACGGTCGCGTCCCGGACCACGAACCGCAGGTTGGGCGTGGAGTCGTCGGCCGGCGGGAGCTGGGCCGAGCCGGTGACGGTGCGCTGCCACACCAGGCTCCGGGCGCCGCGGCGCGTGTCGTAGAGGCGGTAGCGGATGACCGCGTTGCCATACGGCGCGAACGCGACCTTCGAGGTCGACTGGTGGTAGTCGGCGCCGCGGCCCTTGTCGCCGGGGTTCACGACCACGACCGTGCGGCGCGCCTCGTAGAAGGTGCCGTAGAGGTGCATGACCTCGGACTCGAGGACGAAGTCGGCGGGGCCGCCGGGCACGACGGCGCGGAAGGCGCCGGTGCGCTGCAGGTAGGCGCCGGTGAGCTGCCCGAGCTCCGGCATGGCGTTCGGCGAGCACGAGTAGTCGCTCGTCACCCAGCTCCCGCGCTTCTCGATCCACCAGAAGAAGATCAGCGTGAAGAAGAACCGCGTGTGCGGCGAGTCGCCCTGCCGCTCGAGCACGGGACGGCTGTCGCGCGGGGGCGTCACGGCGATCGTGTACGGCCCGCCCGAGGCCAGCACGGGGTTGCCGGGCGTGTGCATGAGCGTGCCGGGCGGCAGCGTGGCGCAGCCGAGGGAGCCGAGGAGCGCGAGCGCGGCGAGCTTGACGGCGAGGGTCTTCATGGCCGCACCGCCCGCTTCTGCCCGCCCCGCGCCGCGAGCGCCGCCTGGAACTGCGGGTCCTGGTGCAGGGTCTCGCCGAGGACGCGCCCGAGCGCGTCGAGGAGATCGGCGCCAAAATCGAAGTTGACCTTGAGCTGCGCGGTCTTCGTGCCGCGCCACAGCACCTCGCCCGTGAGCGTCGCGAGGACGAGATCGACCTCGACGTACGCCGCCTCGAAGCCGGGCGCGGCGTCGGTCTCCTTGACCTGATCGTGGACGGCGCGCAGCACGCGCCCGGTCAGGAGCAGCGCGCCGAGCTTTTGCGCCGGCCCCTTCACGAGCGCCGGGTTGCCGGTGTCGGAGTAGTCCTTGTACGCGCGGTAGCCCAGGCCGCGGAGCTGGTCGAAGGCGCCCTCCCACAGGGGCACCGCGATGTCCGGGTGGTAGTAGGTGCGGTACAGGGGCGAGACGTTGTACGAGGTCCAGTCGTAGAGGCCGCCGACCGGGTTCGTGGCCTCGTTGGTCCAGAGCGTCAGCACCAGCGGCTGCGGCGAGACCGGCTGCGGGCGCGGCGCGGCCGGCGGGCTCGACGGCGCGACCGACCGGAAGTCGACGTCCGGGACGCCGTACGGGTGCAGGGGCGCCGGGCACCCGGCGAGGGTGCCGACGAGCGCGGCGGCGGCGGCGGTGGCGAGCAGGGAGCGCATGTCACTCCTCCTGCGCGCCGGCGGGCTGCACCGCCGCGGGCTGGCCGACCCGCGGCCCGCGCGGGCCCTGGGTCACGCGCTCGCCGTAGCTCTGCAGGTGCAGGTTGAAGCGGAAGCTGGCGGCGGACTGCTGGCGCCAGAACTGATCCGGGTCGGTCCCCGGCGGCACCTCGGCGGACTTGCCGCCGAAGAAGTAGCCGTAGCTGCCGGCGCGGCCCGCGCCGCCGCCGAAGGCCCGCTCGGCGCGCACGGCGCCCTGCGCCTCGTACTGCCACGTCCGCCCCGCGGGAGCGGGCGGCTCCCAGTGCGCGGGCGGCTCGCAGCCGATGCCGAGCGCGCAGAGCCCCGTCGCGGCGAGCACACGAACCAATCTCATCGGTCCCTCCGGGTCTCAGAGATGCGGGGCAAGTCTACGCCGCGGCCAAGGCGCCGCGCAACGGCCGGTGCGGCCTCCCCGGGTCGCCGCCATTGACGGCGGGCCGCCGGGCCATTCAGACTGCGGGAATGACGGTTCGGATGCTCTCGGCCCTCGGCCTCGCCGCCGCCGCCGCCGTGGTCGCGGCCGCGTGCGCGCCCGGCGGGGCCCCGCCGGTCTCGCTCGCGCGCCGGCCGATCATCAACGGGTCCGTCGACGCGGCCCACCCGTCGGTGGTGGCCCTCGTCTTCGAGGGCAAGCAGTTCTGCACCGGCACCGTGATCGCGCCCCGCGCGATCCTCAGCGCCGGCCACTGTCTCGTCGAGATGGGCCAGACGCCGGGGTTCCTGCCCACGAAGACCACCATCTTCTTCGGCACGACCGTCGGCGACGCGAGCGGCCGGGAGATCGCCGTCACCGCCGCCCACGCCCATCCGCAGTACGCCGTGCGGGATGACGGCGCGCCGCTCAACGACGTCTCCGTGTGGGCCATGGCCGAGGACGCGCCGGCGCCGGCCGTGGCGTGGCAGGGGACCGCGCTCGGCCCCATCACCGGCCACAGCTTGACGCTCGTCGGCTACGGCGTGACCGACGCCGCGCAGCAGACCGGCAACGGCACGCGCCGCGTCGTCACCGATACCGTGTCCGACCAGGACGACACGTTCCTCTACTACGGCAACGGCGCCAGCGGCATGTGCCAGGGCGACTCCGGCGGCCCCCTGTTCGCGACCCAGGGGGGCGCCGAGACCCTCGTCGGCGTGTGCTCCTACGGCGACGTCACGTGCGTCGCGCTGGGGGCCGGCACGCGCGTCGACGCGTACGCGCCGTTCATCCGCCAGTACGCCGACGCCGCCGGCGCGCCCGCCGCGTGCACGGTGGGGAGCCCGGACCAGGCCGGCGGCGCCCGCGGCGGCGTGGGGTGGGCGCTGGCCCTGCTGCTGCTCGCGCACGCCCGCGGCCGGCGCCGGCGCGCCGGCTAGGAGCCTGTCGCGCATA
>DASXVK010000382.1:0-15143 GCA_036504295.1 Polyangia bacterium
GAGAGCAGGTCGATGCGCATGCCGTAGTTGTAGCCGGGCGCGGCCATGTTGATGTTCACCGGCAGCGTCTGGCCGTTCGCCGCCGTGATCGTCACCTGCTGCGTCGTGCGGAAGCCGCCGGCGTTGACCGCGATCACGGTCCCGTTGGCGTCGAAGATCGGCGAGCCCGAGGTGCCGCCCGAGACGTAGGCGGTGTGCTGGAGCACGCGCGCGTCCTCGAACTTGCCGGGCAGCTTGTCCGGGGTCATGACGCGGCTGATGATGCCCTGGGTGATCGTGGCCTCGGGGTGCTGCGGCTTGGCGAGGTCGCCGGGGAAGCCGTAGACGTACATCGCCTGACCCTGCTTCACCGCGCGCAGCTCCTCGGTCGACGCGAGGCGCACCGTGCGCGGCAGCCGCCCGGTCACCTTCATGAGCCCGACGTCGTAGCCGAGGGTCTGGTCGCGGTAGCGCGGGTGGCCGCCCATCTTCGTGACCGCGAAGCGCTTCGTGCCGCTCGCGTTCAGCACCGCCCAGATGGTCGCGCCGCGGGCGATGAGCGGCCGCACCGCCTGGACGCAGTGCGCGTTGGTCGCGAGCACCGAGGGGCGGATCGCGAAGCCCGTGCACACCGGCACCTCGATCGGCCCCATCTTCGCGGTGAGGAGGTACACCGCGCGGCGGTTGTCGCCGGCGATGGAGGAGCCGAGCCCCCCCGCCTGCAGGCCGGCGAGCTGCTTCGTGAGGTTGCCGATCCGCTTCTGCAGCTCCTCGCGCTCCTTCGCCGTCTCGGCGCGCTCCTGCTCGCGGGCGGCCTTCTGCTCCTCGCGCTCCTGGTCCTTCGCCGCCTGCGCCTGGACCCGCTCGTGCTCGGAGCTGCTGGCGAGGACCGCGATCTGCGCGACCAGCTTCTGCCGCGCGGTCTCCTGCCCGCGGGCCTGCCGCACGAGGAGCACGCCGACGGCGACGCCGCCCAGCACGAGCAGCGCGGCGCACGCCGCGAGGGCGAGCTTGAACTTGCGCGTCGACTGGGTCACCGCCTGGCCGACGACGCTGCGCAGGAACTGCGTGCCGCGGCCGAGCCCCTGGCTCTTCGACGCCTGCGCCGCGGCCGCGCTGATCATCATCGACACGGTCCGCCCGCCCTGCCTCTGCCCGGGCGCGACCGCGACGAGCGGTACGGCGTACGCGGCCGGCGCGGGCGCGGGCGCTCCGGCCGCGGCGGCGCGCTCCGCGACCGCGGCGGCGGTGAGCGCCCCCACCCCGGGGGGCACCGTGCCGCGCACCTGGGTGCGCGGGATGGCCACCGCCGTCTCGACGAAGCTCACGCGCAGCGCCGGCCCCCCGGCGCCGCACTCGACGACGTCGCCGCTGCGCAGCGCCGCCTGGGGCAGGCGCCGGCCGCCGACGAGCGTGCCGTTCGAGCTGCCGAGGTCGTGGACGGTGACGACGCCCGCCGCCACCCGGATCTCGGCGTGGTGCCCCGAGGCGTCGAGGTCGCGCTGCGCGTCGAAGCAGACGTCGTTGTCGGGGGCGCGCCCGAGCCGGATGACGTCCTGCTCGAGCTCGGCCGCCCTGCCCGCGTGAGCACCCCGCAGGTGCTCGATGGTGATCTTCATGCCGCTATCCCGCGGCGGCACCGGTCCTCTCGCCCCCGGCGCCCGCGAGCTGCCGGAGCACGTACTCGAGGATGCCGCCGTGGCGATAGTACTCGAGCTCCTTCGGCGTGTCGATGCGCACGATCAGCGGCAGCTCGCGCGTGGTCCCGTCCGGCCGCCTCGCCCGCACCACGAGCTCGCGGCGCCCCGCGGCGAGCGCCGCCCCGAGCCCGGCGATGGCGACGATCTCCTCGCCGGTGAGGCCGTGCGCGCGGGCCGACTCCCCGGGCCGGAACTGCAGCGGCAGGACGCCCATGCCGACGAGGTTCGAGCGGTGGATCCGCTCGAAGCTCTCGGCGAGGACCGCCCGCACGCCCAGCAGCCGCGTGCCCTTGGCCGCCCAGTCGCGCGACGACCCGGTGCCGTACTCCTTGCCGGCGATGACCACGAGCGGCACGCCCTCCTCGGCGTAGCGCACGGCCGCGTCGTAGATCGACATCACCGCCCCGTCCGGCAGGTGGCGCGTGACGCCGCCCTCGGTCCCGGGGGCGAGGTGGTTGCGCAGCCGCACGTTCGCGAACGTGCCGCGCATCATCACCTCGTGGTTGCCGCGCCGCGAGCCGTAGGAGTTGAAGTCCCGCGGCGCCACGCCGCGCTCCATCAGGTAGCGGCCCGCCGGGCTGTCGCGCTTGATCGACCCGGCCGGCGAGATGTGGTCGGTCGTGATGCTGTCGCCGAGCAGGCACAGGACGCGGGCGCCCGCGACGTCGGCGAGCGGGGCGGGCGTGCGTGGCATCGCGTCGAAGTACGGCGGCAGCCGCACGTAGGTGGAGTCCGGGTCCCAGGCGTAGATCTCGCCCTCGGGCACCGGCAGCCGCCGCCAGGCGGGCTCGCCGGTGAAGACGTCGGCGTACTCCTTCTGGAACATCTCCGCGCGCACGCTCTCGCCGACGACGCCGGCCACCTCCTCGGGGCTCGGCCACACGTCGTGCAGGTAGACGGGCTGGCCGGCCCGGTCCTGCCCGAGCGGCTCGGTCATCAGGTCCAGGTCCATCCGCCCCGCGAGGGCGTAGGCGACGACGAGCGGCGGCGACATGAGGTAGTTCGCGCGCACCTCGCCGTTGATCCGCCCCTCGAAGTTGCGGTTGCCCGAGAGCACCGAGCAGACGACGAGCTCGCCCTGCTTGACCGCGGCCGACACCGGGTCGGGCAGCGGCCCGCTGTTGCCGATGCAGGTCGTGCAGCCGTAGCCGACGATGTGGAAGCCGAGCTCCTCGAGCGGCGCGAGCAGGTTCGCCTGGATCAGGTAGTCGCGCACCACCTTCGACCCGGGCGCGAGGCTCGTCTTCACGTGCGCCGGGGGGCGCAGGCCGCGCGCGGCGGCCTTCCTGGCCAGCAGGCCGGCGGCCACCATCACCGACGGGTTCGAGGTGTTCGTGCAGCTCGTGATGGCCGCGATGACCACCGCGCCGTGCGTGATCTCCGTCGTGACCCCGCCCTGGGCGACGGTGACGCGGGCGTCGAACTGGGCACCGGCCTTGAGCAGCGACGGCAGCGCCGCGGCGAAGGACTCCTTCGCCTTCGTGAGCACGACGCGGTCCTGCGGCCGCTTCGGCCCGGCCACGCTCGGCACGACGGTGAGGAGGTCGAGCGCCACGGTGTCGCTGTACTCGGCCTCGGGCGCGTCGGGCGTGAGGAAGAGGCCCTGCTCCCGCATGTAGGTCTCGCAGAGCGGCACGCGCGCGCCGCGGCCGGTGAACGCGAGGTAGCGCAGGGTCTCGGCGTCGACGGGGAAGATGCCGCAGGTGGCGCCGTACTCGGGCGCCATGTTCGCGATGGTCGCGCGGTCGGCGATGGGCAGCGCCGCGACGCCGGGCCCGTAGAACTCGACGAACTTGCCGACGACGCCCTTCTTGCGCAGCATCTCGGTGACGGTGAGCACGAGGTCGGTGGCCGTCGCGCCGGGCGGGAGCTGCCCGGTGAGGCGGAAGCCGACCACCGGCGGGATGAGCATCGACATGGGCTGGCCGAGCATCGCAGCCTCGGCCTCGATGCCGCCGACGCCCCAGCCGAGCACGCCGAGGCCGTTGATCATCGTGGTGTGGGAGTCAGTGCCGACGAGGGTGTCGGGGTAGGCTTGCGGGTGCGGATCGCCGGTGGTGAAGACGACGCGCGCCAGGTACTCGAGGTTGACCTGATGGCAGATGCCGGTGT
This sequence comes from Polyangia bacterium, assembly GCA_036504295.1. Classification (GTDB taxonomy): domain Bacteria; phylum Myxococcota_A; class Polyangia; order JACRCY01; family JACRCY01; genus DASXVK01. The sequence goes on from DASXVK010000382.1 coordinate 3,792, forward strand.
CCGGGGGCACGACGCGGAAGTTGCGAAACGCCTTCTGTCCCCAGCGCAGGAAGGCGTAGCGCTCGCGGTTGCGCTCGAGCTCGAGGTCGGCGTTGATCTTGAACGCCTCCGGCGAGCCGTAGGCGTCGACCTGCACCGAGTGGTCGATCACCAGCTCCGCCGGCAGCAGGGGGTTGATGCGGGTCGGGTCGCTGCCCAGGTGGCGCATCGCGTCGCGCATGGCCGCGAGGTCGACCACGGCCGGGACGCCGGTGAAGTCCTGCAGCAGCACCCGGGCCGGCATGAACGCGATGTCGTGCCGGGGGGCGGCGCCCGGCGTCCAGCGGCACAGCGCCTCGATGTCCTCGCGCCGGACCTGCACCCCGTCCTCGGTGCGCAGCAGGTTCTCGAGGAGGACCTTGAGCGAGAAGGGCAGCCGCCCGACGGGCAGGCCGGCCTTCTCGAGGACGTCCAGCCGGAAGATCTCGTAGCTGCGATCGCCCACCCTGAGGGTCGCACGACTCCCGAACGAGTTCATGGCCATGTGCGTTATTATCGTGTTGGCCACGCGCCCGCGCCATACCCCGGCGGCGCCTGACCGGAAGGAGACACCTGATGGAACAGCTCACCATTCGCATCCCGCCCGGAGCCCTGCACGTCCACAGCGCCACCTGTCCCGGCGGCTGCTCGCTCATGGACGCCGACGCCCCCATCGGCGGGTTCCCCTCGATCAAGGTGGTGGCGAGCTTCGGCATCACGCGCGGCCTCGTGCACCTCGACGCCGGCTACGGCAGCTTCGCCCACGAGATCCCGTTCGCGATCCCGCCCCGCACGGTCGTGGACCTCGAGTGCCCGGCGTGCGGCCGCTCGCTGAAGATCCCCGACCTCTGCCTCGACTGCCAGGCGCCGATGTTCCGCCTCACCCTCCCCCGTGGCGGCGCCGTCGAGGGCTGCCTGCGCCAGGGCTGCCACCGCCACCGCATCGAGGTCGCCGACCCCGACCGCGACCTCCTGCAGCTCTTCGATCAGCACCACCGGATCATGTGGTAGGGCGCGGGGCGCGGCGGTCAGCGCGGTACGTCCGCGCCGCGCTGCTCGAGCTTCTCGACCCGTCCCTCGAGCCGGTCGATCCGCGCGCCGTGCTGGCGGACGCTGTGCTTCACGTAGCGCGTGAGGAACGTGAACTGACCTGCCATGTCGGAGAGCGTGTGCTCCACGGCGTCGAGACGGGTGTTGGTCTGGTCGAGTCGCGCGCTCAGCTCGGTACGAACCGTATCGAGACGCGCGCTCACCTCGGTACGGACCGTGTCGAGACGCACGTTCGTCTCACGCACGGCGTCCCGGATGTCCTTGAGGATCTCCAGCGTGAGGTCGACGGGCTTGCGCGGCATGTCTTATCTGTACCACCAGCGTCGATCGGCGGCAAACCCGGGGCCCGGCCGTCGCAAGTAGCTGTTGGCGTTGACGCCCCGTCCCTCTTCCCGCCCGATGGACGACGACCTGGACGCGGTAGGCGCTACCCCTCGTACACCGCGTCCGTGATCTCGAGGCCGCGGTCGATGATCGCGAAGCCGTCCCGGAGCTGCTCCTCGGTGATGCAGAGGGGCGGCACGCAGGTGAAGCTGCCCCAGTGCACGAAGGTGAAGAGGCCCTCCTCGCCGAAGAACTTGCCGAGCCGGACCATCGCCGGGTGGCTGCCGTTGTAGGGCGCGAGGGGCTCGTTCCGCGCGTTCTTGCGGACATCGATCATGCCGAAGAGGCCGATGCAGCGGCCCGCCGCCATCGACGGGTGCTTCGCCTGCAGCCGCGCCATCTCGGCGCGCATCACCCCCTCGAGCCGGGCCGCGTTCTCGATCATCTTCTCGTCGAGCATCACGCGGATGACCGCCTCCGCCGTCGCCAGCCCGAGCGGGTGCGAGTTGTAGGTGAGCCCGCCCCAGAAGACGTTCTTGCGGAAGTGCGCCGCGATCGCGTCGGACACGCCCATCGCGCCGAGCGGGAAGTACGAGCTCGTGAGCCCCTTCGCCATGGTGACGATGTCCGGCACGATGCCGCCGTGCTCGTAGGCCATCATGCGGCCCGTGCGGCCCATGCCCGCCATGACCTCGTCGCAGATGAGCAGGATGCCGTGCTTCTGGAGCAGCGCCTTGAGGCCCTGCAGGTAGCCGGCGGGCGGCGGGAGCACGCCGTTCGTGCCCGTCACCGTCTCGATGATCATGGCGGCGATGCTCTGCGGGTTCTCGTACGCGAGGATCTCCTCGAGGTAGAGGAGGTTCTGGGCCGTCTTCTCCTCGTCGGTGCGGCCGAACGAGTAGTGGTAGGGCTCCGGGTCGAGGACGCGGATGACGCCGGGCGCGCCGGGCTCGCTCGGCCACCGCCGCGGGTCGCCGGTGAGCTGCAGGGTGAGGTTCGTGCGGCGATCTCGTTCACGGAGGGGCCACCGTGGTGCAGGCGGTGGCGGACGGCCGGCGCGCCGCGCGCGCCATCGCACAGCGCGTCCTCGGCTGAGGGCCGCTCTGGGGAGCCACGAGACGATGCCAACCCTGCAGGTCGAGTTCCTCGGCGTCACGCTCAAGAACCCGTTCATCCTGGCCTCGGCGCCGCCCACGAACACCGTCGAGATGATCGCCCGCGCCTTCGACCGGGGCTGGGCCGGCGCGGTGACGAAGACGATCCCGCTCGAGAAGGTGCCGGTGCGCAACGTCACGCCGCGCATCCACTCGGTCGCGTTCCCCGGGTTCGCCGAGGACGCGCGCAAGGTCTACGCCTTCGGCAACGTCGAGCTGGTCTCGGAGAAGCACGCGGACTACTGGATGGAGGGCATCGCGCGCCTGCGCCGCGACTACCCCGACCGCTTCCGGAGGACGCGGCCGAGTTCATCCTCCTCGGCGCCTCGACGCTGCAGGTGTGCTCGGCGGTCATGCTCGAGGGCTACGACATCGTCACCGACCTGTGCGACGGCCTCGAGGCGTACCTCGAGGAGCAGGGTGTGGAGCGCGTCGCCGACCTGTGCGGCCGCGCGCTCGCGAACGTCGTGCCGCACGCGGCGCTCGACGCCGACACGCGCAAGGTGAGCAGCATCGACCTCGACACCTGCACCCGCTGCGGCAAGTGCGCGATCACCTGCCGCGACGCCGGGTATCAGGCCATCACCGAGGCCGCCGAGCGCACCCCGGTCATCGACGAGGCGAAGTGCGACGGCTGCGGCCTGTGCGTGCAGGTCTGCCCGGTGTGGGACTGCATGAAGATGAAGATCGCGCGCGTCGCCTGACGCGCCGCCAGGCGCGTCCGGGTCACCCCTTCTTCGGCGGCTCCGTGACGCTCCCGGCCAGCGCCGCGACGTGGTGATTGATCGCGACGATCAGATCATACACGGTGCCGATCACGCGCTTCTGAACCTTCTTCACTTCGCGCGCGGGCGCCTCGAGCGGCTTGATCTGCTCGATCATGTCGAGCGGCAGGTTCGCGATCGAGGTGTGGATCTCCTCGACGGTCCGCACGCCCTTGTCGATGAGATCGTGCAGCGAAACGGGCGGCTTCTCCTCGTGCTCCGCCGCCGTCGTCTCCGGGACCCGTGTCTCTTCGCTCATGCTGGCACCCCCGTGCGGTCTGCCTGGTGATCCCCCCGACCGGGGACTGTATGCAGAGCCGGGGGTCCGCGCGCAACTGCCTTTCGGCCGCCCTCAGCGGACGTCCTTGAGCCAGTCCTCCACCTGCAATCCTGGAATGTGGGTGAAGTGCCGGAGGTTGCCGGTCGCGAGCGTCGCGTCCAAGGTCAGGCAGATCGCCGCGATCCGGAGGTCGGGCTCGGACACGGGGCGTCCCGCGCGCTCGAGGCCGGCCCGCACCTGGCCGTACGTCACGGCCGCGCTCTGGTCGAAGGGCAGGACGCGCACGTTCGCGAAGACGAGCTGCTCGAGCCGCCCGAGGAGCACCTCGGCGCGGTTGCTCCGATGCGCGCCGTAGACGAGCTCGCCCGCGGTGATGCTCGTGATGGCCTGGCTCTCGGGGTCCAGTCCCGCGATGCGGCGCAGGAGCGCCGGCGGGGGCGCACGCCGGATGACGTAGCTGACCACGTCGGTGTCGAAGACGACCATCACAGCCGGGGTACGTCGCGGTCCTTGGCGCGACGCCGGGCGCGGTAGACGTCGCGCACGAGGCCGTCCAGCTCGTCGACATCCTCCCACGCGCCGGCGGCCGCGATGAGACCGCGCCGGGGCTGGGCGGGCGCAGCGCGCACCTCGTCGGCCGGGACCAGGGCCGCCACGTCGCGCCCCCGGCGGCGCACGGTCACCCGGGCGCCGCGGTGCAGGACGCGGTCCAGGTACTCGGAGAAGCGCCGCTTGAGCTCGGCCACGCCCACGGATACGTCGCCAGATGACATCATGGTCATTATGGCCCCAGTGGTCATCTTGGTCAACTCTTCGGGGGTGCCCACGGGTGCCCACCCGCCGCGGGGTCGTCGAACCGCACCTCGAGCTCGCGATCACCTGCCCCCGGACGTCCGGTGCTTGCTCCCAGACTGCCGGTCTGTTACGGTGGCGATCGGAGCTGCCGGGGCGGGGTGGGTCCCCGGCAGCGTCACGCGAGGAAGACCATGTTCCTACGGAGCGCTTCGTTCTGCGCGCTGGCGTTCGCGCTGGCTGCCTGTGGCGGCTCGTCGAAGGTGTGCAGCCCCGACGAGCTGCGCTGCAACGGCAACGACGTCCAGCGGTGCGAGTCCTCCGGATCCGACTGGGAGTTCTACAGGAGCTGCGGGGCCGGGCAGACGTGCGTCGACGGCGCGTGCGGGTCCACCGCCAATTGCGGCAACGCCACCTGTGACGCGGACGAGAACTGCTCGATCTGCCCCGGCGACTGCCCGTGCACCAATGACCTGACGTGCATGAGCGGCCAGTGCCAGGCTCCCGCCGCCGACGCCGGCCAGCACGACAGCGGCGGCCAGCAGGACAGCGGCGTCCAGCAGGACAGCGGCGTCCAGCAGGACGGCGGCGGCTGCTCTTCGTACCAGGGGCAGTGGCAGATCACCTTCTGGACCGGTGTCGTCAGCCAGTGCTACCCGTCAATAACCGTGGACTGCAGCGGCAACTTCGGGTTGAGCTGTCACGGCTACGTCGTGAGCGCCCACATCGACGGCGGGGGCGCCGTCACCGGGACCGTGAGCGGCGGGTACACCTTGTCGGGGACCTGCGCGAGCACCGCCTTCTGCAGCGGGACCTGGAGCTTCTTGTGCAACACGGTCGACGTCTGCAACTGGGACATGCACAAGTAGGCAAGGTCGACGGGCGTCGCCCTCGCGAAGCGCGACGAGCGGGGCGTCAAGATGCTCAACGCGACGCTCACGTCTCTCTCGAAGCGCATGGCCCTGCTGCAGGCCGAGCACCGGCTGTCATGCGCTACGGGAGAGCGGGCCGTCGTCGTCGGTCTGCAGCACGCCGAGCACGGGCACATCAAGGCGGCGCGGTAGCCCATGACGCCGTGCCGCGACGAGGTCCCACGCGTCCCGATGGCCCACGTGCGCGCGCAGTTCGCGCCGCGGGTCTTCGCGCGCATGAAGAGTTCCGGTGCCCCAGTGCGACACGCTCGTCGGAGTCCTGGGGGTCGTCGACGACCGATGGGTGTGCCGCGACTGCGGCGGGTGGCGCAGCCGCAACCGCCGCGGCACGGGGCTCGAGGTCCGCTCAGCCCTGGGCAGTGATCGCCGGGCCGGCGCGCACGTTTCCCGAGGCACAGCACCTCCTGGTGCGGTCACCGCGCGCGCCTCGCCCAAGGTCAGCGCCGTCGTCAAGGCCGGGAGCGCCCGGCCGGGTGACAGTCAGTCGAGTCGGAGTCGAGTCGGCCCGGAGCTTGAGGCCGATCCCGGCCTCGTGGTATTCATGGAGATCGGTCGTCGCATGCCCCCCGACGTCTGTCCCAGCTGCAAGGCGCCGCACGCCGCGACCGCGGCCGCCTGCGAGCGCTGCGGCGCGGCGCTCGGGCCGTCCGACGCGACCGAAGCGCCGCTGCGGGCGCTCCCGCCGCCGCCGCACGTGGTCTTCGACGGCCTCGCCGCGACCACCGCCGCCACGCCCGCGGCCGAAGCCGAGCCGCGGGTCGTCATCGAGGAGCCGGCCGCCGCCGGGAGCCTCGTCGGGCAGATGGTCGGCGAGTACCAGGTGACCGGCATCCTCGGCGAGGGCGGGATGGGCACCGTCTACGCGGGCGTCCAGCCGGTCATCGAGAAGCGCGTCGCGATCAAGGTCCTCAAGGCCTCCTTCACGCACAACCCCTCCGACGCCAAGCGGTTCGTGGCCGAGGCGCGGGCCGTCAACCGCATCCGGCACCCGAACATCGTCGACGTCTTCGCGTTCGGCAGCCTGCCGGACGGCGCGCTCTACCTCGTCATGGAGCTGCTCGAGGGGCGCACCCTCGGCCAGCTCCTCGAGGAGCGCGGCCCCTTGAGCTACCGGGAGGCGCACGGGATCCTCGCCCAGGTCCTCGACGCGCTCGCCGCCGCGCACGCGCAGCGCATCGTCCACCGCGACCTCAAGCCGGACAACATCTTCCTCTGCGACGTCGCGAGCGGGGCCCCCAAGGTCAAGCTCGTCGATTTCGGCATCGCGAAGTTCAACGACGAGGCCGTCCAGGCCGCCTACACCGGCACCGGCGTGCCGGTCGGCACCCCCGCGTACATGTCCCCGGAGCAGTGCCGGGCGCGGGACATCGACGCCCGCTCCGACATCTACGCCCTCGGCGTCATCCTGTACCGGTTCTTCACCGGGAGCGTGCCGTTCGCGGGCGGGGCGACCCTCGACATCATGGTGGCGCACCTCGCGCAGGCGCCCACGCCGCCGAGCCGGCTGGCCGACGTGCCGCCGGAGCTGGAGCGGCTCATCCTGCAGTGCCTCGCGAAGCGGAAGGAGGACCGGCCGGGCTCGGTCGAGGCGCTGGGGGCGGTGCTGCTCCCGCTGCTCGAGCGGCTCGCGGCCGCGAGCACCGCCCCGCCCGCGCAGCTCGGCGCGCCCCCGCCCGTGCCGTCCGCGCAGCCCACGGCCGTGGTGGGCGCGCTGCCGGCTCCCGTCGGACGCCGCCTCGGCGCGCGCCGCGGCCTCGTCCTCGGCGGCCTCGCGGCGGCCGTGATCGCCGCGGTCATGGCCGCGGTGCTCCTCACGCGGCCGGCGGGCCCGCGCGCCGCCGGGCCCGGGCCCGCCCCGGCGTCTGCGCCCGCGGCGACGCGCCCGGCGGGGCCCGCGGCGCCCCCGCCGGGACGGCTCGAGGTGCGCACGAACGCACCGGCCGCGGCCTGGATCGTGGACGGCCGGCCGGCGGGGGACGGCACGGGCCGGCTGCTCGTGCTCGAGCTCGGGGCCGGACGGCACGAGGTCGCCGTGGAGGCGCGCGGCTTCGAGCGCCGCGCGGAGGCGGTCGAGGTGCCACCGCGCGGCGTCGTCGCGCTGGAGTGGATGCTGCGGCCCGCGGCCGACGGCGTGAAGCACGCGCCGCGCGCCCGCCCGCGGCCCCCGGCGGCGCCCGCCTCCCCGAAGGCGCCGCGGCGCGGCAACCTGGTCGAGGATCTGTGATGACCGCCCCCGCCCGGCGCCCCGCGCGGACCCGCCCAGGACGGCTGCTGCCGGCGGTGACCCTGCTCGTCCTCCTCGGCGGCCTCGCGCCGGCGGCCCGCGCGCAGGACGCCACCCAGCGCGAGCGCGCCAAGGCGCTCCTGCGCGAGGGCAACGCCCTCTTCGAGTCGGGCAACTACCTCGAGGCGCTCGAGCGCTTCAAGCGGGTCCACGAGCTCGTCCCGAGCCCCAGGGTCCACTACAACTTCGGCGAGACCTACTTCCAGCTCGGACGGCCGGTGGACGCGCTGCGCCACTACGAGCTCTACGTCCAGGGTGCGCCCGACGACCAGCCGGTGCGCCTGGGGCGGGCGAACCAGCAGATCGCGCGGCTGCAGGGCGAGATCGCCAGCGTCCTGCTGCGCGTGAGCCTGATCGGGGCCGAGGTGACCGCCGACGGCCAGCCCGCCGGCACGACGCCGCTCATCCACCCGATCCGGCTGCGCGCCGGGCCCCACGTGCTGGTCGTGACGAAGCCAGGCCACGAGCCGGTGGTCCTGCGGCTCACCCTGCGCGCCGGCGAGGTCGCCAGCCACCTCGTCACGCTGCTCACCGAGGACGAGGCGGCCGGCCGGCGCCGGGGGTTCCGCGAGGTCGAGGCCGAGCGGCGCGCCGCGCAGGAGCGGCTGCGGGTGGCGGAGCAGGCCGAGCGCGAGCGGCGGGCGAGACAGCGCCGGCTCCTGCGCACGACCGCGTGGGCGACGCTCGCGACCGCCGTGGCCCTCGGTGTCACGAGCGGCACCTGCGGCCTGCTCGCCCACCGCGAGGCCACGACGATCGCGGCCGCGGTGCCCGGCACGGCGCGCTGGACCGACCTCCAGCCCCACGCCGACCGCTTCGCGGCCTTCCGCCTCGCCGCGTACGTCACCGCCGGGGTCGGGGCCGCGCTCGCCGTGGGCGGCGCCGTCGTCCTCGCGCTGAGCTACCGCGGCGATGAGCCGGCGCCCGGACGGCCGCCCCGGCTGAGCGCCCGGCCCGCCCTGGGCCCGGGCGGGGCCGGGCTCACCCTGGGAGGGAGCTTCTGATGCGGCGGCCGCCCGCGCGCCCCGCCGCGCTCGGCCTCGCCGTCCTCCTCGGGGCGGCCGGGTGCAGCCTGAGCCTGAGCGAGGGCAGCTACGTCTGCGACCCGAACCAGCCCGGCGCGTGTCCGGCGGGCTGGGTGTGCCAGATCCGCGGCGCGACGCGCGAGTACCGCTGCTACGCGGACGCGGGGTCCTACTGCGGCAACGGCGTGCTCGACCCGGGTGAGGAGTGCGACGGCGCGGCCGTCGGCGCGCCGGCCTGCGCGGGCGGCGGCTATGCGATCTGCCGCGCCGACTGCACGGTCTACTGCACCGTCTGCGGCAACGGCACGGTCGAGCTGCGCGCCGACGGCACCGGCGAGAGCTGCGACCTCGGCCCCGCCAACTCCGACGCGCCCAACGCCACCTGCCGCACCGACTGCACCCCGGCGCGCTGCGGCGACGGCGTCCTCGACGACGCCGCCGGGGAGCAGTGCGACGGCAGCGCGCTCGGCGGGCGGACCTGCGAGGACGTCGGGTTCTACCCCGGCACCCTCGGCTGCTCGCGGACCTGCCAGGTGGACACCTCGGGCTGCGGCGGCCGCTGCGGCGACGGCGTGCGCAACGGCGACGAGGAGTGCGACGGCGACGACCTCGACGGGGCCAGCTGCGAGTCGCTGCACTACCACCCGGGCACGCTCGCGTGCGGCCCCGACTGCCGCCTCAATCCGAGCGGGTGCGCCGGCCGCTGCGGCGACGGCGTGCGCAACGGCGGCGAGGCCTGCGACGGCCACGACTTCGGCACCGCGACCTGCACCGGGCTCGGCTTCTACACCGGCACGCTCACCTGCGGCCCGGCCTGCGACGCCATCCTGACGACGAGCTGCGCCGGGGCGTGCGGCGACGGGGTCAAGAACGGCCCCGAGCTCTGCGACGGCGCCGACCACGGCGACTACACCTGCGCGAGCTACGGCTACTACGGGGGCGCCCTCGCCTGCGTGCCCGGCTGCGACGCCTTCGACCAGAGCGGCTGTGCCGGCTACTGCGGCGACGGGGTGGTCAACGGCCCCGAGGACTGCGACGGCCTCGACCTCGCGGGCGGCGCGTGCACCGACTACGCCCAGCGCACCGGCGGCGCGCTCGGCTGCGACGCGCAGTGCCGCCGGAGCGTGGCCGGGTGCGAGCGGCAGTGGCGGCCTCTGCCCGCGGGGACGAGCGAGCCCCTGCACGGGGTGTGGGGCGCCTCGGCCCGCGACGTCTTCGCCGTCGGCGACAACGGCACGATCCTGCACTACAACGGCACCGCCTGGAGCGCCATGGCCGCGGGCACCACGCAGCACCTCCGGGGGGTGTGGGGGAGCGCGGCCGCCGACGTCTTCGCCGTGGGCGACCTGGGCACCATCCTGCACTACGACGGCGGCGCGTGGCTCCCGATGAGCGCCGACTCGGCGCTCGGCCTCGCCGCCGTGTGGGGCAGCGGCGCGGACGACGTCTTCGCGGTCGGCTCGACCGGCATCATCCACCACTACAACGGCGCCGCCTGGAGCCGGATGGCCTCGGGCACGACCAGCACCCTCGCCGCCGTCGCCGGCAGCGCGCCCGACGACGTCATCGCCGCGGGCGCCTCGGTCACCCTGCGCTACAACGGCACCACGTGGCGCACCGACCCGGCCGGCACGAGCGTGCACGTGCGCGGGCTCTTCGACGGCGCGGGCGCCGGGGTGGTCGGCGCCGGCGAGGAGGGCGCGATCGGCGGGGTCGTCGTCGGCCTCGGCGCCGCGGGCTGGACGCCCTGGGCGACGAGCGTCGCCTCGTCGCTGCGCGGGGTCTGGGGCCGCGCCTCCGGCGAGCTGTTCGCGGTCGGCACCGGGGGCGCGATCCTGCGCTACGACGGCGCCGGGTGGAGCCCGATGGACTCGGGCACCGGCCAGCCGCTCGACGCGGTGTGGGGCGCCGGGGCAGGCGCCGTCTTCGCCGTCGGCGAGGGCGGCACGATCCTCCAGTCCGACAACGCCTCCTGGAGCGCCCTCGCGACGGGCACGAGCGCCACGCTCTTCGCCGCCTGGGGGAGCCGCGAGGACGACGTCTTCGCCGTCGGCAGCGACGGCGTCCTCCACTCCGACGGCACGCCCTGGCAGCCGATGGCCGCGGCCACCGGGCAGTTCCTCACGGGCATCTGGGGCGCGGGCCCGGCGGACGTCTTCGCCGTCGGGCTCGCCGGCACGATCCTCCGCTACAACGGCGCCGCCTGGGCCCCGATGACCTCGGGCACCGCCGCCTGGCTCACCGACGTGTGGGGCAGCGCCGCCGACGACGTCTTCGCCGTGGCCGACGACGGCACGATCCAGCACTACAACGGCTCCGCCTGGAGCCGCACGATCCCGCCCCTGCGGCAGTATCTCACCGGGGTCTGGGGCAGCGCCCCGGACGCCGTGTTCGCCGTCGGCGCAAACGGCGCCGTCCTGCGCTTCAACGGGACGGCGTGGAGCCCCATGGCGTCGGGGGCGACGAGCCTCCTCTACGACGTGTGGGGAACCGGCGCGACCGACGTGTGGGCGGTCGGCGCCGGCGGCACGCTGCTGCACTACGACGGCACCGCCTGGAGCGCGGTCCCCTCGGGGACGGTCCAGGACCTGCGGGCCGTCGCCGGCCGCGACGCGAGCGACGTCTTCGCCGTGGGCGCCGCGGGCGCGGCGCTGCACTTCGACGGCGCGACGTGGAGCCCGATGGTCACCGGCGCCGCCGGCACCCTCTTCGGCCTCTGGATCGGCCCT
>DASXVK010000383.1:0-7359 GCA_036504295.1 Polyangia bacterium
CCCCGGGCGTCGGTCACGACGACCTCCACGCGGTAGGCGCCGCCCGGGGCGTCGACGGGCAGGGCGAGCGGCACGAGCAGCGGGCCGTTGCGGCCGGGGCCACGGGTCACCCGGGCCGGCGGGAGCTCGGTGAGCGGCGCGCCGCCCGGCCGGAGCACCCGCACCACCGCCGCGAGCGGCGCCACGGCCGGCCGCGCCGTGAAGGCGACGGCGAGGCGTTCCCCCCGACCGAAGCTCGGCTCGAGGCGCTCCTCGCCGTTCGGCCCGAGCACGCGCACGTCCGTGAGGCTGATCGACGGCGCCTCGGGGACGGCGGGCGCCGTGCCCGCGCGCGGCTCGCCACGGCCGCAGCCGGCGGCGAGGAGCAGCGGCGCGAGGAGGAGGACACGCACGATGCTCGAGGCTACGGGCACGGGCGGGCCGTCGTCAAGCGCCGGACGCACCGCAACGCCACCTGGGGCGGCGCCACGGCGCCGGACCGGCGACGGTCCGATGAAGCTGTGCAGAGAATTACGGCCCCCCGAGGCCACGGTGGCCGCCAGGACCCGGGCCGAAGCGAACGGAACGGGAACGACGCGCTAGCGCTTCTTCGCCTTCGCAGATCGCCGGGCGGGCTTCTTCGCCGGCTTCTTGGCCGCGACCTTCTTGACGGGCTTCTTCGCCGCCTTCTTCGCGACCTTCTTGACGGGCTTCTTCGCGACGCGCTTGGCGGCCTTCTTGGCCCGCTTCTGCCCGCCCACGGCCCGCGGCGAACGGGAGACGTCGCCGTCCTTGTCGAGGAAGTAGATGTGATCCGTGTCCTGGACGAAACCGCCGTCGGTCACTTTCTCCTGCCGGCCCTTGGGCACACCCGGCTGCTTGCGGGGCACCTTCCAGACGCCCCCGTCCTTGACGAAATACATCATGTCCTTCTCGCGCTTGATGCCGAGCTTGGCGACCTTCTCAGCCATTCCGCATTCCTCCTGCAGAGGGTGGACGCGCCCATCTTATAATCTCCACCGTCGCTGTCAACGCCAAAAGTTGCGTTTACGGGCGATTTTCCCGTCGGGAACGGACGCACACGAGGATCTGGGACTCCGCCTCGGGCCCCGCCGGCTCGCCCCGAAACCCGCCCTGCCGGCGCACGATCCGGAACCCGTTGTAGTGCAACAGATCCTCGATTTCTTTTGGAAAAAACTGACGGTGCGCGAGGCGGATCACGCGCGTTCGCCGCTGCTCGGGGGGGAGATCCAACGGCTCGTAGAAGAGGCGGATGAAGGCGATCTGGCGCAGCGGATCGTAGGTCTGGTTCGTGCTGTAGAGGAACGGGCGGCCCGTGCGCGGGTGGTGAAAGCGCGTCTTCGCCCAGTGCTTCGCCGGGTCACGCGTCAGCCAGCGCAGGTCCGGCTGCAGGATGTCGAAGACGAACGTGCCGTTTTCCGTCAGGTGGTCGGCCACGCAGGCGAGGAACATTTCGACATCCGATCGCTCGTAAAGATGCTGAAATGCGTTGAACGGGCAGATGACCATCGGGAAGCGGGCGCGCAGCGCGAACGCGCGGAAATCCGCCCGCACGAGCGCGGCCCGCGCGCGCGCGGCGCGGCTGAGGCGCGCGACGCGGGCCGCCGCGAGGACCAGCATGTTGTGCCCGCGGTCGAGGCCGACGACGCGGTGGCCGTCGCGGCACAGCGCCGTGAGCACGCGCCCCGTGCCGCAGCCCAGCTCGAGCACCGGGCCACCCAGGTCGCGCACGAGGCCGCGGTAGAAGTTCACGTCGGCGCGCCGCCGGCGGTACTCGTAGTCGTAGAGCTCGGGCTCGAGGTAGTGCTCGACGGACCCGACGCCCTCCGGATCGAACGACCATGGGATGCCTGCCATGCGACGGAGCTTAGGCGCGCCGGCCGGGGCGGACAAGAAGAAGCCGGGCACGGGCAGGGGCACGGGCACGGGCACGACGGCCTCGGGGCCGTGGCCGTGGCCGTGCCCGTGCCCGATCCGATCCGTGCACACCGCGCGCGTGACGTTATACTGCGCCCCATCATGTCACGGGCGGTCATTCTCCTCTCCGGCGGCCTCGACTCCGCGACCGCGATGGCGGCGGCGCGGGCGGACGGGCACGAGCTGTACGCGCTCTCGTTCCGCTACGGGCAGCGGCACGCCGTCGAGCTCGCGGCCGCCACCGCCGTCGCCCGCAGCCTGGGCGCGACGGCGCACCAGGTGGTCGACGTCGATCTCACCTGGATCGGCGGCTCGGCCCTGACCGCGCCCATCCCGGTGCCGAAGCACCGCCTCGACGCCGGTGCGCCGGTGGATGAGATCCCCGTCACCTACGTGCCCGCGCGCAACACCATCTTCCTCTCGTTCGCGCTCGGCTGGGCCGAGGTGCTCGGCGCCCGCGACATCTACCTCGGCATCAACGCCGTCGACTACAGCGGCTACCCGGACTGCCGGCCCGAGTTCCTCGCCGCCTTCGAGCAGGTCGCGCGCCTCGGCACCCGCGCCGGCGCCCTCGGGGGTGCCGTGCGCCTGCACGCACCGCTCGCCGGCCTCGACAAGGCGGCCATCATCCAGCTCGGCGTGCGCCTCGGGGTCGACTACGCCCTGACGCACAGCTGCTACGACCCGGATCCCGCCGGCAGCGCCTGTGGCGCCTGCGACAGCTGCGAGCTGCGCCGCCGCGGCTTCGCCCAGGCCGGCGTGCCGGACCCGACGAGGTACGCGGGCTGAGGCAGCCTGGCGCCGGTCCCTAGCCCTCGGCCGGGGCCCCGGCGCGCTCCGGCCGGCGTCGGCGTCGGCCGCCGCGTCGCCGCCGCCGCCGCCCGGGCTCCTGCCCGGCGTCGCCGCCGAGGTGCTCCTCGGGCGCGCCCGGAGCCGGCAGCATGTGGCGCCACTGGTCCACCTCGTCCTGCGGCAGCCCGCGGACCTGGCAGGTGATGTGGAACAGCGCGAGCGCGTCGGCGAAGTGCTCCCGCCGCGCCAGCGTCGAGGGCCGCGGCTTGCGGCGGGGCGGCTGCGCGAGGCGCCGCTGCGACAGCAGGATCTGGCGCACCCGCTCGCTGTCGCGGCGCGAGGCGCGCAGGCGGATGAGGATCGGGCGGATGGCGTCCTCGAGCCGCACGCCCACCTCGTGCCCCCTGAGCCCGCCCTCGGCGAGCACGTCGTCGAGGAACGGCCAGAGCAGCGCGCCGAGGATGACGGCGTTGCTGGGCGCGGGCCCCTCACGGACGAGGCCGTCGAGCAGCTCGAGCGTGGCGAAGCAGCGCTCGACGGGCGGCCGGGCGAGGGCCGGGACGAACGGGGCCGCGGGCTCCCCCGTCTCGTCGAAGGCGCCGCGCCCGGGGCCGCAGAGGTCCGCCGCGGCGAGCGCCGCCTCGGGCCCCTGGAGCATGTGCGGCAGCATGAGCTGCGGCGGCGGGGGCGCGGCGGGCCGCGGGACCGGCGCCGGCGCCGCCGGGACCCCGGCGTCGTCGAGCAGGCGGGCGAGCTCGGGCACGAGCACCTCGAGCACGCCGGTCTCGAGCAGCAGGCGCATCGACGCGGCGGCCGCCCCGCCCCGCAGGAGACGGTAGATCTCCTCGAGGATGCGCGGGGCCGCGCACTTCGGGATCTCGCCGCGCGCCGCGAGCATGGCCGCGTAGGTCGCGGGCTCGATGGTGAAGCCGAGCCGGGCCGCGAACTTGATGGCCCGCAGGATGCGGATCGGGTCCTCGCGCAGCCGGATGTCGGGGTCGCCGATGGTGCGGATGAGCCCGGCCGAGAGATCGACGGCGCCGCCGACGTAGTCGATGACCTCTTCCGTCGCGGGGTTGTAGAACAGGCCGTTGATGGTGAAGTCGCGCCGCCGCGCGTCCTCCTCGGCGGTGCCGAAGACGTTGTCGCGGCGGATGAGCAGCTCCTGCTCCTCCTCGGCGCCGCCGTTCTCCCCCTCGACGCCCTCGGCGCCCTCGAGGCGGGGGTTCTGGCGGAAGGTCGACGTCTCGATGATCTTCGGGCCGAAGAAGACGTGCGCGAGGCGGAAGCGGCGGCCGATGATGCGGCAGTTGCGGAACGCCCGCTTGACCTCGTTCGGCTCGGCGCTGGTCGCGACGTCGAAGTCCTTGGGCGTGCGGCCGAGCAGCAGGTCGCGCACGCAGCCGCCCACGAGGAAGGCGGTGTAGCCGCTCTGCTGGAGGCGGCGGACTACCTTGGCGGCGTCGGCATCGATGAGATCGGGGTCAATTCGCATGCGCGGTCGGGTCGGACGGAGAGGCCGCTCAGTGCGGGCCTCGATCGGCGTTGCCTTAGAGGTAACACATCGTCGTGGGGCCGGCAACCGGACCTTCACGCGTCCGGAGCTGAATTCCGTCCTTTCCCAGCGGAGCAGGGTGCGCTATACAGAAGGCGGACGCAGTTCAACGTACTCCACCCCCCGCCCGAGGTCCTCATGGAAGAGCGCCTGCTCACCGTTCGCGAGATCGCCGAGTACATGCAGATGAACGAGCGCACCATCCTCAAGCTCGTCAACTCCGGCAGCCTCCCCGGCGCCAAGATCGCGAGCCAGTGGCGCTTCAAGCGGAGCGTGATCGATACGTGGCTGGCCGACCAGATGGGCGCCTCCAACGCCGAGGAGGAGGTGGATCTCGAGAAGATCCCCGACGGCTTCGCCATGCCGCTGTCCGACATCCTCGATGGGGCGGGGGTGCTCCCGGACATGCACGCGAAGGACCGCGCCGTCGCCATCGAGGAGCTCGTGGCCTGCGCCTTCCACAACGGCTGGGTCACGGACAAGCCGTGGTTCATCGGCGCCATCGTCGAGCGCGAGAGCCTCGCCCCGACGGCGGTCGAGGGCGGCGTGGCGTTCCTGCACACGCGGGCGCGCAACGCGCGCAAGATCGCCCGCCCGTTCATCGTGTGCGGCCGCTCGTACCACGGCGTCGACTTCGGCGCCGAGGACGGCAAGCCGACCTACCTCTTCTTCCTGCTCGGCCTCAAGTACGACCGGCTGCACCTGCCGATCCTCGGCCGGCTCGCCCGTGTGCTGCGCGACCCGGCGATCGTGACCAAGCTGCGGGCCGCGCCCACGGCGGGCCGGATCCACGACCTGCTCATGCAGGAGGACCACAAGTTCATGCAGCTGCAGGCGGTGGCGGCGGGGAAGAAGTAGGCGCGGCCACAGGCGTGTGCGCCCTCGCGCGGGGCGCGCGCGGTGGGGGGGAGGCTCGATCTACAACGAGGCTCGCCTTCGGCTCGCCTCCGGGGGCTTTGCCCGTCGAGGGGGGGCGGGCAGAGCCCCCCTTCTGACGACCACAAGTTCATGCAGCTGCAGGCGGTGGCGGCGGGGAAGAAGTAGGCGCGGACCAGGCCTTGGCCGTCGAGTTCTCCCTTCTCTTCCGTCGCTGACGCTGACGCAAACGCAGACGAATTCGCGAGCACAGGCTCGTCAGCGTCGGCGTCCGCGTTTGCGTCAGCGAGAGAGCACGGGGGAGAACTCGACCGCCCGTGCGGGATCAGGCCTTGGCGGCGACGAAGGCCTGGACGACGCGGGTGATGCCGGCGGCGTCGAGGCCGTGGCGGGCGTAGAGCTCGTCGGGGCTGCCGCTCTCGCCGAAGACGTCGAGCACCCCGTGCCGCTTGACCGGCACCGGGCAGCGCTCGGCGAGCGCCTCGCACACCGCGCCGCCGAGGCCGCCGGTGATCTGGTGGTCCTCGACGGTGACCACGCGGCCGGTCTCGCGCGCGCAGGCGGCGAGCAGGTCGGCGTCGAGCGGCTTGATGGTGTGGATGTTCACCACGCGCGCGTCGACGCCCGCGCCGCCGAGGGCGCGCGCGGCCTCGAGCGCCGGCCCGACGGTCCCGCCGCTCGCGACGATGGTGAGGTCGCGGCCGGGCCGGAGCACGACGCCCTTGCCGAGCTCGAAGCGGTAGCCGTCGGGGTTCACCCGCTCGAGCTTCTGGCGGGTGGTGCGCAGGTACGCCGGCCGCGGGTGCGCGACCAGCTCCTCCATGGCGCCGCGCGTCTCGAGGTCGTCGGCGGGCTGGAGCACCGTCATCTCCGGCAGCGCCCGCATGAGCGCGATGTCCTCGAGGCCCTGCTGGCTGTACCCGTCCTCGCCGACGCCGATGCCGGCGTGGGAGCCGACGACACAGACCGGGGCGCGCGAGTAGGAGATCGCCATCTTGATCTGATCGAAGCGGCCGGTGATGAAGCAGGCGAAGGAGCAGATGAACGGCACCTTGCCGCTGAGCGCGAGCCCGGCGGCGACGCCGATCATGTTCATCTCCTGGATCCCCATCTCGAAGAAGCGCTCGGGGATCTCCTTCGCGAAGAGGTCGGTCTTGGTCGACTTCGAGAGGTCGGCGTCGAGGACGACGATCTCGGGGTGGGCCTTGCCGAGGGCGAGGAGGGCCTCGCCGAACGCCTCGCGGGTGGCTTTCTTCACCATCTCACGACCTCCGGATCTCGGCGATGGCGCGGGCCGCTTCGTCGCGGGTGGGGGCCACGCCGTGCCACTTGGCGAGCCCCTCCATGAAGGAGACGCCCTTGCCCTTGATCGTGTCGGCGACGAGCATGGTCGGCTGGTCCGGCGTCTTGCGCGCGGCGGCGAAGCCGTCCTGGATCTGCTCGAAGTCGTGGCCGTCGATGCGCCGGACGTGCCAGCCGAACGCGCGCCACTTGTCCTCGACGGGCTCGAGCGGCATGACGTCGGCGACGAGGCCGTCGATCTGGCCCTTGTTGTAGTCGAGGACGGCGCAGAGATTGCCGAGGCGGTACTTGGCCGCGGCCATGGCCGCCTCCCACACCTGGCCCTCCTCGATCTCGCCGTCGCCGCAGAGGCAGTAGACCCGCGTCTCGCGCCGGTCGAGCCGGGCGGCGAGCGCCATGCCGATCGCGACCGAGAGGCCCTGGCCGAGCGAGCCGGTGGAGGCCTCGACGCCGGGACAGAGGAAGTTCGCGGGGTGGCCCTGCAGCCGGCTGTCGGGCTTGCGCAGGCCGGCGAGCTCGGCGCGCGGGAAGTAGTCGCACGAGGCGAGCGTCGCGTAGAGCGCCGGGACGGCGTGGCCCTTCGAGAGCACGAAGCGGTCGCGGTCGGGCCAGGCGGGCTCCGCCGGCCGGTGGCGCATCTCGGCGTGGAACAGCGTCGTGATGACGTCGATCGCCGAGAGCGAGCCGCCGGGATGGCCGCTCTGCGCCGCCGCGAGCATCTCGATGATGTCGACCCGGAGCTCGCGCGCGAGCGCGGTGAGCCGGGCCGTGAGCGCCGACCGAGTGTCCTCCGCCATCTGTGACGTCTCCCGTCGCCTCGGCGTCGAGGCGCAGGCTGTTACATACACCGGCGGGGTGGCGGCCTTCAAGCTGCTTCCGTGTCTCGGCGGTCGTGCCCGTGCCCCTGCCCGTGCCCG
>DASXVK010000384.1:0-40227 GCA_036504295.1 Polyangia bacterium
GGCTGCCCGAACGCAGAGGGGAAGGGCGGCGCGTGATTCCGCACCGCGCGGGAGGACCGGAGTGGCCACGGGGACCGGGAGGTCTGACGAGAGGCGCAGCGGCGGGCTCGGACGACGCCTGTCCGACCGCGTCCTCGCGGCCAGCGCTGCGCCCGTGATCGTCTTCGACGCGGCCGGGACGTGCGCGTTCGTGACCCCCGCCGCCGCCGCCGCGCTCACGGTCGAGCCCGCCCAGGCGCGCGGCAGGACGGCGGCCCAGCTCGGCCTGCCGGCGCACCTCGCGCGCGAGGTCGCGCGCAGCCTCGCGCGGGCGATCACGCTGCCGCGCCGCGGCGAGGTGCGCCTCGGGCCCACCGGCGGGTTCGACTACGAGCTGGCCGCCGCTCCCGCGGGCGGCGAGGTGGCGCTGCGCCTGTCGGACGCCGCGACCCGCACGCGGGCCGGGACGGCGGAGGCGGAGAACGCCGAGCTCCGGGCGCGCCTCGGGTCGCGGGCGCACGGCCAGCTGGACGCGGCGGAGGCCGCCGGCGCGACGGCGCCGAGCCGCTACACGCACCTCGTCGCCGACTCGCCGGACCCGACGGCGGTGGTCGACCGCGACGCGGTGGTGCGCCGGGTCAACGCGGCGTACTGCCGCCTGCGGGCCCGGGCGCCGGGCGAGCTGGTCGACCGTCCGCTCGCGGCCGCGCTCGGCGAGGCCGCGTTCCAGGAGGTGCGCCCCGAGCTCGAGCGCGCGTTTCGCGGGCAGACGACCCGGCACGAGCGCTGGTTCGAGCTGTTCGGCGTGGGCCGGCGCTGTCTCGAGCTGACCTATCAACCGCTCTACGACGGACGCGAGGTCACGCACGTCGCGCTCGTGCTCCGCGACGTGACCGATCAGCGCGCCGCGCGGGACCAGTGCGAGCTGGTCGTGCGGGAGCTCGAGCTGGAGCGGGCGCGCCTGCAGGCGACCATCGAGCAACTCCCGGTGGGCGTCGTCGTCGCGGACGCGCCGTCCGGGCGGGTGGTGGCCGCGAACAACGCCGCGGCCGAGATCTTCGGCCGCCCGGTCCGCCGCGGCAGCCGCCTCGAGCAGTATGCCGAGCTCCGCGGCTTCCACCCGGACGGCCGCCCCTATGAGCCCCACGAGTGGCCGCTCGCGCGCGCCCTCCTGGCCGGGGAGCAGGTGGCACAGGAGGAGCTGGCGATCCTGCGCGCCAACGGCGAGTGCGCGACCATCAGCGTGAGCGCGGCGCCGCTGCGGGACCGGCAGGGCCAGATCACCGGCGCGGTCGCGGTCGATGTCGACGTGACGGCGCGGATTCAGGAGCAGCGCCGCCACGGCCCAGCGGGCGCGCCGTGATCCGCTTTGCCGTCGCGGCGTCACGCGGTGCGAGGAGGGGGACTCGAACCCCCAACCCTTGCGGGACGAGATCCTAAGTCTCGCGCGTTTGCCAGTTCCGCCATCCTCGCGTGCGGCAGCGTCAGTCTAGCAAAGCGGCGGAGGCGGCGAAAGCGGACCTCCGAAATGCGAAAGGCGGGACCGGTTACCCGATCCCGCCTTCGTCCGTGAGCCCACTCGGAATCGAACCGAGAACCTCCGGATTAAGAGTCCGCTGCTCTACCAATTGAGCTATGGGCCCAGTGCTGCCGTTCGTGCTGGTGCTGGTGCTGCTTGCTTCAACCGTTCGCGCTTCGCAGCGCGCCCGGGGTGAGTCGAACACCCGACCTGCGGATTCGAAGTCCGACGCTCTATCCAACTGAGCTACGGGCGCAGACCGGGTACGAATACTGCCGATCGGACTCGGGGCTGTCAAGCGTTTTTTGGGCGCTCTTGAGGCCCCTATCTCCCTCTGGTATAAACGCGCTCGTGCGTGTCCGCTGGCTGCTCGCCGCCGGGCTGGCCGCGGCCGTGCTCCTCGGCGGCGGCACCGCCCGGGCCACCCTGCGGGTCGCCCTGCTCGGCCTCGATCCCAAGGGCCCGGTCGGGGCGCGGCTCACGCTCGACCCGGACGTCGTGGTCGTGCCCGACCCCGCGCAGGCCGACGTCATCGTCGCGCGCGCCGGGCACGCGGCGTTCGCGGCCGCGCTGCAGGCCGCCGCGCGCGGCCGCGGCGCGCTCGTCATCCTCGCCCCCGACGCGCCCGCCGACCTCGCCCCGCTCGGCGCCCGCGTCCTCGGCCCGGCGCCCGCGGGCGCGGCCCTGCCGCCGGCGCCGGTCGACTGGCTCGGCCGCCAGGTCGCCTGGAACAGCGCCCCCGAGATCCAGGCGCTGGTGCGGCTCGCGCCGGGCGCGCTGCGGCCGCGGGTGGCGACGCGCACGGGCACGCCCGCCATCCTCGGCGCGCCGCTCGGCGCCGGCCGCGTCGTGGTCGTCGCCGCCGACATCGACGGCCCGGTGAACGCGTCGCTGCACCGCTGGGGCTACTTCCCGTACCTGCTGCGCGGGCTGCTCGCCGACGCCGCCGGACAGCCGGCGCCCGCGTTCGCGACCTGGGGCCCCGCGCCGGTGCCGCACCGCCAGGCGTTCCTGATCTGGATCGTCCTCGGCCTCGCGCTGTGGGCCCTCGCCTTGTTCGGCTACCGCGTGGCCCGCCGCCGCGGCCGCGCCGACCCCGACGCGGCGCTGCGCTTCATGACGGCCGTGGCCGCGACCGGCGGCGGGGCCGACGCCGCCGCCCGCGAGCGCAACCGCGCCTGGACCAAGATCGGCTTCGCCCGCCCGCTCTCGGCCTTCCTGCTCCTCATGTCGATCATGGTGGTCGCGCTGGCGCCCTATGTCGTGCTCCTCACCGTGGTGATGGGCAACTGGGTGCAGCCGTTCCCCGAGGCCGAGGGCCTATGGCGGCCGCTCTACGAGGCGGCGTTCTTCTTCTGGGCCCTCTTCGACATGGGCACCCAGACCGCCTTCGTGAAGTACTTCGCCGAGTTCCGGGCCAAGGACGCGCGCGAGGCCGTGCGCTGCGTGCAGTTCTACTTCTGGTGGCAGGTCTTCTCGCGCCTGGCCCAGCTCACCGTCGTGTGCGCCATCGCGGCGTACCTGCCGCGCACGCAGTACGCCCTCTTCGCGCACTTCCTCGCGCTCTACGGCCTCGTCCAGCTCCCCGGCCTCTTCGTCGGCGTGAAGTTCGTCATCCAGGCGGTGCAGCGCTTCGACCTGCAGCTCACCCTCGATCTCGTCGAGCAGCGCCTGGCGATGTACCTCGTGCCGATCCCGTTCGTCTTCCTCTTCCGGGCCTGGGGCCGGGCGCACCCCGAGTACGGCGAGGCGTTCGGCGCCGCGCTCGGCCTGGCGATGGGCCCGCAGCTCGCCGCCATCCTCGTCGCCGCGGTCGGCTTCTACTTCGTGAAGGTGCGGCTCAAGCTGCCGCTCGGGCCGCTGCTCCTGGCCCAGTTCACGCGCCAGACGGCCAAGCGGCTGCTCACCTTCGGCTACAAGTCCGCCCTCGGCCAGGAGCCGTTCCGCATCGCCAACATCGTCGAGAACGGCATCATCGTCACGCGCCTCGCCGCCTACCAGACGTGGCTCGGGCTGCGCAGCGTGCTCACGAACCTGACCCAGTACGTCGCGCTCTTCGCGTGGTCGTACTTCGCCTCGGCCGTGCCCGCGCTCTCCGAGGCGCACGGCGCCGGCAAGACGAAGCTGTGCCAGTACTACCTCGTCCGCTACCTGCAGTTCGCCCACGTCTTCGTCGCCGTCCTCGTCGCGCTCATGGGCGCGGTCGGCGCGCCGCTCATCCGCGACGTGATGGCGCCGCAGTGGGCCCGCGCCGGCGACTACATGCTGCTGGCCGCGGCGGTGCTGCTCTTCCTCCCGCTGGCCTGGATGTCCGACATGCTGCAGCAGGGCAGCGGGCGGACCGGCCTCAACGTCATCGTCGTGCTCATCGAGCAGGTGGTGCGCGTCGGCCTCTTCTATCTGCTGATCCCGACCCTGCAGTTCCCCGGGATGTACCTCGCGATCATCGGCACGCTCGCGCTCAAGTGCGTCGTGGGGTGGCTCTGCAACCACCTTCTGATCGTGCGCCTGCGGATCTACCTGTGGCAGATGTTCGCCGCGCCGGCGCTCATGGGGCTGCTGATCTACGGGCTGTGGCGCGGGATCCTCGCGGTCGGGGTGTGGCACGGCTTCTGGCCGGTGCTGATCCTCTTCTGCGTCGCGACCCCGGTGTCGCTCGGGCTCGGCTTCTTCCTCACGGGGCTCGTGGGCGGCTTCGACGCCGCGGCGCTCGGCGAGCTCGACGAGGCGGCCGCCATGGGCGCCGGCCTGCGCCGGCTCGCCCGCCTCTTCGCGGGGCTCGCCCGCGCCGGCTACCGCCTCTCGCCGCTGCGCGAGCGCTTCCCCGTGACGCTCGCGGCGGCGGCCGCCGCCGAGGCGCGCGAGCTCGAGGCCGCCGAGGTGGCGATCGTCGACCAGACGCCGTAGCTACAACTTGTCGGCGATCTGCCCCATGCGGCGGCGCAGGCTCGTCAGGGCCTCGCCGAGGTACTCGACCTGGCCGTCGATGGCGGCGTCGCCCGCGAGCTGCCGGAGCTGCTCGGCGCTGACGTGCTCGCTCTCGATCAGATCCTGCGCCTGCACGAGGAAGCGCTCGATGCCGTCGAGCGCCGTCGTCGTCTCGCGCAGGTCGTCGTCGACGAACAAGAGGAGATTGCGGAGCTCGTGGCGGCACACGAGCATGCGATTGCGGATCCTCGCCCGCCGGCCGATGCGGTCGCGGGCCCGCCGTCCGGCTGCCGATTGAGGCGTCTGCGGCATCCCCATGATCCCTCCGGGCACCCATTGTCAGGGGGCGTCCCCCGGGTGTCAAAAAACCCGGCCCGCCGGGGCCCCTGGAGCGCGCAAATCAGCGCTTCTACTCTGGATTTCCCAGTCGGCCGGCCGCCCGGCCGCGCCGCACGCCGCCCCGTCGAGGGCCGCATGGATCTTGCATGACGCGCGGGGCCGAATTGTTCGTGATTATTGGCGATTTGACACGTCCAGAAAGGCTGCCCATACTGCATCGTGCTCTCCCGGCCCGCGCAAGGGTGGTGGCTCCCTTGACAGACCGTGGTTGCGGGGTATCATTCCGCACCCCGAGAGGGATCGACGGTGGCGGGCTCTTCGTGGGGCCTGGCGGCCCGGACGCCCGGCTGCTCGCCACCAAGGCGTCGCAAGGGGACGGCGTCCCCCTCGTAAGCAATGGCCCGGGGCAGGGCCGAGGCCGAATCGGTGGCAACGTGCTTCGCGATCCGAGGTTGCCCTGCGGTCTGGCGCGCGCGAGGGGCCATATGAGGGTCGCGTGGGGCTGATCCCGGACGACATCATCGCCCAGGTCCGCGAGCGGACCGACATCGCCCAGGTGATCGGCGAGCACGTGGCCCTCGCCAAGTCGGGGGCGCAGCTCCGGGGCCTGTGCCCGTTCCACTCCGAGCGCACCGGGTCGTTCTATGTGTACCCGGCCAAGCAGTTCTTCATCTGCTACGGCTGCGGCAAGAAGGGCGACGTCTTCAGCTTCCTCATGGAGCAGCAGGGCCGCACCTTCCTCGAGGCGGTCAAGGATCTGGCGCAGCGGGCCGGCATCGAGCTGCCCGCCGAGTCGCCGGAGGCCCTGCGCCAGAACCGCGCCGCGCGCTCCGAGCGCGAGCGGCTGCTGAAGGCGAACGCCATCGCCTGCGACTTCTTCCGCGCCCAGTACCTCGGGGCGGGCGGGGCGCGGGCCCGCGACTACGTCGAGCGGCGCGGCGTCACGGCGCCGACCGGCGAGATCTTCCGCCTCGGCTACGCGCCGGCCACCGGCGAGGCGCTCGCGCAGCACCTCGCGCGGCACAAGGTCCCGACCGCGCTGGCCGATCAGGCGGGGCTCATCGCGCCGTCGCAGCGCGGCGCCGGCTACTACGATCGCTTCCGCGACCGGCTCATGTTCCCGGTGATCTCGCCCGCGGGCGAGGTCCTCGGCTTCTCGGGCCGCTTGCTGGATCCCGACGCCAAGGCCGCCAAGTACGTGAACTCGCCCGAGACGCCGCTCTACCGCAAGGGCGACCTGCTCTTCGGCCTGCACGCGGCGCGCGCCACGGTCCACCGCACCGGGCGCGCCGTGCTCGTCGAGGGCAACTTCGACGTCGTGCAGCTCCACGAGCGCGGGCTCACCGACGCCGTGGCGCCGCTCGGCACCGCCCTGACCGAGCGTCAGGTGGCGCTGCTGCGCCGCCACGTCGGCGACGGCCACGTGGTCGTCCTCTTCGACGGCGACGACGCCGGGCAGAAGGCCACCAGCCGCGCCATCCCGCTCCTCGTCACGTCCGGGATCGAGGCGCGCGTCGCGCGCTGCCCGCGGGGCGAGGACCCCGACTCCCTCGCGCGCAAGGACGCGGGCGGGCAGATCGCCCGCCTCGTCGACCACGCCGTGCCCGCCGTCGAGTACCTCATCGACGAGACCTCGCTCGCGCACACGAGCTCGGTCGAGGGGCGGGTGAAGGCGCTGCGCGCGATCGCGCCGACGCTGCGGCTGCTCAAGGACCCCGCGGTGCGCGACCTCTACGCCGGGCGGGTCGCGGCCGCCCTCACCATCGAGAAGCGGGCCGTCGACCGCGCCATCCGCCTCAGCGAGGTGCCCACGCCGAGCCCGGCCGACCCGGCCGCGCCGCGGCCCGCGCCCCGCGCGGCGCGCCTCGGGCCGGCCCTCGACCGGGAGCTGCGCCTGCTGTCGCTGCTGTCGGATCACCCGGAGCTGTGCGACGCGGCGGCGCCGGCCGAGGAGCTCCTGACCCAGGCGCCCGTGAAGGCGGCGTTCCGCGCGCTGCGCGAGACGCGGCCCGGCGAGCTCGCCGACGAGGTCGTCCTGCGCGCCCTGCCCGAGGAGCTGCGCGCGACGCTCGCCGAGCGACTCCTCGCCGGCTCCTTCAGCGCCGACGACTCGTTCGGCCAAGTCGATGCCCCCCGCGCCCTCGCCGAGATCGTGCAGACGCTCGAAGGCGAGTCGCGCGGCCAGACGATACTGGAGCTGACCAGAGAGATCGAAGAGGCGCAGCGCGATGGCGACACTGAGCGCTATCGGCGGCTGACCATGCGCAAGCTCGAGCTGGCCCGGGAACGCCACCAGGTGGCTTCCAGATAACCCGCAACTCGCAGGAGCGACCGCACGTGAGTTCGACCAAGGACAAGCAGCAGCCCTCGGCAAGCCGCGACACTCCCGAGCACCGCAAGCAACAGCTCATCGACATGGGGAAGGCAAAGGGGTTCTTGACCTTCGATGAGGTCAACGACCACATGCCCGAGGAGATCGTCTCCTCCGACCAGATCGACGAGTGGCTGTCGACGCTCGGCGACGAGGGCATCGCGGTGGTCGACTCGGCGACCAACGTGAAGCTCGCGCCGCCCAAGGGCGGCGGCAAGCTCGACGACGACGTCGACGAGGTCGACGTCAAGAAGGACGGCGACGAGCTCGAGGACGACGAGTACGAGGGCTACTCGAAGACCAACGATCCCGTGCGCATGTACCTCCGGAAGATGGGCAGCGTGTCGCTGCTCACGCGCGAGGGCGAGGTCGAGATCGCCAAGCGCATCGAGGAGGGCGAGCGGCGCGTGCTGCAGGTCGTGCTGAACTCCCCGGTGGCCGTGGCCGAGATCTTCTCCATCGGCGACCGCCTCAAGAAGCAGAAGATGCGGGTCAAGGAGGTCATCCGGGACGTCGACGAGGAGGACGCCGAGTTCGACGACGAGTGGCACACCGACCGGGTGGTCAAGCTCATCGAGAAGGCGCGCCGCTGCCAGCGCGAGAACGAGAAGCTCTACGAGAAGCTCGCGGGGCGCGTCTCGGCGGTCCGCCGCAAGAAGATCAACGAGGGCATCGAGGACAACAAGCAGGGCATGTTCGACGCCCTGTCGGAGCTGCACCTCAACAAGCGCCAGATCGAGAAGATCGTCCTCAAGCTGAAGGGCCTCGTCACCCGGCTCGAGAAGGCGGAGCAGGAGATCGGCGACTGCGAGCGGCGCGCCGGCATGTCGCTCAAGGACTTCCGCCGCACCCACCGCGAGATGAAGAGCTCGCCGGCCAAGGCCCGCGCGATCCAGAAGAAGCTCGGCATCAAGCTCGAGGAGCTCGAGGAGCTCGATCGCACCATCAAGGGGGCGCAGCGCAAGATCAAGCGGGTCGAGGAAGAGGCGAAGTGCGACGCCGACACCCTGCGCTCGACCTACATCGAGATCCACGAGGGCGAGCGCATGGCCGAGAAGGCCAAGAGCGAGCTCGTCGAGGCCAACCTGCGGCTCGTCGTCTCCATCGCCAAGAAGTACACGAACCGCGGCCTGCAGTTCCTCGACCTCATCCAGGAGGGGAACATCGGCCTCATGAAGGCCGTGGACAAGTTCGAGTACAAGCGCGGCTACAAGTTCTCGACCTACGCCACCTGGTGGATCCGCCAGGCGATCACCCGGGCCATCGCCGACCAGGCCCGCACGATCCGCATCCCGGTCCACATGATCGAGACCATCAACAAGCTCATCCGCACCTCGCGCCACCTCGTGCAGGAGCTCGGCCGGGAGCCCACGCCCGAGGAGATCGCGGAGAAGATGGAGCTGCCGCTCGACAAGGTGCGCAAGGTCCTGAAGATCGCCAAGGAGCCGATCTCGCTCGAGACCCCGATCGGCGAGGAGGAGGACTCCCACCTCGGCGACTTCATCGAGGACAAGGGCGTGGTCAGCCCCTCGGACGCGGTCATCTCGATGAACCTGGCCGAGCAGACCCGCAAGGTGCTCGCGACGCTGACGCCCCGTGAGGAGAAGGTGCTCCGGATGCGCTTCGGCATCGGCGAGAAGTCCGACCACACGCTCGAGGAGGTGGGGCAGGACTTCGAGGTCACCCGCGAGCGCATCCGCCAGATCGAGGCGAAGGCCCTGCGCAAGCTGCGCCACCCGAGCCGCTCCAAGCGGCTCAAGTCCTTCATCACGAACTAGCGTCCCCCCGGCAGGGAGCGAGCCCTGCCGGTCTTGACAGCATCGGGGTGCAGTCAGAGAATTAGCGTGATGAATGCACCGAAGCACCTCACGCTCCGCAGCATCCCCGAGCGGCTGGCGCGGGCTCTCAAGGCCGAAGCGCACCGCCGGGGAACTTCGCTCAACCAGACCGCGAAGGAGCTCCTCCAGCGCGGTCTCGGCCTCGACGACGAAGTGCCGTACGACAACGGGCTCGCCGCACTGGCTGGTACCTGGAGCGAGGCCGAGCTGCGCGATTTCGAGCGGGCCACCGCTTGCTTCGAGGAGGTCGACGAGGAGCTGTGGGCGTGAGCCCGGTCTGCCTCGACACCTCGGCGTACAGCCACTTCAAGCGCGGCGCCCCGGTCGTCGTGGCGCTGCTTGCGTCGGCCCGCGAGGTGCTGATCCCCGTGGTGGTCCTCGGCGAGCTGCGCGCCGGATTCCGCCTGGGTGCTCGACGCGAGCAGAACGAGAAGGAGCTGCTGAAGTTCCTGGCGAACCCCGTCGTCCGGGTGCTCGAGGTGGACGACGAGGCCGCCTCCCTCTACGCCGACCTGGTCGCCGAGCTGCGGCGCGCCGGCACCCCCATTCCGACCAATGACATCTGGATCGCGGCGCTCGCGGTGCGCGAAGCAGCGACCGTGGTCACCTATGATGGACACTTTCAGGAGATCCGTCGGGCCGGGGTGCGGATCCTCGAGTGACCGTCGCGTGCGCGCGCCTGCGAGTCTCCAGCACATTCGTTTGACACGGCGGGTAACGCCGCCTAGAATGCGCGCACAAGTACTATAGGATCGGACGTCGCCTCCACCGCGCGTGGGCCCCGGCGGCGGCCGGACCGTGGACCACGCCGACGCCGTACGGGCCCATAGCTCAGGTGGTTAGAGCTGCCGGCTCATAACCGGCTGGTCCCTGGTTCGAGCCCAGGTGGGCCCACCGACCGCTGCGGAGACGCTCGGACACTGCCAGACATACTTTGGAGGCCGCGAAGTTGAAGGAACAGCTCAAGTTACTCGAAGCCCTCCAGCACCACGACGCCCGCCTGCAGGAACTCGAGGGGCAGCTCAAGGCCCTCCCGGAAAAGCTCGAACAGATGCGTGCCGACCTCCTCAAGATCGAGAAGATCCTCGGTCTCGAGCGGGACAAGCTCGCCGAGGCGGAGAAGTGGCGCGCGGAGCAGGAGCAGCAGCTCAAGTACGAGGAAGACGCCATCGTCAAGGCCAAGACCAAGCTGCAGACGGTCAAGACCTCGCGCGAGCACATGGCGGCCGACCGTGAGCTGAAGAGCACGCGGGAGACGAAGGAGGAGCGCGAGGGCGAGATCCTCAAGCTCCTCGAGGCCACGGCCCAGACCAAGAAGATGATCGAGGCGCACGAGGCCCAGGTCGCGACGCTGCGCGCCGAGGTCGACGCGGAGGAGCTGGTGATCAAGGCGCGGATCGCCGAGCTCGAGCAGCAGGCGGCCGGGCTGCGGGGCGCCCGCGACGAGGCGGCCAAGGCCATCAAGCCCGACGTGCTCAAGCGCTATCGCACGATCCGGATGCGCCGCGGGCTGGCCGTCGTGCCCGTGAGCCAGGGCGTGTGCGCGGGCTGCCACATGTCGATTCCGCCGCAGCTCTACAACAATCTGCAGCGGGGCACCTCCCTCGAGTTGTGCCCGCAGTGCGGCCGCATCATCTACTTCGACCAGATCATGGTCGAGCCGGAGCCGGAGCCCGAGCCGGTCGCCGTCGCCCC
Organism: Polyangia bacterium; assembly: GCA_036504295.1. Taxonomy (GTDB): domain Bacteria; phylum Myxococcota_A; class Polyangia; order JACRCY01; family JACRCY01; genus DASXVK01. The sequence goes on from DASXVK010000384.1 coordinate 10,670, forward strand.
GCTCGACGACGAGCCGCTCGCCAGGGCGCCGAGCCCGGGGGCGGCCGCCCAGGCGCCGCTGCCGCCCGACCCCGAGGTCAAGGCCGCCTCGCACGCCTGAGGCGAGCCGGGGGCGAGCCTCGTTGTTGACGAGGCGAGCCGGGGGCGAGCCTCGTTGTTGACGAGGCGAGCCGCACCCACCGCGAGCTGACCCGCGCGCGAGCGGGGATCTTCCCTTGCGCTCGCCGCCCCCCCGATCTACGGTAACCTCGTCCTTCGCCGAAGGCAGGTGAGACGGTCGCCGGCGTACCCTTCGTACGCGGGAGGAAAGTCCGAGCTCCACAGGGCAGGGTGCTGGGTAACGCCCAGTCGGGGTAACCCGAAGGAAAGTGCCACAGAGAATGAGACCGCCGCCGTGCTCGTCACGGCGGTAAGGGTGAAACGGTGCGGTAAGAGCGCACCGCCCGCCGGGTGACCGGCGGGGCATGGCAAACCCCACCCGGAGCAAGATCGAACAGGGGGCGCCTCGCGAGAGGCCGGCGTGGCCCGCGCCGCTGCTCCCGGGTTTGGATCGCTCGAGCCCGCCGGCAACGACGGGCCTAGAGGAATGACCGCCGCCCGGCCCGCGAGGGCTGGGAGACAGAACTCGGCTTACGGCCCGCCTCCGGCGAGGGACGCTGTTGCTCAACGATCGGCTGTGCACCACGCGCGCGCAGGCGCGGGAACGTGGACGTGGACGTTGACGGCGACGTGGACTTGAACGTGGACGAAGTGCGTTGACGGGTCGTCGCGGGGGCGTCAACGGTGGCGACCCCGTTCACGTCCACGTCGCCGTCAAGGTCCACGTCAAGGTCAACGCCAACGTCCACGTTGGGTTGCGCTTACTTCCCGCCGTAGAGGATGAGCGAGTGGCCCAGGAACTCCTTCGGGGCGGGGTTCTGGTAGTGGTGGGGGCGGTCGGCGAGGAAGACGATGCCGTCGCCCTCGTCGAGGGCGTAGGGCTCGCCGGCCACCTCGAGGCGGCACCGGCCCGTGAGCACGGAGAGGAACTCGTGGCTGCCCGGCGGGTGCGGCTCGGCCGGGTGGCCGGCCCGGGGCGCGAGCCAGATCTCGTACAGCTCCACCTTGTGGCCCGGGACGTTGGTGACGAGGGGACGGCTGCGGAAGGTCTTGTCCTGCGACCAGAGGTAGCGCGCCTCGGCGACGCGCAGCACCTCGACGGTGGCCTGCGCTTCGGGCCCGAGCAGATCGGCGAAGGAGACGCCGAGGCCCGCCGAGATCTTCCAGACCACCGCGATGGTCGGGTTGACCTTGGTGCTCTCGATCTGGCTCAACATCGCGCGGCTCACGCCGGAGCGGCGCGCCAGCTCCTCGAGCGTGAAGCCCTTCTCGCGCCGGAGCCGGCGCAGGCTCGTCGCGACCCGCCGGTTGATCTCGTCCATCGCGCGCGGACTATACCACCGGCGCGGCCGCCTGCGGCGCCCCGGCGCGCCGCGCGGTCCAGGCGCGCCCCAGCCCGAGCACGGCGAGCAGGCCGAGCGCGGCCCCGAGGCACACCTCCGCCGGCGTGAGCGGCACCCGCTGCCCGCCGGCGTCGATGAGCAGCCAGGTCGCCTCCGCCGGGCGCAGCCCGCGCTCGACGGCGCCGCCGAGGGCCCAGGTGGCGGCGAGGAGCGCGGCCGCGCTCGCGCCCCAGCGCACCCGCGGGGCGCGGCGCAGGTGCCGGACGAGGCCGGCGCCGAGCGCGAGGCCGAGCAGCAGCCGCGCCGCGGCCCCCGCGCGCGTCGCCGGCAGCGTGGGCCCGGCGAAGCGCACGACCCCCGGCCGCACCGCGACCAGGCTGGTCCTGGGCGGCGCGGGGCGGGCGGACCGGGCGGCGCGCGCGCACGCCGCCGAGGTCGCGGCCGCGGCGCCGAGCAGGGCCGCGAGCGCCACGCCGGCGACGGCCAGGCGCAGCCCGAAGCGCGGCCCGGCGGCGGGGACGCGGGGCGGCTCCGGCCCCGGCTCGAGCACGGCGTCGTCGGACATGCCGGGCAGCATGCGAGGCAGGTGCGGTGCTGTCAAGGAGCGCGCGCGGCGAGCGCGCGCGGCGCGGCGCCGGCACCCGCGACGCCGACGCTGGCCTGCGACAGCCCGCATGGTGTATGCATCTCCCGTAGGGGTGGCACCGGGCGCACGCGGGCGGACGCCCAGGAGAACGACGCATGACGTGGGACGACAGGCTCACCGGCTCGCCTTCAGGCACGAAGCGCGTCCTGTGCGGCGGCGCCTGCTGCCTGCTGTTCGTCCTCGGCTGCGGCCAATCGACCATCGGTCGCTTCGGCGTGGATGGGAGCGCCGGCGATGGGCGGCCCGCGGCCTGCGGCAATGGAGTCATCGACCCCGGCGAGACGTGCGATGGCAACTGCCCGACCGCGTGCGACGATGGCAACGCCTGCACCGTCGACACCATGACGGGCAGCGCCGCCAACTGCAACGTCGTGTGCAGCCATCAGCCGATCACCCAGTGCCATGCCGGCGACGGCTGCTGCCCCGCTGGCTGCAGCCACGACTACGACGCCGACTGCTCGGCCACCTGCCGCAACGGCACCGTCGAGCCCGGGGAGACCTGCGACGGCGATTGCCCCACCTCCTGTGACGACGGCAATGCCTGCACGATCGACCTCATCACCGGCAGCGCCGCGAACTGCAACGTCGCCTGCAGCCACCAGGCGATCAGCCAGTGCCTGAGCTACGACGGCTGCTGCCCGGCGGGCTGCACCTGGATGGACGATGCCGACTGCTCGGCCACCTGCGGCAACGGCACGGTCGAGCTCGGCGAGACCTGCGACGGCGACTGCCCCACCTCGTGTGACGACGGCAACGCCTGCACGGTCGACACGATGACCGGCAGCGCCGCCAACTGCAGCGCCGCCTGCAGCCATCAGGCGATCACCGCGTGCCACGGCGGCGACGGCTGCTGCCCCCTCGGGTGCACCCCCGCCAGCGACAGCGACTGCGGGGGTTCCTGCGCCGCGGCCGCCGTCGCCACGTGTCCCAACGGCTGGCAGCTGCTGGGCGGGGGACCGCTCAACGTCGACCTCGCGACCGGCGCCTACACGCCGGCGATCGCGGCGGCGCCGAACGGGGACGTGGTGGTCACCTGGCAGGAGTTCGGGCCCCCGTACCACGTGTTCGTCAAGCGCTGGAACGGCACGGCCTGGACCCTGCTCGGCGGGGGCCTCGCCATGACCGGTGGCCTGTCCCGGGTGGTGATCGATGCCGGCGGGGCGCCGGTCGTGATCTGGCAGGGCGATCAGCACCACGCCCACGTGGCGCGCTGGGACGGCGCGACCTGGACGGCGGTGGGGGCGCTGCTGAACGTGAACCCCACCTGGATCGTCGACCTCGTCGACATCGCGGCCGACCGGCAGGGCAACCTGGTGGCCGCCTGGTCGGAGTGGGACGGCGACCGCCAGTTCGATGTCTTCGTCGCGCGCTGGGACGGGAGCGCCTGGACGGTGCTCGGCGATGCCCCCATCGACATGAACCAGAGCGATCTCGCTGATTTCCCGGTGGTGGCCATCGACTGCGCCGGCCGCCCCATCGTCGCCTGGAACGAGCGCGACATCACCGCCGCGGGCACGAACACCTTCAACGTCACCTACGTGAAGCGGTGGGACGGCGCCGCCTGGGAGGTGCTCGGCGGCGGCCCCCAGCTGCCGGCCGGTCCGCTCATGACGGGCTGGCCCTCGCTCGCCATCGGCCCCACGGGCGATCCGTTCGTCGCGTTCTACGATTTCCTGTCGGTGAGCGCCACCGACTGGACCGATTACGTGCACGTGCGCCGCTGGGATGGCACCCAATGGCTGGATTTCCCCCTCCTCGGCCAGACCCAGAGCGTCGCGCCGGTGATCGCGGTCGATGGCCTGGGCTACCCGACGGTCGCCTATTATCAGTCCATCGACACGCACGCGGTCAACAGCGTGATGGTCGCCGGCTGGAGCGGCAGTGCCTGGCAAGCCGTCGGCGCCAACCCGCTGGACCTCGACGCGACCCAGTCGGGCGGCAACCAGCGCCTCGTGATCGACGCCGCGGGTCACCCGACCGTCGCGTGGCAGGAGCCGAATCCTGCGACCGGCGAAGCGCGCGTGTACGTGAAGCAGTGCCGCTAGCCTCCGGCCCGCGCGCCTCCGCCGCGACGTGCGGGCGAATCTGCACGATCGTGCGGAGCCGCGCGGCCGGCCCGGCCGCCGGCCGCGCTGCGGCGTGAGCGTCGGCGGGGGGTTGCGCGGGATCGCCGCGCCGCCGGGCTGGGCCCGCTTCTTGCTCAGTGCCCGCCGCCATGCACGCGGACACCCTGGACCAGGAGCGTTCCCGCGCCCTCGGCGACGAGTGGCGGGACTGGGACGGCCACGCGCCGCCCGACGCGAGCGCCCCGAAGCGGCTCTTCTTCACGTTGATCGCGGGCTTCGTCGTCGTCGTGGCCGCCGCCGGCCTCGCGCTGTGGTACCTGGTCGCGCCCCGGCTCGCCCAGTGGCATCGCACCGCCCCGACGGTGCTCCTCGGCGTCGTCGCGCTCGGCGTCGCCGCGCTCGGCCTGTCCCTGGCGCTCGTCGCGCTGATGCTCCTCCTCGGGTGGCCGCGCGGGGCGCGCGTGGCCAGGCTGGCGCTGCGGCTCCTCGCGCTCGTCGAGCGGGGGGTCTTCGCGCTCGGGGCCTTGCTCGCGATCGACCGCGATCGGCTCGCGCACGCCTTCGTCCGCACCAACAACGCGCTCGTCGCGCTCGGCCGCCGCGCGGTCCCGCCCGACCGCATGCTGGTGCTCCTCCCGCGCTGTCTCAGCAAGGATCAGCTCGCGGCGGTGCGGGCGCTCGCCACCGCGCGCGGCGTCGAGGTCGCGGTGGTCGCCGGCGGCGAGCAAGCCCGGCAGAAGATCAAGGACCACCGGCCCCAGGCGGTCGTCGGCGTCGCGTGCGAGCGCGACCTGCTGAGCGGCATCCGCGACGTGCGGCACCGGCTCCCGGTCGTCGGCATCGCCAACACGCGGCCGGCGGGGCCCTGCAAGGACACCCGCATCGAGCTCGCCGAGCTCGAGGAGGCGCTCGCGCAGTGGGCGGGCGGCGCGGCGGCGCCGCCCGCGGATGCGCGGCCCGCGGCGCACGGCGCCGACGAGGTCGGCGCATGACCATCCTCCAGCCGAACCGCGCGGTGGGCATCGTCGGCCACGGCGCCTACGTGCCGCGCTACCGCTTGCCAGCGACCGAGGTCAGCCGCGTGTGGGACGGCGGCCACGGGACCCTGCCGATCACCGAGAAGGCGGTGCCGGGGCTCGACGAGGACGTCGCGACCATGTCGCTCGAGGCCGCGCGCAACGCGCTCGCCCGGGCCGGCGTCGCGCCGGAGCTCATCCGGGCGGTGTGGGTCGGCAGCGAGAGCCACCCGTACGCCGTCAAGCCGACGAGCACCATCGTCGCCGCGGCGATCGGCGCCGTGCCGCACACCCAGGGCGCCGACCTGCAGTTCGCCTGCAAGGCCGGCACCGAGGCCATGCAGGCCGCCATCGGCTTCGTCGGCTCCGGCATGGCGGACTACGCGCTCGCCGTCGGGATGGACACGGCGCAGGGCCGGCCCGGCGACGCGCTCGAGTACACCGCGGGCGCGGGGGGCGCGGCGTTCCTCCTCGGGCCGGCGGCCGAGGCGCGGGCCGTGATCACCGGCTCGCTCTCGTATGTGACGGACACGCCCGACTTCTGGCGCCGGCCCTACGAGCACTACCCCTCCCACGGCGGCCGCTTCACCGGCGAGCCCGCCTACTTCAAGCACGTGCTCGCGGCCGCCCGCGAGCTCATGGCGGAGCTCGGCACCGAGCCCGCCGACTACGCGCACGTGGTCTTCCATCAGCCCAACGCCAAGTTCCCGCTCCGCGTGGCGCGGGAGCTCGGCTTCGCGCGCGCGCAGGTGGCGACCGGCCTGCTCGTGGGCGCCATCGGCAACACCTACGCCGGCGCGGCCATGATCGGGCTGACGGCCATCCTCGACGTGGCGCGGCCCGGCGACCGCATCCTGGCGGTCTCGTTCGGCAGCGGCGCCGGCAGCGATGCCTTCGACCTGCGCGTCACCGAGCGCGGCGCGGCGCGGCCCGCGGCCGTCCCGACGACCCGCGAGTACGTCGCGCGGCGGGTGCCGCTCGACTACGCCGCGTACGCGCGCCAGCGCGGCAAGCTGCGGCTGGCCTAGCGGCGCCGCACCGGCGACCACGGAGAGGTGAGCATGCGAGACGTCTCCATCATCGGCATCGGCCAGACCAGCGTCGGCGAGCACTGGGATCGGTCGCTGCGCGACCTCGCCACCGAGGCGATCCTGGCCGCGCGCCGCGACGCCGGGGTCGAGCAGGTCGACGCCCTCTACGTCGGCAACATGCTGGCGGGCCCGCTCACCGGCCAGGCGCACCTGGGCGCCCTCGTCAGCGACGCGGCCGGGCTGCGCGGCGTTGAGGCGGTCACGATCGAGGCGGCCTGCGGCTCGGGCGCCGCGGCCTTGCGCCTCGGCCACGTGGCGGTCGCCGGCGGGCTGAGCGACGTCGTCGTCGTGGCCGGGGTCGAGAAGATGACCGACCGCCCCGGGGCGGAGGTGACCGCCGCGCTGGCCATGGCCGCCGACGGCGACTTCGAGGCGCAGAACGGCCTGTCGTTCGTGGCGCTGAACGCGCTCCTCATGCGCCGCTACATGCACGAGCACGGCGTCGCGCACGAGGAGTTCGCCGGGTTCGCCATCAACGCCCACGAGCGCGCCGTCCACAACCCGCGCGCGATGCTCCCGTTCGCGGTCACGCGCGCGGATTTCTGCGCCGCCCGCATGATCGCGGATCCGGTGAACCTGCTCGACAGCTCCCCGGTGTGCGACGGCGCCGCGGCGGTGGTGCTGTGCCCCACCGCGCTCGCGCGCTCGCTGGGCGCCCGCGCCGTCCGCATCCGCGCCTCGTCGCTCGCCACCGACGCCGTCGCGCTGCACGACCGGCGCGATCCCCTGCGGCTCGACGGCGCCGCCCGCAGCGCCGCGCAGGCCTACGAGCGGGCCGGCCTCGCGCCCGCCGACATCGACCTCTTCGAGGTCCACGACGCCTTCACCATCATGACCGTGCTCGCGCTCGAGGCCGCGGGCTTCGCCGCCCCCGGGCAGGGCGTGCGGCTCGCCGCCGACGGCGCGATCGCGCTCGACGGGCGCATCCCCCTGACCACGATGGGCGGGCTCAAGGCCCGCGGCCATCCCGTCGGCGCCACCGGCATCTACCAGATCGTCGAGGTCGTCCAGCAGCTCCGCGGTGACGCGGGGCCGAACCAGGTGCGCGCCCCCCGCCTCGGCATGGCCCAGAACATCGGCGGCAGCGGCGCGACGGTCGTGACCACGATCCTGGAGGCGCTCGCCTAACCAGGAGCGTGCGGCGAAATGCAACACGGAGACGCGGAGGCACGGAGCATCATTCTGGGTATTCAAGATCTTGCACCGGGTCCCCGTGCCTCCGTGTTGCATTTCCCGCAGCCCGCATAGGAGTTGGTGATGGAGATCCCACGGAACTGGCGGCTCCAGCGGCAGCGGTACGCGCTCGTCGGCGAGGTGTGCGCGCGGTGCGGGAGCAAGCTCTTCCCGCCGCGCGACGTGTGCCCCGCGTGCACCGCGCCGGCGAAGACGCCGTTCGCCTTCAGCGGCCGCGGCGAGGTGTACTCGTTCTCGACCGTCTACCACGCCCCGGCCGGGTTCGAGGAGTTCGCCCCGTACGTCGTCGCGCTCGTCAAGCTCGAGGAGGGGCCGCTCGTCGCCGCGCAGCTCACCGACGTCGACCAGGGCGAGCTCGCGATCGGCCTGCGGGTGGAGATGGTCACCCGCCGCCTGCGCGACGACGGCAGCGCGGGGGCGATCAGCTACGGCTACAAGTTCCGCCCGGCGCTGCGGCCGGCGGCGGCCGGCGAGGGCGCGTGACCGCCGCGACCCAGCGGCGCAAGGACGCCCACCTCGATCTCTGCCTGAGCGCGGACCTCGCGCCCGCGGCCGGCGGGACCCTGCTCGACGAGGTGCACCTCGTCCACTGCGCGCTCCCGGAGCTCTGCGAGGCGGACCTCGACCTCGCCACCACCTTCCTGGGCAAGCCCCTGCGCGCGCCGCTCCTGATCACGGGGATGACCGGCGGGACGCCGCGCGGCGGCGAGCTGAACCGCGCCCTCGCCGCCGCGGCCGAGCGCCACGGCGTCGCCTTCGGCGTGGGCAGCCAGCGGGCCATGCTCGAGCGCCCCCAGGCGGCCGCCAGCTACCGGGTGCGCGACGTGGCCCCGACCGTCCCCCTCCTCGGCAACCTCGGGCTCGGCCAGGTGGTGCGGCTGGGGCCCGACCGGGTGCGCGCGCTCGTCGACGCGATCGGGGCCGACGGGCTCGCGGTGCACCTGAACGTCGCGCAGGAGCTGGCCCAGCCCGAGGGCGACCGCGACTTCCGCGGCGGGCTCCGGGCGCTGGAGCGGCTCGCCGCCGCCCTCGGCCCCCGCCTCGTCGTCAAGGAGACCGGCTGCGGCCTGTCCCCGGCCGTGTGCCGGCGGCTGGTCGAGGCGGGCGTGCAGTGCCTGGACGTCGCTGGCGCCGGCGGGACCTCCTGGGTGAGCGTCGAGGTGCTCCGCGGCGCCCGCCCCGGGGCCGCGCCCTTCGCCACCTGGGGCGTGCCCACCGCCGCCGCGATCCTCGGCGCGCGCCGGCGCCTCGCGCGCGGCGCCACCCTCATCGGTTCGGGCGGCATCCGCGACGGGCGACAGGCCGCGGCGGCGCTCGCCCTCGGCGCCGACCTCGTCGGCCTGGCCCTGCCGCTCGCGCGCGCGCAGGCGCAGGGCGGCGCGGACGGGCTCGACGCGGCGCTCGACGAGCTCACGACCGGCCTGCGCGTGGCGATGATGCTCACCGGCTGCCGGACCGCGGCCGACCTGCGCGGCTGCCCGCGCGTGCTGGGCCCGACCCTGCGGGGCTGGATGGAGGCGCTGTGATCGCACCGCTGTCAGGGGACCGTGAGGGGACCGCGCGCGACGGGCTCGACCCCGGCCGCGCGGCCGAGGCCAGCCCGGGGGAGGAGCCGCTCGGGGCCTGGCTCGCCCGGCGCGCCGCCGAGGTGAACGACCACCTGGGCCGCCTCGTGCCGGCCGACGACGCGCCGCCGGCGACCATCCACCGCGCCATGCGCTACAGCCTCCTCGCCGGGGGCAAGCGCCTGCGCCCCGCGCTCGTGCTCGCCACCGGCGAGGCCCTGGGCGCCGGCGCCCCGGCGTTGCTGCCGGTCGCCTGCGCGATCGAGATGATCCACACCTACTCGCTCATCCACGATGACCTGCCGGCGATGGACGACGACGACCTGCGCCGGGGCCGGCCGACCAGCCACCGCGTCTTCGGCGAGGCGATCGCGATCCTCGCCGGGGACGCGCTGCTGACGCGCGCCTTCGAGGTCCTGGCCACGGCCGACGCGCCCGCACCCGCGCGGCGCCTGCGCCTCATCGCGGAGCTCGCGGCCGCCGCCGGCACCGTCGGCGGCCTCGTCGGCGGCCAGGTGCTGGACATGGAGAGCGAGGGCCAGCCGCCCACCGCCGCCGCGGTCGCGGCCATCCACCGCGCCAAGACCGGGGCGCTGCTCACGGCCGCGGTCGTGGCCGGTGGCCTGGTCGCGGACGCGACCGACGCGCAGCTCGCGCAGCTGCGGTGCTACGGCGAGCGCCTCGGGCTGGCGTTCCAGATCGCCGATGACGTGCTGGACGTCACCGCGACCGCCGCCCAGCTCGGCAAGACCCCCGGCAAGGACGTCGCCGCGGGCAAGGCCACCTACCCCGCCGTCCACGGCCTCGCCGCGTCACGCGCCCACGCGCTCGCCCTGGTCGAGGAGGCGGTCGCCGCAGCGCGCGAGCTCGGCCCGGGGGCGGACCGCCTCGCCGCGCTCGCGCGCTTCGTGGTCACCCGCGCGGCGTGATCACGCCCCGCGCGTGTTGACTCAAGGGCTCGTGGCTGCTACGGATTCGCAGGAGGCGCGGGTGGGCGCCAGGGATGATGATGGAGCCGAACCCGCCAGGCTGCGGCACCGAGCCCGAGATCTTCACGCTCTCCCCCGAGGAGATCCAGCGCTTCCTCATGCGCACGCGGCGCGACCGCGAGCCCGCGCACTGGGAGGTGCGCCTCGACGGCCAGCTCCGCGAGATCCTGAAGCGGGCGAACGACTTCGTGCCGTCGGCGGCGGGCTCGATCCTCCTCGACGACCCGCGCGCCAAGCTGAGCGGCGCGCAGGTCAACCGCCTCACGTTCATCGCGGTCTTCGGCGGGCGCGCGGAGCGGCTGCTGGGCCAGCGCGTCCCCACCGGCCGCGGCATCGCCGGTCGCATCTACACCACCGGCCAGCCCTACGCCTCGCCGAAGCTGGACGAGGACCCGTACTTCACGGGCGAGGTCGACTTCGAGAGCGGCTTCGAGTCGAAGAGCATCATGGGCGTGCCGGTCATCGTGGGGGAGTCGATCTGCGGCGTGCTCGAGCTCATCAACCGGCTCGACGGCAACCCCTACGAGCCGCGCGATCTCGAGCTGCTGCAGATCTTCGCCGGCTACACCTCCTCCTCGATCCAGAACGCGCTCGACGCGATCCGCGCCCGCGAGCTGGCGCGCCGCGACGACCTCACCGGCCTGTTCAACGACCGCTTCCTGCACGGCCGGCTCCACCTCGAGATCGAGCGCGCCGAGAAGGACGGCACCGACCTCGGGCTGCTCTTCATCGACCTCGACAACTTCAAGCGCATCAACGACACCCACGGCCACCTCGCCGGCAGCCGCACCCTGGCGGAGCTCGGCACGCTCTTCGCCGTCGAGGCGCCGATGGGCGCGGTGTGCGCCCGCTACGGCGGCGACGAGTTCGTGGTCATCCTGCCCGGCGCCGACACCGCCCGGGCCTGCCAGCTCGCCGAGCAGCTCCGCGCCCTCATCGGCGCCCACACGTTCCTCGAGCGGCCGACCGCCGAGGGGCGCCCGCCGCTGCGCCTGACCGGCATCACCGCCTCGTTCGGCGTGGCGTCGTACCACGAGCACGTGGGCCCGAGCGGCGAGCTCGAGCGGCGCGAGAACGCCTTCCTGCGGCTCGCCGACTCGGCCATGTACGCCGCCAAGCACGCCGGCAAGAACCTCGTCATCGTGGCCGAGCCCGAGTAGCGGCCGGACCGCCGTTTTGCCCGGCGGCGGGGATCGTTGTATCCTGTGCTCGCCGATGAACGCCGAGGCGCCCCGCCCGGGCCCCGCCGCCCCCGCCCCCGAAGAGGGCGGCCGGGGTCTGCCGCTGATGCAGTACTGGTTCGTGATCGTCCGGCGCCGCTGGATGATCCTCCTCGCCGTCGTGCTCGCGCTCGGCGGGGCCACGTTCACCACGCTGCGGCAGCCGAAGATCTACCAGGCCGCCGCGACCATCATCCTCGAGGAGAGCGCGCCGCGGGTCGTCGACAAGGTCCAGGACGTCAACGAGACCGTCGGCGACTCCGAGAAGTTCTACAACACGCAGATGCGCATCATCCAGAGCCACGCCGTGGCCACGCGGGTCGCGGCGGCGCTGGCGCTGGACCGCGACGCGGCGATGAACGGCGGCGCGCGCGGGGCGGACGCGCTCGAGAACGCGGCCGGCGCCGTCCAGGGCTGCCTCGCGGCGGCGGCGGACAAGCACAGCCACGTCGTCACCGTGAGCTGCACGAGCGCCCACCCGGAGCTGGCCGCCCGCATCGCGAACGCCGCGATCCAGGGCTACATCGACGAGAGCCAGGCGACCCGCTCCTCGACCTCCGTCGACGCCATCCGGTTCCTCGGCGGCCAGGCCGACGACCTGCGCCTCAAGCTCGAGCGGGCCGAGCGCGACCTCTTCGAGTTCAACAAGCGCAACGACCTGCTCGCGACCAGCTTCGAGGAGAGCCAACGGTTCCTCTCGTCCAACCTCTTCCGCCTGAACGAGGAGCTGTCGCGCGTACGGACGGAGGGCATCACGCAGCGCGCGCAGCTCGACGAGGCGCGCAAGGCGCGGACCGCGGGCGACCCGGCGGTGGCCGCGGCGCTGCTCGGCAGCGGCCAGCTCCTCGGCGACCTCAAGCACCGCCGCGCCGAGCTCCAGAAGGAGCTCATGGCGCTGCGCGCCCGCTACAAGGACGGCCACCCGAAGATCATCGAGAACGAGGCCGCGCTCGGCTCGCTCGACCGCAACTTCACGCGCGAGATCGACCAGATCTACGGCGGGCTCGAGATCAAGGTGCGGGCCAACGAGTCGCAGGACGGCAAGCTGGTCAAGGCGATCGACGCCGAGATGAAGCGCTCGCTCAAGCTGCGCGAGAAGGAGGTCGACTACAACCGCCTCAAGCGCGAGGTCGAGCACCAGAAGGACGTCTACGCGCTCGTCGTGCGCCGCCTCAAGGAGACCGAGCTCACGCGGCCGCTGCAGGTGACCAACGTGCGCCGACTCGAGCCGGCCACGCCGCCCGGCGGCCCCATCAAGCCCGACCTCCGGCGCAACCTGATGATGGCGCTCGCGATCGGCCTCTTCGCCGGGCTCGGGCTCGCCTTCGCGCTCGAGTTCCTCGACGACACCGTGCGCTCCCCCGAGGACGTCGAGCAGACCGTCGGCCTGCCGCTCCTCGGCATCGTCCCGACCATCGAGCCGTGCCGCGGGCAGCCCACCGACGCCATCGAGCGCGCCCGCGCCGAGTACGTCGCGCATCACCCGATGTCCCAGGTGGCCGAGAGCTGCCACACCGTGGCCACCAACGTCTACTCGCTCTTCCTGAAGACGCCGCCCCGCGTCATCATGATCGCGTCGGCCAGCCCGCAGGAGGGCAAGACGCTCTTCGCCCTGCAGCTCGCCGCGAGCGTCGGCGCCCGCGGCCGCCGCGTGCTCGTGGTCGACGCCGACCTGCGGCGCGGCCGCCTGCACCGGGTGCTCGGCGGGGCGCGGACCGGCGGCGTCTACGAGGTGCTGGCGAACGAGCAGCCCGTCGCCGAGGTCGTGCGCGAGAGCGGCAGCCCGAACGTCGCGATCCTCACGACCGGCGCCGTGCCGGAGAAGATGAACCCGCTGCGGCTGCTCGAGCTGCCCGACTTCACGCGGCTCGCGGCCCAGCTGCGCGAGGCCTACGACCTCGTGATCTTCGACTCGGCGCCGATCGGCCTCGTGGCCGACGCCATCCACATCGGCGCGGTGTGCGACGGCGCGGTCGTGGTGGCGCGCTACCGCCACGCCTCGCGCCGCGGCCTGCGCGCCGCCGTCCAGCAGCTCGAGACCGGCCAGGTGCGCGTCGTGGGCTGCGTGATCAACGACCTCGACCCGCGCTCCCCGCAGTACGGCTTCTATCGCTCGTACGGCTACGGCTACCGCCCCGGTTACGAGAGCGGCTACGCGCGGGAGGAGGGGCGGGAGTAGGGGCCGGCAAGGACAAGAAACACGAACCGCCAAGTGCGTCACCGGCCGCCTGCGGCGGCGGACCCCCGGGCCTGAAATCGAACAGGGCGGCGAGGAGTCGGGGAGTGGGCCTGGGTTTGGTCGCGGTCAGCGCGCGGCAGCGGTGCTCAAGCGCCGCGGCCGCGCGATCAGCGCGACCCCACCCGATCAGTCTCCCCGCCTCACCGTCTCCCTGTGTGGCGACTTTCTTATCAGACGCCAGGGCCTGGGCGACTCGGCGGTTCTCTTTCCGCGTCCGGTCTGAACGGAATGGGCGCTAGCAGGTCGCGTGAGTGCTGGCGAGCTCTGCCTGCCGGCACTCTTCGCGGGGGGTCAAAAGGACCCGCTCAGGGTCCCTTTCAATAACAGATGTCCGCGGTCACGGCGTCGTAGCAGAAGCCGTCCGAGGGCACCGCCTCCGCGCAGCCGGGCGGGCACACGATGACGGCGACGGCGGCATCCACCAGGTCGCAGCTCACGCCAACACCGGTGAGCGGGTCGAGGGTCCCAGCGATCGTGCAGATGCCGAAGAAGGCGTCGAGCTCGCAACCCGCGGGGCAGACGGCCGGATCCGCGGGCACGACGATCATGTCCGCGGGGCACACCTCCGCGGGCGCCACGTCGAGGTAGGCGACGGTCGCGACGACGTCGTAGTTGTAGCCGTCGTTGTCGACCACCGTCCAGCGCGCGTCGCCGTCGAAGTAGCCGGTCGTGGTGGTGACGCCGCTCATGCTGAAGGGCGCGTCGACGCCGTTGATGCTGAAGTAGCCGCCGCTCGCGTCGAACGTGATGTAGACGTGCGTCCCCTGCGCGCAGGTGCCGTCGTCCCAGATGAGGTAGTAGGCGCCGACCGAGACGTCATCGGCGAGGAGGTAGAAGTACGCGGTGCCGGCGTCCCACGTGACCGCGTAGTAGCCGGACTGGTCGCTCGTCCAGACGACGTAGGCGTCGTCGGCGACGATCGTCGCGGGGTCGACGTACATGTAGGCGTTGTAGTCGAAGACGACGTCATCCGGGGCCGGGGGCAGCTCGTAGTTGAAGCCGTAGGTGAGCGGCAGGACCACGTCGCCGGTGCCGGCGGTCTCGTCGTAGGTCCCGACCCAGAGGCTCACCGGCGAGTCCTCGGTGACCGCGAGGTCGAACTCGCCCGTATCAACGTTGAGGTACTGGGCGTCGAGCCAGGTGCCCTGCGAATCGTCGTAGGCGAAGACCGCGACGTTCGGGTCGAACGCGGTATCCGCCGGGCGCAGGCCCGCCGGGCGGGAGGTGCCAGCGGCGCCGATAGCCGGCCGGGGCCGCGGTAGCGACGCGCGGCGGTCGATGCGCTGGAAGGTCTTCGCGAGGGCCTTGGCGAAGGCGGGCGACTTCTGCGCCCGCAGGGCCGCGCGGTTCTTGAGCTGCGCGCGGATGAGGTCCACGGCCTGCGGCCGGACCGTCACGCCACCATGGCTGGCGGTGTAGGTCTGCGAGTACTTCAAGCTGGCCCTGAGGTGACGCTGCGGGGCGCTGCTGCCGCCCCCGCCGCAACCTCCGCCAGCGAGCCCGACCGCGACCCCGAGTGACACAACTGCGACCATGAGACGCTTCATTGCTGCCTCCCGCGGGCCCTGGCCCGCCCGTGCGTGAATGGTACGTCCGGTGACGCGAACTCTCGCATCCCTTCGGGGTGGCACCCCGCCACCCCTGGGGTTGAGCATGTTTAGCGCTCGGAGGTGTGCAGCGCGTGTCGATTGGACGGGCCGGAACGCTAGCGATTCACCCGAAACGTCACCTGGGCGGAGCCGACGTTGTCGGCCTCGTCCTCGGTGCGGACGGCGATCGTGTGCTGGCCGGCGGCGAGCGTGTCCGGCAGGCGCACGGTGAAGGTCTTCACCGTGTCGTCGAAGATGCCGTCGCTCGGGTAGAACTGCACCCAGTCGCCGCCGTCGATGGAGTAGGCGAGCTCCGTGAGGACGCTGAAGCTGTCGCGCGCCCGGCCCGAGAGGAACGGGTAGCGGACCTCGAGCCCGACGATCTCGGGCTTGCGGTTGTCGACGAGGTACGGCTGGGTCGAGACCAGCTCGTGGGTGAGCGCGCGGTCCTTCGGATTCGACTTGTCGTCGGTCACGACCACCTTCGCCAGGTAGTGGCCGTCGGGGATCGCCTCGGTCTGCCAGTCGAACTCGGTCTTGGTGAGGGGCTCGGGGCCGCCGAGGGGCCGCCACACCGGGTCGCTCTCCTCGCGGATGAAGAGGCGGTAGCTCAGCTCGTCGTTGTCGGGGTTCTCCACCTTCCAGCGGATCTTGACCATGGTGGAGTGGACCTTGCGCGCGGCGCCGCCGAAGCCGCCGAAGCCGCCCATGGGCCCCGCCGGCTTCGGGTCGCCGATCGCGACCTCGGTGAGCTTCGGGCGCTGGTTCTGCGGCAGGTAGTAGAGGGTCAGGCCGCGCAGCGCGACCCGGTCGGTGCCGAGCAGCGCGCGGAACTGCACGTAGCGGTTCTCGGGGCTGCGCACGCGGCCATGGCCCAGCTCGCCGACGGTGACGACGCTGTCGAGCTTCTGCCACCCGGTCCACGTCTTGTCGGGCTTGCCGGTGTTGCCGCTGCGCGTCTCGAACTGGACCTTGCCGCGGCCGATCCAGCGCAGCTGGCCGAAGCGGGCGAGGAAGCCGGCGTCGATGACCTTGGAGGTGAACTGCGCCACCTTCGGGGCGCCCGCCTCGCCGACGTAGACCATGCCGGGGTCGCCGGTGCCGAAGAGGCGGTGCGGGCCCTTGAGCTCCATCGCCAGCACCTGGCGCTCCGGGAACTCGTAGGCGGTGTAGCTCGTGCGGTCGGGCTTGACGAGGTAGACGCGGCCCTGGCCGCCCGCCGCGACGTAGACATCGCCGCCGTCGGCGACGTGGACCGCCGCGAGGTAGCTCTCGCCCAGGGCGAAGAGCTGCTCGATGCGGCCGTCGGGGTCCCAGCGGTAGAGCGCGCCCTTGCCCGAGCGCGCGCCCATGCGGGGCAGCGGCGGCTTCTGCGGCAGGGTCGGCGTGCTGCCGAACGCGATGCGCGTGCCGCCGAAGCCCGTGCCGGCCCCGCCGCTGAACTCGTTCACGGCGAGGTAGAGCGAGCCCGAGCGCTCGACGATGGCGTGCAGCTCGTCGGCCGCGAAGCTGTGCAGCACGCGGGCGCGGCCGGTGGGCTCGACGCGGTAGAGGACGGCGCGCTCGCCGGAGCCGACGTAGAGGGCGCCGGAGCCGTCGTTCGCCACCTGGACCGCGAGCAGGTGCTTCTCGTTCGAGTCCCAGACGAGGCGCGCCTTGCCGTTCTCGATGGCGTAGAGCAGGCCCTTCGGGCCCGTCCCGGCGTAGAGCACGTTGCGCTTCGCGTCGAAGGCGAGCGACCAGATGTGCGTCTCGCCCTTCTTGTCGAGCTGCGCGACCTCCTTCCACGACCCGCTGCGCGGGTCCACCTGGAGGACGCGGCCGTCGGCGACGGTGCCGACGTAGATCGAGCCGCCCGGGCCGACGGCGAGGGCCGAGAGGACCGCCGTGTCGATCTTCGCCACCTTGCGCAGGGCCCCGCCCGTGTAGGCGTACAGCTCGCCCTGGTCGCCGGTGCCGAGGTAGACCGTGCCGTCCGGCGCCGTCACCGAGGAGCGCACGAACGGCGCCTTGAGGTCGAGCTTGCGGGTGGCGTGGCCGGTGAGCAGCTCGCCGGTGGAGGAGATGAGGACGCCCTTCGTCTCGGCGTCGTCGAACTCCCGGTAGCTCGTGTAGCGCAGGGACTTGGTGCCGCCCGCCGCGGCCGGGACGGCCGCGAGGCAGAGCAGCGCGAGGGCCGCGAACGCGGCCGAACGCCTCGGACTAGTTGAGGTCATGGGAGGTCCTTTACCTTGAAGGTGATGCCCTGCCGGCCGACGACGACCCGGCCCGCGTTGCGCACGATGTGGGTCACCGCGCGGTAGCTGTCCACGCGGCGCAAGGACGTCGACTGGCGCAGGGTGTCGATCTCCGAGGGCGGCAGCTCGGGCATCAAGCGGCCGCGGTAGGCGACACCGTCGGACTGGCGCATCAGGCTGATCACGAACGTGTCGCCCGGATAGGGCGGCTTGCGCAGGTTCGCGATGATGCCGGCGAGGTTCTCCGGCGTGGGCACCGGCTGCCGCGCGTACGACCCCGGCGTCAGCTCCACGCTCAGGGTCTGCCCGGCGTTCTCCTTGGGCACGTCGAACGGCACGGTCTCGACGTACTCCGCGCCGTTGTAGGGGCGCATCGTGACGTAGAGGTTCACGCGCTGGCCGGGGTTGACCTCGAGGGAGTCGACGCGCAGGCCGACCATCTCGGCCACGTCCGAGCGGTAGGCGACCTCGACGCGGAACGAGAGCTTCTCGATGTGCGCCGGCTCGAACGGGTTGAAGAGCACCTCGTTGAGGGCGCGGAAGCCGGCCGAGTAGGCCAGCACGCGCGGCGACAGGCCGTCCTGGGTGAAGACGCGGTCGCTGAACGTGAGCGGCTCGTGGCCGCGCACCTTCACGCTCGAGTGCACGGTGACGACCGCGTGGGCGATGTCGGGGGCCGACTCCTGCGCCGCGCTCATGACCACCGCGCCGGCGAGCATCGGCGTCAGGAACTTGTGCTTCGCGATCTCCGCCCGCATCGTGCGCGCCGGGAGCCCCTGGCCGCTCACGGTGACCTCGATGGGGATCATGCTCGTGCGCGTGGTCGTGTCGGCGGCGATGGCCGCCTGGCGGTCCATGACCAGCGAGCCGGCCTCGGCCATCGGCGCGCCCATCTTCATCGAGCGGTAGCTCGACGCGAGGTGCGTGAAGACGCGGACCGTGCTGACGGGCAGGTAGATCTCGCCGGCCTGGAACATCGGGTGGCCGAAGGCGAGGACGCGGTTGCCCTCGACGTAGGTGACGGTGCCGGTGCTGACCGCGGACATGTCGCCGCGGATGAGCGTGATGGCGATGGCCGCGCCGGGCTCGAACTTGGTCGGGCCGCCGGGCTCCTGGCCGCCGCCGCCCGCCTGCACGGCGTCGAGGCCGAACGGGGCGAAGAGCTTGCGCAGCTCCTCGACGGCGCGCGGGGCGAAGCCGGTGAGCGAGAGCGGCACCGCGACGCGCTGCATCCCGGCGACCGCCGGCAACTCGGCGCTCTTGGCCGGCCCCGCGGGGCGGCCCTCGGGCGTCACGCCCATGGTCTGGGCGAGCAGCTGGCGGCTCTGATCGGAGTCCGCCTGCGCGAGCGCGGTGCGGTCACGACCGCGCAGTGGCCGGTCGCCGACCTCGAGCATGTACTCGATGGGCGTGAAGCCGCCCACCGGGTCCTTCGAGTAGGCCCAGCCGTACGAGACCGCGCCGGCCAGGCGCCCGCCGAGGTAGACGGGGCTGCCGCTCATGCCCGCGACGATGCCGGTGTGCTTGAGCCGCGCGTCGTCGCTGGTGAAGAGGACGACGTCCTGCTTCGGCAGCATGTTGCGCAGCACCCCGATGACCTTCACGTGGAACTTCTGCGGCTTGATGCCCTCGAAGGCGGTCAGCCCGTAGCCCTCCATCCCGGCCTTGATCTCGGACACCGGGATGATGTTGCGCCGGCTGAGCGGCGCGGCCGCCTTGCTCTGACCGACCGCAGGACGGCCCTGGGCGAGGGCGTCACGCCCGCTGCCGGCGGCGAGGGTGGCCGCGAGGGCAAGGGCAGCTACACCGATGCTTTTCGTCATGCACGCTCCAGTAGGGCGTCCAGCATAGAAAACGACGCCAGGGGAGTCAAACGCCGGCCTGTTGGACGCGCCAGAAGGTGTTCGCGATCTCTCGGACAAATGCAAGCCGCTCCGGTTCCGTCGCTGCCGACGCCGAAAGGGTAGCCAGCGAGGCGCGCACCTTCTATAGTGGCGCGCATGCCCCGCCCCCTGGTCATCGGCGTCGCCGGCGGCACCGGTTCCGGCAAGTCGACCATCGCCCGCAACATCTCCGTGGCGCTGCCCAAGGGCGCCATGTCCATCATCGACCACGACAGCTACTACCGGGACCGGGCCGACCTGCCCTACGAGGAGCGGGCGCAGCTCAACTACGACCACCCCGACAGCCTCGAGACGGAGCTGCTCATCGAGCACCTCAAGACGCTGCGCGCGGGCAAGCCCGTCGAGGTGCCGGTCTACGACTTCAAGACCCACGCGCGGCTCACCGAGACGCTGCGGGTCGAGCCGACGCCGGTCATCTTCGTCGAGGGCATCCTGGTCTTCGTCGAGGCCGCCCTGCGCACGCTCCTCGACGTCAAGATCTTCGTCGACACCGACGCGGACATCCGGGTCTTCCGCCGCATCCGGCGCGACATCGAGCAGCGCGGCCGCACCTTCCAGGCGATCCGCGACCAGTACTACCGCACGGTCCGGCCGATGCACCTGCAGTTCGTGGAGCCGTCGAAGCGCTGGGCCGACCTCGTCATCCCGGAGGGCGGCGAGAACCACGTCGCGCTCGACCTCATCGTCGGCAAGCTCAAGAACGTCCTCGGGGGCGGGTAGGACGGCGAGGCGCGAGGCTTGATGAGCAGCGTCGCCGACATCGAGCTCGAGTTCTACGAGCAGTTCCTCATCGCGCAGGGCCTCGAGCCCTACCCGGTGCAGGAGCAGGCGATGAACCGCATCTTCGCCGGCGAGAGCGTGCTCGTCTCGGTGCCCACGGGCACCGGCAAGACGCTCATGGCGAAGGCGGGGATCTACAAGGCGCTGCGCGAGGGCAAGACGGCGATCTACACGACGCCGCTGCGGGCCCTGACCGAGGAGAAGTTCCGCGAGCTCTGCGCCGACTTCGGCGACGAGAAGGTCGGCTTCGCGACCGGCGACTACAAGGTGCGGCCCGAGGCGCCGGTCCAGGTGCTGGTGGCCGAGATCCTGTGGAACCGCATCTTCGGCGACCGCGTCCACGCCCCGGCCGACATCGTCATCATGGACGAGGGGCACTACTTCAACGACCCGGAGCGCGGCTACGTCTGGGAGCAGTCGATCATCGGCCTCGACCCGCGCACGCAGCTCGTCATCCTCTCGGCCACCGTCGGCGACGCGGACCAGTTCTGCCAGTGGGTGTACGTCACGCGGCGCGTGCCGATGGCGCTGGTGCAGTCGTTCGACCGCACGGTGCCGCTCTACCACGAGTTCAAGGAGACCTACCTCATCGACCTCGCCCGCGACCTCTTCGCGAACGGCGAGACGCCGGCCATCATCTTCACCTTCGGCCGCGAGCTGTGCTTCGAGCGCGCGCGCCTGCTGAAGAGCTGCCGCCGCTTCACCACCGACGAGGAGCGGGCCAAGATCGCCGCGGCCTGCGACGCGGTGCTGCTCGACCGCGGCCTCGCGCCCGAGCTCAAGCCGCTGCTGCTGCACGGCATCGGCGTGCACCACGCCGGCATCCTGCCGCGCTACAAGCAGCTCGTCGAGCGGCTCGCCCTCGAGCGCCTCATCAAGTTCATCGTCTCGACCGAGACGATCGCGGCCGGCATCAACCTGCCGGCCAAGCGCGTGGTCTTCCCCGAGCTGCGCAAGTACGTGCAGAAGAAGGCGCGGCTGCTCACCTCGGCCGAGTACCACCAGATGGCCGGCCGCGCGGGGCGGCCGCAGTTCGACACCGAGGGCATCGCCATCACCCTCGCGCCCGAGGAGGTCGTGCGCCTCATCCGCGAGGAGACGCGCGACGCGCAGAAGGGCCACTTCCGCCTCGACGAGGCGCGGCTGCGCAAGTCGGCCTATGCGCGGGTGCGCTCGGACGCGCAGCGCAACAACGACGTGTCCTGGGACCCCGACGCGCACCAGCGCCTGGTGCAGGGCCAGCCGGCGCCGCTGCGCAGCCAGACGCGCGTGACCGCCGAGCAGGTGCTCGCGATCGGGCTGCCCGACCTCACGGTCGAGGTGCTGCCCGGGGCGGCCCTCGCGAGCAGCCCGGACCCCGGCGCCGCGGGTGACGCCGCGGCGGCGCCCGCGCCGGCACCGCCGCCCGCGCCCGCCACGTCGGCGGCGGACGAGGCGATGCTCCCGGCGAGCATGCACCTCAACATCGTCACCGTGATCGACCACCTGCTCCTCGACGCGCCCAAGCGCGCCGCGGCGCAGAAGCTGCTCGCCCAGGTGACCGACAACCTGCGCGCGCTCGGCATCATCGACGAGCACGGCCAGCAGCAGACCGGCGCGATCATCGGCAAGCTGCGCGGCATCGACGGCCTCTTCGTCTACTACGCGCTCATGCACCGACTCCTCGAGGCCGAGGAGTGCCGCGCGCTGTGCGAGTTCCTCCTCGACCACGACGCCATCCAGCGGATCCTCATGCGCAAGCAGCTCGAGGAGCGGCGCCAGTGGGTCCTCGCCCGGTGGCGCGAGCTCCGGCGCGACGACCCGCAGCTCACGTTCGAGGACGTCGACGCCCAGTACGACGAGCAGTTCCCGCGCGAGCTCACGCCCATCGAGGTCCTGCACAACGAGTTCCTCGGCCACCTCGCGCACCCCGAGCTCCACGGCGGCAAGCACGCGAAGGCGATCTGGGCCGAGCTGGAGGACGAGGACCTGTCGTTCATGGACTTCGTCGAGAAGCACCACCTGGTGATGGAGGAGGGCAGCCTCTTCACCTACCTCGCGCGCGTCATGAAGATCGCCCGCATGCTGCACGAGGCGACCGACATGCCGGAGTTCCAGACCATCGAGGAGAGCGTGCGCAAGCGCCTCTCCGTGGTCGACGAACGGGTGCTCGAGAACCTGTGGTGACGGACCACCGATCGCCGCGGGCTCGGCTACCCGAGCGCTTCCGCCACCGACGCCGCCGTCACCGCGCGCGTGATCCAGCGCTCGAGCAGGCCGAGATCCCGGCAAGCGAGGACGCGGCCGCGCTCCTCATCGGTCACCGCAAATTGGCGGGCCGCGAAGATCGCCAGCAGCGCCTCAGCCCGGCCCTCGGTCCGCCCCTTGGCCTCCCCCTCGGCCCGGAGGTGCTCCAGACTCTCGTAACCCCGCCGCTGCAGCAGGTTCCGCAGCACCAGCTCGTGCGCTAGCTTCCGGTCGAACAGCGCGTCGACCGGCACCGGGTTCCGCAGGATGCCCGGCGCTGCCAGCGCCTCGCCTGACACCGCCACACGCAGCTCCCGCCCCGGCTCATACACCTCGACTCGCCGCTGCCCCATGAGGCGCGCGACCCACACGTGCTTCGTCCCCGCCTCCATCAGGTCGCAGATCTTCTGCTGCAGCTTCCCCTCGTCCTGCCCCGTGTCGGCGTACTCCAGCGCCAGCAGTGGCGCTCCCTTGATCCATCCCGGCTCGTTGGGCACGTTGCCCACGGCCACGTCCGGCGCCCGCAGCAGGTCGGGCGCGGGCGAGAACCCCGCGTCCACCCCGGCCGAGTCCACGTCAGGATCAGTGTCGAGGACCTCCCCGCCGGCGAGGTTGGTCCCGGCGCCGCGCCCTCCCGCCGGCTCGCAGTAGACCGGGTGCCCGCGACTCAGCTCGTAGCGGTCGCCCTCGTGCAGCTGATCCGCGCGGAAGGGGCCCCGCGCGGAGCGGTCCTCGTACTTTCGCGCCCGCGCCATGCTTACCATGATGCCGTGGCCTCGCGGCCCGAGCAACTGCGGTGAAGGGACCTCGATGGGGCCCGCCCCTTGGGAGCGGGCCGGGTTCATGCTCCCGAGCGGTGGCACGAAGTTCCTCGACCCGAACAACCCCGCCTGCACCGGCGCGTGCACCTGCACCGGCACGTGCCCCTCGACCTGCAGCAACCTCGGCGCGGTGTTGTGCCGCAGCACCATCACCGTGCCGTGACAACCCAGGGTCGCCGCGCGGCAGCCGGTGTCGCGGGCATCGCGCTCCTGCTCCCCGTGAACCTGCGGCTCGTGGCGCTACAAGCAGGAGGCGTGCAGGGACGCGCACTCTTCCTGGGTGCGGGCGAGCTTGTCGCAGTCGGCGCCAACGCAGGTGCAGTAGCCGACGCTGAGTTGCACGCAGGTAGAGCCGGTCCACTCCCAGCCCATCGAAACGCAGTCGCAGTCTCCCTGACCCGCGACGTCCATCGGGGCGCACAGGCTGTGCGTGTTCACGTGCAGCGCGGCGCTCCCGCACGTGAAGGGATTGGGTGCACACGCGCCGCCATCGTAGCCTGGGACCCGGCACTTTCCTGTCGCTCAAAGGTTTGGTTTCGGGACCGGGCAGCACCGACGGGGCGGCCCCCCACGAGGAGGCCGCGGCGGTGGTGCGGGCCGCGCGGCTGCGCGCGGCCGGCGACCTCGCCGGCGCGCGCCGGACGCTCGTGCGCCTGGTCGAGACGGACGACGACGAAGCCGACCGCTACGGCGTCGCCGACATGACGCCCGGGGGCGAGGGCGCCCAGCCGGGCGAGCAGGCGGTCCTCCTCGCGCTCGGCGAGGTCGAGGCGTGTCTCGGTCTCACGGCCGACGCGCAGGCGCGCCACTGGCGCACGGCCCGCGGCGCCACGAGCACGCGCGAAGGGACCCAGCGACTGACCGCGCTCGGCTACTCGCACCTCGCCGCGGCCGAGGCGGTGACGGCCTGGCTGCTCGGCAGCGCCGCGCCGCCGCGGCCCCGTACGACTGGGAGGCGGCCCGGCGCGCGTGGATCACGGCCGCGCGCGGGGAGCACGGGATGCTGGCGCTGGTCGCGCGGCGGGCGCTCGACGAGCTGTGCCCGTGAGCGGCCGCGGCCCCGCGCTCCCTTCGCCCCGCCGCCTGCCCGGCCCAGCCTCGCCTTGGTCGCGGCCAAGGGTTACAATGCCCTCGTGGGTCGACGGTTCACGCTGCTGGACGATCCCTTCTACCGCGCGTTGCAGCGCGTCTGCCAGGCGTTGGCCGATGAGGGCCTGCCCTTTTGCCTGGTGGGAGGCGGGGCGGCGCAGGCCTGGATCGCGAGCCTGCGGACCGGCGCGGGCCAGCGCCGCCTGGATGAAGAGCCGGTGCTGGCGGGCGCGTTGCGCCAGACGACCGACCTCGACTTCGCGACGCGTGCGGACGACGCGCGCATGGTGGCGGTGCTCAATGGGCTCGCGGCCGCGCACGGGAGCGGGGCGCACGTGCTCGGGCCGCGGGCGTTGCGCTTGGGGCCGGTGTCGATCGCGCTCACCCTCAGCCCCGCGGATCTCTCGGGCATGCACGAGCAGTATGACCGTTTCCTCGAGAGTCGGACCGACGTGCGCCTGCGCCGGGGCAGCCTGGTCGATGTCTTCCCCACGATCGGCCTCGAGGCGCTCCTCGCCACGAAGCTCACCCGACGGGGGAACATGGCCAAGGACATCCTCGATGTCGGGGAGCTGCTGGCCGCCGCCCGGGAGGCGGGGCGCAGCGTAGACCTGGCGCAGGTGCGGCCACTCGTCGCCGGACGCCCCGGCGCGCTGGACCTGCTCGACCAGATCGCGACGCGCCTCGAGGACGAACCATGAGGACCACGATGAGCGTCTTGCACGACCTCTGCCGGCTGGCGGGCGGCGTCACCAGCGCGCGCGGCGCGTTCTCCGGTGAAGCGGCGGCCCACGCCCACCTGGCCGCGGCCACCGGCGCGGTACCCGGGGGAGCCACACGGTACCTCGCGCTCCCACCAGAGCGGCTCGAGGCCGTGTTCCCGGCGGCCGGCGCCACCGCTCCCGGGGTCGAGACGGACCGGGATCCGGTCGCGGAGCTCGTCGGCGGTCATCTCGATCTCTTTGCGACCACGGCGCGGCTCGCCGACGGCAGCGAGATCCCCGCCCTCTCGCGCGAGGCGGTCGTCGCCGAGCTGCTCGCCCGCGGCGGTCTGGCCCTCGCGCTCGTCGGGCTCCTGCTGCGGCACCAGGGCGACCGCCCGCTCGACGTGGACGAGGTGCGCGAGATCCTGAAGGCGGCGCGGCAAGGAGAGGCCTTCCCACCGCTCGCGGAGCTCATCGACGCCGCGTGACCGGGGCCGCGCGGCGGCCGTGCCCTGCCATGGTTCCTCCGAGCGCGAGCAGCGCTCGCGGCCAGCCTGGCCGGACGGGCGGCGCGCGCGGCCCTCCGCGCCGTGGTATCCTGACATGGGGTCCCCTGAATGCGACGTCCCATGACGCCCCGCGCCTGCGATCACTCGGCTGGCCCGCGCCCGGGGCGCCCCGTGGCGCGCGCGGCCTCCGCGCTCCTGGTCCTGCTCGCGGCCGGCCGCGCCGGCGCCGACGAGCCGGCCTCGCAGCCGGCCCCCGCGGCCCAGTGCAGCCTGGCCGAGGCGCTCTTCCGCGAGGGGCGCCGGCTCCTCGCGCAGGGCCAGGTGGAGGCGGCCTGCCCGCAGTTCGCCGAGAGCCAGCGCCTCGAGCCCGCCGGCGGGACGCTGCTGAACCTGGCGCTGTGCCACGAGCGGATCGGGCGTCTCGCCACCGCGTGGGCCGAGTACCGCGAGGCCCTGCGCGTCGCGCAGCGCGAGGCGCAGCCGGAGCGCGAGCAGATCGCGCGCGAGCGGAGCGCCGCCCTCGCGCCGCAGCTTCCCTTTCTCACGATCGTGCTCGCCGCGGGCGCGGCGGAGCCGGGCCTGGCGGTGGAGCTGGACGGCGTCGCCCTGCCGGCGCCCGCGCTCGGCGTCGCGACGCCGGTCGATCCGGGCCCGCACCGCGTGGTCGCGCGCCGGCCCGGCCGCGCGCCCTACCGGGTCGAGACGCGGGTCGCGGCCGCGCAGCGCGCCCGCGTGGTCGTGCCGCGGCTCGGCCCGGCCGCGCCCCGGCCGGCGGACGCGGGCCGGTCCCGCCGCCTCGCGGGCCTCATCACCGGCGGCGCCGGGCTCGCCGCGCTCGCCGTGGGCAGCGCCTTCGGCGTGCGGGCGATCGCCCGCGGGCGCGACGCCGCGAGCCACTGCCCCGGCGACGTGTGCGACCCGCAGGGCGTGCGGCTCAACGACCAGGCCCGCACCTCCGCGCTCGTCGCGGACGTGACGCTCGGCGTGGGGCTCGCCGCGGTCGTCGCCGGGGCGTACCTGTGGTGGACCGGCCGCGCGCGCGCGACGGAGGAGCGCCCGCCGCGCGAGCCCGCGCTCGCCCTGACGCCCGCCGCCGGCCCCGCCGGCGCCGGGGTCACGCTGCGGGGGCGCTGGTGACGGCGCCGCGCCTCCCCGCCGCCGTGCTGCTCGCGCTCGCGCTCGGCGGCTGCGAGCTCGTCGCCGGCGTGCGCGACCCGCGGCCGCAGACCGACGCCGCGCCCGCCCCCGACGCCGGGCCGGGCCTTGAGGCCGGCGCCGCCGACGGCGGGGCCGACGCCGCCGGGGCCGACGCGGCCACCGACGGCCCGTGCGGCTGCGACCCGCTGCGCGCCGACCGCTGCAGCGCCGACGGCGTCTGCGCCTGCGGCGAGAGCGCGCCCTGCCCGGCCGGCCAGCAGTGCTCCGAGGCCTTCTGCCAGTGCACCGGCGTCGTGTGCGACGGCTGCTGCGACGGCCTCGAGTGCCGGCCCGCGGCGGTGACGAGCTGCGGCGTGGGCGGCATGGCCTGCGTCGCCTGCGCGGGCAACGAGCAGTGCTGCGACGGCTTCTGCGCCGCGGCCGCCGCGCCGCACCCCCAGGGGCCGGAGGGCGTGCAGTTCGCGCTCACGCTGAGCGACTGCGAGGCGCGCTGCGGCGGCGCGTGCCCCGCGGACGCCACGCAGCTCGTGCTCGAGACCGACACCACGACCGTCCCGCTGCCGCTGCGCTTCAGCCCGAGCTGCGGGCTCCTTCACGCCGTCGTGCAGCTCGATGCGGGCGCCCACGCGTACCGCTTCGCGTGCCCGGACGGCAGCACGAGCTTCCTCGACCCGCTGAACCCCGACTGCACCCCGGCCTGCGGCACCGGCTGCAGCGCCACCGCGGCCGCGGGCTGCGCGAGCCTGCTCACGCTGGAGTAGAATGGCGCGGGCGCCCGCCGCGCCCCAGGCCCCCATGCGCCGCCTCGCCCCTCATGTAGCGTGCGCCCTCGCGGCTCTCGTGGCCGGCGGCTGCGAGCTCATCGCCGGCATCGAGGACCGGGCCGCGGCGCCCGACGCGCGCGTCGACGCCGGGCCGCGCGACGCCGCGGCCGAGGCGGCGCGCGACGGCGCGCTCGACCCGGGGCGCGACGGCGCGCCCGACGCCCCCGGCGACGCGCCCGCGCCGGACGACGGGCCCCCGCCCGACGCCTCCGAGTGCAACGCGCTCACCTGCGCCGACGGCTGCTGCCGGCTCGGCGCCTGCGTGCGGGCCGCCTACCCCGAGTGCGGCCTCGGCGGCGTCGCCTGCATGCCGTGCGACACGGCGCACACCGACCGGTGCCACCCGACGACCGGCACCTGCGTCTGCGGCGGCAACCTGGAGTGCGCGCCGGCGCTCGGCTGCCACAACGCGACCTGCGTCGCCTGCGGGCCGGCGACCTGCCCGGGCGGCTGCTGCGTGGCCGCGACCGGCGGCTGCGCGGCGCCGTCCCACTACGGCTGCGGCACGAACGGCAGCACGTGCGCGGGCTGCGCGGACAGCGAGGAGTGCTGCGGCGGCGGGTGCCGCACGGTCGACCGCCCCACCGACCTCGGCGGCGGCGCGGCGACGTTCGTGCTCAACCTCGGCTACTGCGCCGCGCACCGCGGCACGTGCGACGCCGCCCACCCCCCGCTCCTGCACGCCGCCCACGACGGCGTCTGGGAAGACTTCGAGATGACCGCCGCCGACTGCGGCTACTTCTTCGGCACGGCGACCCTCGGCGCTGGCAAGCACGAGTACGCCTTCCAGTGCCCGAGCCTGAGCCTCCAGTTCCTGGACCCCGGCAACACGAGCTGCACGATCCCGTGCGGCGCCGCCTGCACCTACGCGAGCACGAATGGCGGCTGCTACAGCGTGATCAACCTGTGACAGGCGCTCCGCCGCCCCGTGGGCCCCGTGCTATCCTCCCCTGGCCCCCGCGCGCACCGCAGGGACCGGCCGCGCGGGCGCGCCGCTAGGAGAACGGATGGAGCAGCGCTACGTCGGCAAGAGCGTGAACCGCGTCGATGCGGTCGAGAAGGTGACGGGCGAGGCCCGCTACGTCGCCGACCTGACCCTGCCGGGCATGCTGCACGCGAAGGTCCTGCGCTCGCCCCATGCCCACGCGCGCATCGTCCGCATCGACGCGACCGCCGCGGCCGCGCGGCCCGACGTGCACGCCGTGATCGTCGGGCAAGATGGGCCGGTCTGGGTCGGGGAGTGCCTCCGCGACCAGCACCCGCTCGCCGTCGACAAGGTCCGCTTCGCCGGCGAGCCGGTCGCGGTCGTGGTCGCCCAGAGCGAGGACGCGGCCCTCGCCGGCGTCGCCGCGCTGCGGGTCGAGTACGAGCCGCTCCCCGCCGTCATCGACGTGCGCGACGCGCTCAAGCCCGACGCGCCGCTCGTCCACCCCGACCTCGGGACCTACCACGTCCTGCCCGGCTTCCGCCCGCGTCCCGGCACCAACGTCTTCCACGAGTACTTCGTGAAGACCGGCGACGCCGCGGGTGGCCTCGCCCGGGCCGAGGTGGTCGTCGAGCGCGACTACGAGTTCCCGCACCTGATGCACGCGGCCATCGAGAACCACGGCTGCCTGGCCCGCTACACCCCGGCGGGCCGGTTCGAGCTCCACGCGGGGGCGCAGTCGCCCTTCACCATCCGCGCCGTGGTGGCCGAGGCGTTCGGCCTGCCCCGGCACATGGTGACGGTCCGGGGCGGCTACCTCGGCGGCGGCTTCGGCGGCAAGTCGGACGCGACCATCGAGCCGCTCGCTTGCGCCATCGCGCGCCGGTGCCCCGGCCGCTGGGTGCGCCTCGTCCTCGACCGCGAGGAGTCCTTCGTCGGCTCGGTGATCGGGCGGGGCTTCCGCGGGCGCTACCGCTACGGCCTGACCCGGGACGGGCGCCTGCTCGCCGCCGCGATCGACCTCTGGCAGGCCGGCGGCGCCTACTCCTGGACGGCGGTGAACATCCTGCCCTGCGCCGGGCACAACGGCGCCGGCCCGTACTACATCCCGGACCTCGAGATCCACGCCTGCGGCGTCTACACCAACACGCCGCCCGTCGGGGCCTACCGCGGCTACGGCCACCCCGAGAGCCAGTTCATGGCCGAGCGCCACATGGACATCTGCGCCCGGGAGCTCGGCCTGGACCCGGTCGCCTTCCGCCTGCGCAACCTGCTCGGCAAGGCCGGCGCGACCAACGTGCTCGGGCAGCGGGTCGACGCGTCC
>DASXVK010000385.1:0-18509 GCA_036504295.1 Polyangia bacterium
GCCGGCCAGCTGCAGCTCCCGGACGAGGGCGAGCAGGTCGCGATGTTCGAGCTCGCCCGCGAGCGCCTGGCCGCCGCCGGCTACGCGCACTACGAGATCTCGAACTACGCCCGGCCCGGGCGCGCGGCGGTGCACAACACCCTCTACTGGTGCGGGAGCGAGTACCTGGGGCTCGGGGCGGCCGCGCACTCGATGCGGTTCCTCGACGGCGCGCGCCCGCCCGCGCGGATCGAGCGGCGGGCCAACCCGCGCCTGCCCGAGCCCTACATGGCGGCCGTCGCCGCAGGCGCGCTCGCGCCGGCCGCCCGCGAGGAGCTGGACCTCGCCGCGCAGCGCCGCGAGGGGCTGTGGCTCGGGCTACGGATGATCGCCGGCATCGAGCGCGCCGCGTTCGCGCGCCGGTACGGGGTCGATCCGGCGGCGGTCGCGCCGGCGGTGGTGCGGGATCTGGTCGGGCAGGGGCTGCTGGCGGTGGCGCCGGAGCGGATCCGGCTGACGCCGCGCGGCCTCCTCTTCGCCGACGAGGTCGCGGTGGCGCTGCTGTAGCGCTACTTCAGGTAGGTGCGGACCTCGGGCACGGTCTGCAGCATCAGCGGGACGAAGCCCTGCATCCAGTTGAAGTAGCCCTCGATGAGGTCGAGCGTGAGGTCGTCCATGAACGTGAGCGACCCGGTGACGGCGAGGTCGCCGTCGCTGTCGATGCGGAACTGGGCGACGTTGAGCTTGTCGTTGAGCATGGTCGCGAGCTCGCGCATCTCGGGCTTGCCGCGCATCTCGTCCTTCGGGCCGAAGAAGCGGGTGATGACGACGCGGTCCACGCGGTTCGGCGCCGCGTAGATCTTCGGCATGAGGAACAGCATCATGCCCTTGTACTGCACCTTCACGAACCCCTTCTGCTGCTGGATGACCTGGTAGCCGTTCTCGCGGAGGAACGCGCCGAGCTTCGCCGCCCCGACCTCGTCGTCCTCACCCGTGAGCGCCACCCGCTTGCCGCCGCCGCCGGGGCAGGGCGCCGCCGCCGGGCCGGGGCCCGTGGCGACCGGCGCCTGGGGGCCCGCGCCGCAGCCGGCGCCGAGGAGCACGGCGCAGATGGCCAGGGTCGCGTACGTGAGCCGGCCGGTGTGACGGTACGATGCACCTCGAACGCTTTCGATCATGTGTCCCTCCGCAAGGGGGAACTGTAGATCGGCGCGCCCCGCCCGGCAATTCCGATGTGCCGTAGGGGGCCCCGCCCCGCGTGTCCATGCCCATTTCCAGTGTCGCCCCGATGGGTTGCGCCATCACGGCGGAAGCCGACATGCCTTGACTGACGTGCCTCTGGGATCTAAACATGTGTTCCGGACGCGTGCGCTCCCCGGGGGCACGCCAACACGGCCATGGTCGATCTCACCCTGCGCGCACGGCGCATCTTGCACGCCATCGTCAGCGAGTACATCGCGACGGGCGAGGCGGTCGGCTCGCGCACGGTGACCAAGCGGCACGGCATCGATCTCAGCGCCGCCACGGTGCGCAACGTCATGGCGGATCTCGAGGACGCGGGGCTGCTGCGCCAGCCGCACACCTCGGCCGGCCGGGTGCCGACGGCCCCGGGGCTGCGCTTCTTCGTCGACTCGCTCCTGAAGGTCCGCTCGCTGTCGCTGGCCGAGAAGGACTCGATCAAGGGCCGGTTCGAGGGCTCCCCGTTCGAGACGCAGGAGGTGCTGCGCGACACCTCGCGCATCCTCTCGGAGCTGTCGCGCCACGCGGCGCTCGTCCTGGCGCCGCGCATCGAGACCGACGTGCTCGAGTCGCTGCGGTTCGTGCCGCTGCGCTCGGGCGCGCTCCTGGCCGTGCTGGTGACGAAGAGCGGCCTCGTGCAGAACCGCCTCATCGCCAGCGAGGTCAACCCCTCGCCGGCCGACCTCGACCGCATTCACAACTACCTCAACGAGCTCCTCGGCGGCCTCACGCTCGAGGAGGTGAAGGCCCGCGTCGTCGAGGAGGTCGGCAAGGAGCGCAACCAGCTCGACGGCATGGTGGCCCAGGCGCTCCAGCTCGGGGCGCAGGCGGTCCAGGGCACCGTCGCCGCCCCGGAGGTCTTCCTCGAGGGCCAGGCGAACCTGATCGGGGCCGGCGAGGGCGCCGAGCAGATCCGGGCGCGCCTCCGGGCGCTCGAGGAGAAGCAGGTGCTCGTACGCCTGCTCGAGGACACCCAGAGCGCGCCGGGGGTGCGCGTCTTCATCGGCGCCGAGCTCGAGCGCACCGAGCTCTCCGACTGCTCGATGGTGAGCGCCGCCTTCGGTCCCGAGGACCAGCCCGTCGGCTCCATCGGCGTGATCGGGCCAACCCACATGAACTATTCGAAGGTGATACCGCTCGTCGACTTCACCGCCGAGATCGTCTCGAGCGTGCTGCGGCGACGGGCGCAAGACTAGCGTACTCGGGCCCGCCCGCGCGGCCGCCGCGCGGAGGCGGAGCCCGAGCGAGGACTGCATGGTTCCAGGGAACGACCCGAACGACACCCAGACCCCGACCCCCGTGCCCGCGGCCGACGCCGCGGCGCCCGCGCCGGAGCCCGTGGCCGAGGCCGCGCCCCCCGCGCCGCCAGACCCGCTCGCGGCGGCGCTCGCCCGCGTCGAGACGCTCGAGAAGGAGAAGGCGGAGCTCAAGGACCGCGTGCTGCGCGGCGCGGCGGACTTCGACAACTACAAGAAGCGCAGCCGCAAGGAGCTGGGGGAGGCCGCGGACCGCGGCCGCGAGGGGCTGCTGCGCGAGGTCCTGCCGGTCCTCGACAACCTCGAGCGGGCGATCAGCCACGCCGACGCCGCCGACGGTGTCAGCGGCCTCATCGACGGCGTGCGCCTCGTGCACCGCCAGCTCCTGGCGGCGCTCGAGAAGTTCGACGTGAAGCCCTTCACCGCCGTCGGCGAGGCGTTCGACCCCCAGTTCCACGCGGCCATCACGCAGGTCGAGACCGCCGACCAGCCGGCCGGGATGGTGGTCGAGGAGTTCCAGAAGGGGTACCGTCAGGGCCAGCGGCTGCTGCGCCCCGCGATGGTGGCGGTGTCGCGGCCGCCGCAGGCGGCGGCGCCCCAGCCGGACGCGCCGGGCGAGGGCGGGTAGGCGCCATGAGGACGTGGGCGGGCACCGCGGGGGGGCGAGGCTGACATGGCACGCGTCATCGGTATCGATCTCGGGACCACGAACAGCTGCGTCGCCATCCTCGAGGGCGACGAGGTGGTCGTGATCCCGAACGCGGAGGGCAGCCGCACCACGCCCTCGATGCTCGCCTTCACGGACTCGGGCGAGCGGCTCGTGGGCCAGATCGCGAAGCGGCAGGCCATCACGAACCCGGAGCACACGATCTACGCCATCAAGCGGCTCATCGGCCGCAAGTGCGAGGACGAGGAGGTCAAGCGGCACGTGACCACCTGCCCGTACCAGGTGGTGCCGGCGAAGAACGGGGACGCCTGGGTGAAGGTGCGCGGCAAGAGCTGCTCGCCCGCCGAGATGTCCGCGATGGTGCTCGGCAAGATGAAGCAGACCGCCGAGGACTACCTGGGCGAGGAGGTGACCCAGGCGGTCATCACCGTCCCGGCCTACTTCGACGACTCGCAGCGCCAGGCCACGAAGGACGCGGGCCGCATCGCCGGGCTCGAGGTCCTGCGCATCATCAACGAGCCGACCGCGGCGGCCCTCGCCTACGGCGGCGTCCCCGGCAGCAAGAGCGGGAAGGAGTCGATCGGGCAGAAGGTCGCCGTCTTCGACCTCGGCGGCGGCACGTTCGACATCTCGATCCTCGAGCTGAACAAGGGCGTCTTCGAGGTCAAGGCGATCAGCGGCGACACCTTCCTGGGCGGCGAGGACTTCGACCAGCGCATCGTCAACTTCCTCGCCGACAAGTTCGCGAAGGAGCACGCCCTCGACCTGCGCCAGGACAAGATGGCGCTGCAGCGCCTGAAGGAGGCCGCCGAGAAGGCGAAGCACGAGCTCAGCTCGGCGATAGAGACCGAGATCAACCTGCCCTTCATCGCCGCCGACGCGAGCGGGCCGAAGCACCTCTCCGAGAAGCTCACGCGCGGCAAGCTCGAGACCATCTGCGAGGACCTCGTCGAGCAGACGCTGGGCCCGTGCGAGACGGCGCTGCGCGAGTCGGGCCTGACCATCCAGGACATCGACGAGGTGATCCTCGTCGGCGGCCAGACGCGCATGCCGCGCGTGCAGCAGCGCGTGGCCAAGTTCTTCGGCAAGAAGCCGAGCAAGGCGGTCAACCCCGACGAGGTCGTCGCCGTGGGCGCGGCCATCCAGGGCGGCGTCATGGCCGGCCAGGTGCAGGAGGTCCTGCTCCTCGACGTGACGCCCCTCAGCCTCGGCGTCGAGACCGCCGGCGGCGTGTTCACCAAGCTCATCCCGAAGAACACCACCATCCCCACCCGCCGCAGCGAGGTGTTCTCGACGGCCCAGGACAATCAGCCGCTCGTGAACGTGCACGTCGCCCAGGGCGAGCGGCCGCTCGCCGCCGACAACAAGAGCCTGGCGCACTTCCAGCTCGTCGGCATCCCGCCGGCGCCCCGCGGCGTGCCGCAGATCCAGGTCACCTTCGACATCGACGCGAACGGGATCCTCTCGGTCAGCGCCAAGGACCTCGGCACCGGCAAGGAGCAGCAGGTCCGCGTCGTGCCGACCTCGGGCCTCAACGAGGCGGAGATCGACCGCATCATCACCGAGGCCGACGCCCACCGCGACGAGGACTCGCGCAAGAAGGAGCTGGCGGAGCAGCGCGTCGCGGCCGAGACGCTGATCTACACGACCGAGCGCGCCCTGAGCGAGTACGTGGAGGTCATCGACCCGCGCGATCGCCAGATCATCACGGACGACCTCGTGGCCTGCAAGCAGGCGCTCGAGGATGATCAGGTGGACGACCTCAGGCCGTTCGTCGCGCGGCTCGAGGGCTCCGCGCACCGCATCGCCGACGCGATCTACGCCCAGGCCGCGGCCGCGGAGCAGGCCGGCGGCGCGGCCGGCGGCGCCGCCGCGGCCGCCACGAAGAAGAAGGGCTGACGCCGAGGGCGTCGCGAGCGAGCATGCCGGCACCGCCGAAGCGTGACTACTACGAGGTCCTCGGGATCGCCCGCGACGCCGACGCGGCCGAGATCAAGACCGCCTACCGCGGGCTCGCGCACCGCTTCCACCCGGACAAGAACCCCGGCGACCAGTCCGCCGAGGAGCTCTTCAAGGAGGTCAGCGAGGCGTACGCCGTGCTGAGCGACCCGGAGCGCCGCGCGCGCTACGACCACTACGGCCGCGACGGGGCGCCGGGCGACGGCGGCTTCGGCGTCGGGAACGTGCAGGACATCTTCGAGGGCATCTTCGGCGCGTTCCGCGGCGGGGCGAAGAAGAAGCCGCGCTCGCAGGGGCGGGACGTCCGCTACACCCTCGAGCTCGGCTTCGAGGAGGCGGTGCTCGGCTGCGAGAAGACGATCCGCTACGACTGCGAGATCGAGTGCGCCGACTGCGCCGGCAGCGGCGCCGACGAGAGCCGCGGCTCGCGGGCGTGCCAGACCTGCGGCGGCGCCGGCCAGGTGCAGGGCCGGAGCTGCCCCTCGTGCCATGGGCGGGGGCGGCTCGCGGCCGCGCCCTGCCGCGGCTGCCGCGGCACCGGCCGGGTCGTGCGCGAGCGGGAGTTCGTCGTCCGCATCCCGCACGGCGCCGCCGACGGCAACGTGAAGACGGTGCGCGGCGCGGGCGAGGCCGGGCGCCAGGGCGGCAAGCCCGGGGACCTGCACATCATCCTGCGCCTCCGGCCGCACCCGCTCTTCAGCCGCGAGGGCGACGACATCCTCTGCCAGGTGCCCGTCTCGATCTCGCAGGCGGCGCTCGGCACCACGCTCGAGATCCCGACCCTCGACGGCAAGGTCCGCATGAAGGTCCCGCCGGGCACGCAGTCGGGCAAGGTGTTCCGGCTGCGGGGCAAGGGCGTGCCGCACGGCGGCGCCCGCGGCGACCAGCACGTCGAGATCATGGTCGAGACGCCGACGAAGCTCAGCGCGAGCCAGCGCGAGCTCCTCGAACGGCTCGGCAGCGCCGACGGGGTCGAGGGCACGCCGCGCCAGCGCCAGTTCGCGGCCGCGATGAAGGCGCTCTACGGCGAGTAGGTTGCGGGGCCGGGCGCGGACCCGCACAATACGCCGCATATGAACGAGCCGTCGCCTCTCCCCGTCGAGCCGCAGGAGCCCGCCGCGCGCCGGCCCCGGTACTGGCTGCACCTCGGCCTGCTCCTCGCGACCGTGGTGACGACCACGCTCGCGGGGCTGATGCAGTTCGGCAGCCTGCGCGGCGCGCTCGCGTACTCGCTGCCGCTCATGGCCATCCTCATCGCGCACGAGATGGGCCACTTCGTCGCGGCGAAGCTCCACGGCGTCCCGGCGAGCCTGCCGTACTTCATCCCGCTGCCGCTGCCGCCCGGCACCCTCGGCGCCATCATCAACATGCGCGACGGCGGCACCAGCTCGCGCCGCAAGCTGCTCGACATCGGCGCCGCCGGCCCGCTCGCCGGCCTGCTCGTGGCGATCCCGGTGCTGCTCTACGGCATCCACACCTCGCAGGTGATCTCCATCACCGACGTCGCGCCGGCGTCCCAGCTCACCGAGGGGAACTCGCTCCTGTACGCCGCCGCGAAGTTCTGGCTGAAGGGCCGCTGGCTCCCCGGCGGCGGGCTCGACATCGCCATGAACGCGACGTGCCAGGCCGGGTGGTTCGGCCTCTTCGTCACGATGCTGAACCTGCTCCCCATCGGCCAGCTCGACGGCGGTCACGTGGTCGCCGCGTGCATCGGGGGCGAGCGTCACGAGCGCTGGTCGGCTCAGCTCCACCGGCTGCTGCCGGTCTTCGGCCTCTTCGTCGCGCTCTACGTCGCGATCATGGCGCGGCGCCACGGCGGCGGACCGGCGTCGATCTACTTCGGCATCTACACCGGGGCGCCGTGGGCGGTGTGGTGGGTGCTGCTGTTCGTCCTGCGGCGCCTGTCGCGCGGCCGCTACCACCCGCCGATCGACGACGAGCCGATCGGAGCGGGCCGGCGCGCCTTCGCGGTCGTCGTCGGCCTGGTCTACCTGCTCATCTTCATGCCGTACGTCTGGCGGCTGGGGCCGCTCTAGCGACGCCCGCCGCGGCTCGGCGCGGGGTCCTCTTGCCCGGCCGCCGGCGGCGCCGCGGCCGTCTCCGCCTTCCAGCAGTGCGTGTACGAGAAGGACCAGCCCTGCTCCAGGCCGCCCGGGTCCGGGCCCCAGCCGGTCTCGTGCTCGACGACGGTGCCGTCGTCGCCGACCTGGAGCACGAGGGAGTGCGAGGCGAGGTGCAGCCGCGCGCCGCAGCGCACGGCCAATGGCGCTAACGTGAGGCTCACGCTCGGTTTCATTCTACCCTCCTGACCCCTACCGACGCGTGGCATCAATGGCCACACTTCCATACCTTTGGATGCTCGCGCCGGCTGCCCGGCGCTCCCTGCGATTGCTGGCCCGGACGGCGCCGTGATACGCTGATTTGGCGTCCCGGAGCGAACCAATGGCAAGACGCGGATGGGTCCTCCTGCTGGCCGCGGCCGCCGCGTGCGCGCCGGCGCCGCGGGGAGGCGAGGACATCGGGGTGGCCCGCGCGGCGGTCGGCGAGCCCCAGAACGGGTTCCCGAGCTGGGACGAGCGGGTCATCCACCTCTGGATCAACCGCGGTCGCGCCGATCCGCAGGCGGACCTGACCGAGAACTGCTCCGCGGGCGCGGTGCCGGAGCAGCACTGCTACACGCCCCAGCCCCCGCTCCTCTGGAGCTACGAGCTGAACCGCTCGGCGCGGTTCCACTCGGCGAACCAGACCTCGTGCGGCGTCATGACGCACACCTCGCCCTGCACCCTCGTCGCCGACATCGGCACGCAGTACACCCCGGGGCCGTGCAACGGCGACAAGGCCTGCGCCTGCCAGGGCGGCACCTGCGGCTGCCAGGGCGGCGGCTGCACTGACACGTGGGCGCGGATCGGCGACTTCGGCGGCGGCGGCAACGGCGAGTGCGTGGCCGGGGGCGGGCCGGGGAACCCGCTCGGCGAGTACTACATGTGGATCTGCGAGTCCTTCAACCAGGACGTCTGCCAGTACGTCCAGGGACCGCCCGGTGGGCCCACGAACGGCCACCGCTGGAACATCCTCATGGGCGCCGGCCCCGCGGTCGGCGCCGGCTGCGCCGGGAGCTACTGCACGCTCGACTTCGGCGGCCCGGCCGCGCCGGCGAGCAAGATCGTCGTCGGGGCGCACTACCCCGCGACCGGCAGCGTCGCGCTGCGCGCCCACTGGTCCGACACGGCGCCGCCGCAGCAGGCGCTCGTCAACATCGACGGCACCTGCCAGCCGATGACGAAGGAGCGCGGCGTCGACGGCGGCAACGCGACGTACCTCCTCGACAATCAGGCGGGCTCCGGGTGCCGGCGCTACTTCTTCGTGTTCAAGGACGCGGGCGGGGCGCTCGTCACCTACCCCGAGACGGGCTCGTTCGGCGTCGGCTGCGCCACCGACTGGGACGCGACCCGGCCGGCCACGGGCGCCGGCTGCAACTGCACGCCGGCGTGCAGCGGCAAACAGTGCGGCCCCGACGGGTGCGGCGGCTCGTGCGCGCCCGGCTGCGCCGCGAACCAGAGCTGCCAGGGCGGCACCTGCGCCTGCACCGCGGTCACCTGCGGGGCGACCTGCTGCGCCGCGGCCGAGGTCTGCGCCGCTGGCGCGTGCTGCGCCAAGAGCTGCGGCGGCAAGCAGTGCGGCCCCGACGGGTGCGGCGGCGCCTGCGGCACCTGCCAGGGCAGCCTCTCGTGCGACGCGAGCGGCGCCTGCGGCTGCCCCCTCGGGCTCACGGCCTGCGGCACGACCTGCGTGAACACGGCGAGCGACGTCGCCAACTGCGGCGCGTGCGACCACCCCTGCACCGCGCCGGAGGTGTGCGCGGCGGGGATCTGCGCGGCCACCTGCCCGACGGGGACCGAGGACTGCGGCGGCTCGTGCGCCGACCTCGCCTCGGACGCGACCCACTGCGGGCGCTGCGACCTCGCGTGCGCGCCGGGCGCGACCTGCGCCGACGGCCGCTGCCCGGTCGCGACCGTGGACGGCGGGAGCCCCGACGGCAGCGCGGCGCCGGGCGAGCGGGGCGCGCTCATCGGCTCCTGCGCCTTCGGCGGGGCGGCCGGGCCGGGCGGGGCGCTGGCGGCGCTGGCGCTGCTCGCGCTGTTCGCGCGGCGGCGGCGAAGATAGAAGTCGGCCGCCAAGTGCGGCACCGACCTGGGGAATTGAACAGGGAGGCGAGGAGTCGGGGAGCAGGATTGGGGTTGGCTGCGGTAACCCGCGGCCATGTGCTCGACCGCCGTTCTCGCGCGTTCAGCGCCACCGAAACCAAATCCGTCTCCCCGCCTCCCCGCCTCCCTGTTCGACTTCAGCTCGCGCGCGGCTCCCAGGGCAGCGTGAAGACGAAGGCGTTGCCGCCGGGCGCGTAGTCCTCGACGAAGATGCGGCCGCCGTGCGCCTCGACGGCGAGGCGGCAGAACGCGAGCCCGAGGCCGGCGCCCGCGGCCGGGAAGCGCTCGGCGAGGCGGACGAACGGCTCGAAGATGCGCACGCGGTCGGCGAGCGGCAGCGGCTCGCCGCGGTTGACGACCGCGATCCGCACCTCGGCCGCGTCCGGGGCGACGTCGACGATGACCGGCTGCCCGTGCGGGCCGTAGGTGAACGCGTTCATGATGAGGTTGCCGAGCACGCGCTCGATCAGCGCCCGGTCCGCGGTGACCTCGAGGTCGCCCGGGCCCTCCAGCCACAGCGGCGCGGCGCGCTCGATGCACCGAGGCTGGAACGAGCGTTTGATCTCCAGCAGCAGCTCACCCAGCCGGAAGCGGGCGGCGCGCAGCTTCAGGTGGCCGCGCTCGAACCGGTCCACGTCGAGCAGGTCTCGCACCATGCCCGCCATGCGCGTGAGGCCATAGGCGACGTCGTCGAGGCAGCCGGCCAGATCCTCGGCCGCCGGGGCCTCGGCCAGGCGCTGGCGCGCGAGGTCGACGGCGAGCACTGAACCGGTGAGGGGGTTCTGCAGGTCGTGCACGAGGAAGCGCACGAACTCCTGTCGCAGGCGCAGCGTGCGCCGCCGCTCCTCGAGGGCGCGCACGAGGCCGCGCGTGCGCAGGAGCGACCAGCAGCGGGCGAGGAGCTCCTCCTTCGCGACCGGCCGCGGGAACCACCCGTCCGCGCCCGCGGTGGTCGCCTTCAGGCGCCGCTCGGGCTCGTTCTTGCCGCCGACGAGCACGAGTGGGATGAGGTGCGTCGCGGCGCTGCCCTTGAGCTGCATGCAGACGTCGAGCGCCGCGGTCTCGCCGTGGTCGGTGACGAGCACCACGAGATCGGGCGCGCCGGCCTTCACCTGGGCCGTGACCCCCGCGGCGCTGTCCGCTTCGATCGGGCTGGCGCCGATCTCGCGCAGGTGCGCGCACAACTCGCGCCGGCCGGCCGCGTCACGGTCGACGACCAGCGCGACCGGATCGGCGGGGAAGCCCAGGATGAAGCTCGACGTTGGCTGGGTGGGAGGCATGGCGGTGTGCGCCCCGGCAGGAGCGTAAGAGAGAGCTGGCGGCGCGGCAAGGCCGGAGTGACACGGGGTGCGGCGTCGCCCGGACGTTGACCGGTAGTCTTGCCCGCCGTTGGCCCGCCGCCTGCAATGCCTCCGTCCGGCATGCGCGTGATGACCACTATCTCGACGGAGACGCGGCCCACCGGCTGCGATTCGGAGAGCGCGCGGATGCGATTGATAGATTGGAGGCACACCATGCGGCGGCTCATCCTGGCCCTCCTCTGGGTGGTCGTGATGGCCTGCGGCGGCGCGCAGCCGCAGGAGCGCGCGCGCGTCGTCAAGCTCGGCCCGAGCGGCGATGCCGCCGCGCCCGATCTCGCGCGCGGCATCTCGCTGATGTTCGACCGGCCCATCGTGGCGCCCGACGCCGTCGGCCGGGAGCTCGCGCGGCCGCCGGTGGCCCTGACGCCGCGCGTCCCGGGGCGGGCGCGCTGGATCGACCGGCAGACGCTCGTCTTCGTGCCGGCCGAAGCGCTGCGCGGCGACACCCGCTACCGCGTCGCGGTCGAGCCCGGGCTGCGGCCGGCGGGCGGCGGGCCGGCCATCGAGTGGAGCGGCGGCGAGCTCGTCTACGATCGGCTGCGGCTGATGAGCGTCGTCTTCGGCGCGCCCGACTCGCGCTACCAGCCGGCCTCGCCCGCCGTCGAGCTGACGTTCAACCTGCCCGTCGCCGCCGACGCGGTCGCCTTCGGCTGCCTCTTCGACGGGCCGGCCGGCGCCGTGCCCGCGACCGCCCAGCCCAAGGGCGTCGCCCCCGCGCGGTCGGTGGTCGTGCGCCCGGCGCGCGCGCTCCGGGCCGGCGCCGAGCACCACCTGCGCTGCGCGGCCGGGCTGCGCGCCGCCGGCGGCGACGCCGGGCTCGCCCAAGGCGCGGACGCCGGGTTCCGCACCTACGGCCCGCTCGCGGTGGACGACGTCGCGCCCCGCGGCCAGGACGCGCCCGCCGACGACGTCGCGGTCGAGCTGGTCTTCTCCAACCCCGTCGCCGCCGACGAGGTCCGGCGCAAGGTGATCCTGGCCCCGGCCGCGCGGCCCGACCGGCCCGTGCGCGTGCCGCTCGCCGGCGCCGAGCGGCGGCGCTACCGCGCCACCCTCAGCCTCGAGCCGGGCGCCGAGTACGTGCTCACCGTCAAGGGCGGGCTCGCCGACGCGTTCGGCCAGAAGCTCGGCCGCGACCTCGTGCACCGCTTCCGCGTGGGGGACGCCAGCCCGCGCCTCAGCCTGAAGCAGGGCATCTACGCCGTCGAGGCCGCGTACGCCCGTTACCCGGTGTGGACGCGCAACCTCGCGGGCTTCGACCTCACCTGCGCCCGCGTGCCGGAGCGCCGGATCACCGCGCTGCTCACCGGGCTCATGAACTACGACGCGTGGTTCGACGCGTCCAGCGACGGGCCCGTCGACTTCGCCAAGCAGGGGCTCACCGGCCATCAGCGCCGCGTCCGCATCGCGCACCCGAAGAACGCCTGGTACGACGCCAGCGTCGATCTCGCCGCCACCTGCGGCGGCGACGCCGCCCGGCCCGGCGGCCTCTACCTCCTCGACGTCACGAGCCCGGACCTCGGCCGGGGCGAGCGGCGGCGGGTGCTCGCCAACGTCACCGACCTCGGGCTCGTCGCCAAGGTCGGCAACGCCTCGTCGCTCGTCTGGGTGGTGCGGCTGTCGAGCGGCGCCCCGGTGAGCGGCGCCACCGTCGAGATCCGCGACCTCAAGGGCAAGGTCCGCTACAGCGCGGTCACCGGGCCGCAGGGCACCGTGGACGCTCCGGGGGCGACGAAGCTCGTCGGCCTGAAGCCGCGGCCGGCGCCGCGACCGGGCCCCGCGGCGAACGGCGGCGAGGGTGACGGCGAGGGCGACGGCGAGGACTTCGAGGACTTCCGCGGCCGGCGCGTGATCGTCACCGCGCGGCTGGACACCGACCTCGCGGTCCTCGACACCAACTGGAACAACGGCATCCAGGTGTGGAACTTCGGCGTGCCCGAGGACCGGCGCGGCGGCGCCGTGCGGGTGCGCGGGTTCCTGCAGTCCGACCGCGGCCTGTACCGCCCCGGCGACACCGTCCACCTGCGCGGCCTCGCGCGCGTCATCGAGCCGGCGGGCCGCATGCGCCTGCCGCGGGAGCGGCGCCTCCACCTCACGGTCGAGGACCCGCGCGGCGCCGCCGTCGTCGACGCCGACGTGCCGTTGAGCCGCTTCGGCGGCTTCAGCCGCGACCTGCCCCTGACCGCCGACGCCCGCCTCGGCGACTACCACGTCACCGGCACGCTCGACGGGCAGACCTTCCGCGAGCGCTTCGCCGTCGAGGAGTACCGGCCGCGCACCTTCGAGCTCACCGTGGCCGCGGGCGCGCGCCACCAGTTCCTCGGCGAGCGGCTGCGCTACTCCGTCAGCGCGAGCTACCTCTACGGCGCGCCGGTGGGGCAGGGGAAGCTGACCTGGGCGGTGCGGCGCCGGCCCTACGTGCCGTCGTTCCCGGGGCTGCCGCAGTTCGGCTTCGGCGACCTCGCGGCGCTCTGGGACGAGGGCAGCCCGTGGGCCGACGGCGAGCGCCGCTCCCTCTCCGACCCGGTCGCCGACGGCGAGCGCGCGCTCGACGCCGCCGGCCGCGCCGCGATCACGGCGCGCGACGACGCGCGGGCCCGCGGCCCGTTCGAGTACCTCCTCGACGCCACCGTCACGGACCCCGCGG
Organism: Polyangia bacterium; assembly: GCA_036504295.1. Lineage (GTDB taxonomy): Bacteria > Myxococcota_A > Polyangia > JACRCY01 > JACRCY01 > DASXVK01. The sequence goes on from DASXVK010000385.1 coordinate 13,311, forward strand.
GGCAGGCGGTGACCACCCACGCGGTGACGACGGCGCACCGCGCCGGCCTCTACCTCGGGCTGCACCCGGCCGAGCGCGTGCAGGCCGTCAACATGCCGTTCGCCGTCCAGGCGGTGGCCCTCGCCCCCGACGGCGCCCGCCGCCCGGCCGAGGCCGTGCTCACCCTCGCGCGCCGGAGGTACGAGTGCGCCGAGGGCGCGCGCTGGGGCCGCTGCGGCCGCACCGAGGAGACGCCGGCGCTCACGCGCGCGGTCGCCGTGCCCGCGACCGGCGTCGCCGTCACGCGGGTCGTCCTGAAGGAGCCCGGCGAGTACCTCGTCCGCCTCGTCGCGCCCGACGGGCGCGGCGGCCAGGCCCTCAGCACCGACATCATCTACGTCATCGGCGAGGGCGAGGCGTTCTGGAGCGGCGACGAGGGCGACCGCATGGGGCTCATCGCCTCCAAGCCGAGCTACCGGCCGGGCGAGGTCGCCCGGGTCGTGCCGCAGACGCAGCTCCCCGGGGCGCTCGCCCTGGTGACCGTCGAGCGCGACGGCATCGTGCGCAGCTTCACCACGCGCCTGGCGAAGAGCGGGCAGGGGATCGACATCCGCGTCGACGACGCGCTGGCGCCGAACGCCTACGCGGCGGTGACCCTGGTGCGCGGCCGCACCGGCCCGGGCGCGGCGGGGCGGCCGCGGTTCAAGATGGGGCTCGTCAACCTCGCCGTGGACACGCAGCACAAGCGGCTCGCGGTGCAGCTCGAGACCGACAAGCCGTCGTACCGCCCGGGCGAGACCGTGTACGCCGCGCTCAAGGTCACCGGCGCCGACGGCAGGCCGGTGCGCGCCGAGCTCGCGGTGGCGGCCGCCGACGAGGGGGTGCTCCAGATCGTGGGCTACGAGACGCCCGACCCGATGAAGGTCTTCTACGCGCCCTGGGGCCTCGGGGTGGAGTCCGCGACCACCTGGAACCGCATCGCGCAGCGCCGCGACCCCGCCGCGGCGGACAGCGAGGAGGGCGGCGACGCCGGCGGCGACGAGGCCGGGCGGGTGCGCTCGCGCTTCATGGCCACGGCGTTCTGGGCGCCGGCGGTGACCACCGACGAGGGCGGCACGGCGCGGCTGAGCTTCCGCGCGCCCGACAACCTTACCGCGTTCCGGCTGATGGCGGTCGCGGCCGACGCCGGCGACCGGTTCGGCAACGGGGCATTGCGCTTCACGGTGGCGAAGCCGCTCGCCGCCATGCCGGCGCTGCCGCGCTTCCTCAGCACCGGCGACGAGCTGACCGCCGCGGTCGTCCTGCACAACCACACCGGCGCGGCCGGCCGCGCGTCGGTGACGCTCGAGGCGCGCGGCGTCGCCCTGCGCGGCCCGGCCCGCCGCGAGGTCGACGTCCCCGCCGGCGCCACCCGCCCGGTCGTCTTCACCGTGAGCGCGCGGCGGCCCGGCACGGCTCGCTTCCGCTTCGCCGCCACGCTCGGCGCCGCCAGCGACACCGTGGAGGTCGCCATCCCGGTGAGCCAGCCGGTCGCGCGCGAGGCCACGGTCCTCGCGGAGGCCGCGACGAGCGGCACGGCCGAGGTCCCGGTCGCGCTGCCCGCGGGCGTCCTGCCCGGCGAGGGCGGGCTCGAGCTCAGCCTCGACACGAGCGGCGTCGGCCGCCTCGACGAGAGCGTGCGCTACCTCGTCGGCTACCCCTACGGCTGCCTCGAGCAGACCACCTCGCGGGTCGTGCCGATGGTCGCGCTCAAGGACCTCACCCGGACCCTCGACCTCGGCGTCAGCCGGGGCGCGCTCAACGGCTTCGTCGAGGCCGGCCTCGCGAAGATCTACCGCCACCAGCACGAGGACGGCGCCTTCGGGCTGTGGCCCGGCGCGCCCGCGGAGGCGCACCTGACGGCCTACGCGCTGTGGGGGCTCGCCCTCGCCAAGCAGGCCGGCTACGCGGTCGACGCGAAGGCGGTCGCCGCGGGCGCCGCCTCGCTGCGCAAGGCGGTGACCGCCGACACGCGCGTCGACGCCCGGGCCCACGCCGGCAGCGCCGGGGCGCGCGCGTTCGCGCTCTACGTCCTCGGCGTGGTCGGCCGCCCCGAGCCGGGCGCGGCGGCGCGCCTCTACGAGGAGCGCGCCGGGCTGCCGCTGTACGGCAAGGCCCTCCTCGCCCGCGCCCTCGCGCGCGCCGGCCAGCCCGCGCTCGCGCAGCAGCTCGTCGGCGAGATCGCGGCGGCGGCGCCCGCCGGCACGGGCGCCGCGGTGCTGCGCGAGCCCGACGAGGACCGGCTCTGGTACTACCTGAGCTCGGCGCCGCGCACGACGGCCATCGTCCTCTCGGCCCTGATCGAGGTCGCGCCCGGGCACCCGCTGATCCCCCGGCTCGCCGACGGCCTCCTCGGCGCCCGCGAGCAGGGGCGCTGGTCCAACACGCAGGAGAACCTCTACGCGCTCGTCGCGCTCGCCGACCTCGCCCGGGCGCGCCGCGCCGGCGCCCCGGCGAAGGTGAGCGTGACGCTCGGCGGCCGCGCCCTCGTGCGCGGCACCCTCGCGCCCGGCGAGGTGCGCCGCGTCGCGGTGCCGATGGCGAAGCTCGCGGCCGGCACCCTGCGCATCGAGGCGGGCGGCCACGAGGTGTACTACACGGCCCGGCTGCGCGTCGCGCGCGCGCTCGCGCCGCAGCCCGTCGACGCCGGCTTCACCGTCGCGCGCCAGTACCTCGACCCGGCGAGCGGCGCCGCGGTCGAGCGCGTGACGGTCGGCCAGACCGTGAAGGTGCGCCTCACGGTCCGCGCGGCGCGCCAGCAGGCCCACGTGGCCGTCGTCGACCACCTCCCCGCCGGCCTCGAGCCCGTCCTCGACCGGGCCCGGCGCGCCGCGGAGCTCGCCCAGCCGTGGTGGCTGCGGGACCGGGCGACGGTGTGGGAGCACCGGCAGCTCCGCGACGACCGCGTCGAGATCTTCACCGAGGTGCTCGTGGCCGGCGCCTCGAGCGTCGAGTACCTGGCGCGGGCGACGAGCGCCGGCGTCTTCGTCGCGCCGCCCGCGACCGCCGAGGCGATGTACCGCCCCGCCATCGCCGGCCGCAGCGGCGCCGAGAGCCTGACCGTGACCCGCTAGCAGGCTGCGGGGAAATGCAACACGGAGACGCGGAGGCACGGAGGATGCTTCTGATTATTCAAGAACTTACTCCGTGTCACCGTGCCTCCGTGTTGCATTTTCCCGCACGCTCCTAGGAGCCGACCATGAAGCGCATCCTCGCCGCCGCCGCCGTCGGGCTCGTGATCCTCCTCCTCGGCCTCGGCCTGGCCCTCGCCGTGGCCGTGCGCGCCGTCGACTACCCGGTCGCGCGCCTCCGCCCCGACGACCGCGCGAGCCTCGTCCTCACCGACCGCCGCGGCGAGGTGCTGCGCGACGTGCCGCTCCGGGGCGGCGGCCGGCAGTCGTGGGTCACGCTCGACCGCGTGGCCTCGCCCGTCGTGACGGCGACCATCGCGTCCGAGGACCACCGCTTCTTCGCCCACGGCGGCGTCGATGCGCGGGCCATCGGCCGCGCGGCGCTGCTCGCGGCGCGCGCCCGGCGGCCCGTCTCGGGCGCCTCGACGATCACGATGCAGCTCATGCGTCTCGTCGAGGAGCCGGCGCGGCGCGACGCGCGCTGGAAGCTCCGGCAGGTCGTGCTCGCGCTGCGCCTCGAGCGCGCGCTGCCGAAGCGCGCGATCCTCGAGCAGTACCTGAACCGCGCCTACTACGGCAACGGGGCCTACGGCATCGAGGCCGCGGCGCGGCGCTACTTCGGCAAGCCCGCGGCCAGCCTCAGCCTCGGCGAGGGCACGCTGCTCGCGGTGCTGCCGCGGGCGCCGGTCGGCTACGACCCGGTGCGGCACCTCGACCGCGCGCTCGCGCGCCGCCAGCACGTGCTCGACCTCATGGTCGCGCGCGGCCTCCTGAGCCAGGGCGAGCGCACCCGCGCCCTCGCCGAGCCGCTGGCCCTCCGCCTGGAGGACCCCGCCCGCGAGGCGCCGCACTTCGTCGACTGGGTGCTCGCGCAGCTGCCGCCGGAGCGCCGGGCCCGCGGCGGCGTGGTGCGCACGACGCTCGACCTCGGCCTGCAGCGGCAGCTCGAGGAGCGCGTCCGGCAGCACCTGGCGGCGCGGCGCGGGAGCGGCGTGCGCGACGCCGGGGTGGTCGTCCTCGACCCGCGCACCGGGGCCGTCCGCGCCATGGTGGGCTCCGGGAGCTACGACGATCCGGCCGCCGGCCAGGTGAACATCACGACCACGCCTCGCCACCCGGGCTCGGCGCTCAAGCCCTTCATCTACGCCCTGGCGCTCGAGGCCGGCGATACGCCCGCGACCGTCGCCGCCGACATCGGCGACGTGCCGTCGTCGGCGTACGCGCTCACGCGCGCGGTGAAGGAGCACGGCCCCGCGCGCTACCGCGAGGCGCTCGCGGGATCCTACAACCTCGCCGCGGTGCACGTGCTCGAGCGGGTGGGCGTGCCCGCGCTGCTCGAGCGGCTGCGGCAGGGGGGCCTGACGCCGCTCGAGGGCACCGCCAGCGACTACGGCCTCTCGCTCGCCCTCGGCTCGGGCAAGGTGCGCCTCGTCGATCTCGCCGCGGCGTACGGCTTCCTCGTCAACGGCGGCGCGGTGGTGCGGGCCACCGGCCTCGCGGACGACGCGACGCCGCGGCCGGTGCGCCTCTTCTCCCCCCAGGTGAGCTGGCTCGTGATGGACATGCTCGCCGACGCCGACGCGCGGCGCGCGGTGTTCGGCGCCGAGCTGCCGCTCGACCTGCCGTTCCGTGTCGCGGCCAAGACGGGCACCTCGTCGGGCTTCGCCGACACCGTCGCCATCGGGGCGACCCGCGAGGCGATCGTGGCCGCGTGGGGCGGCGACTTCGCCGGCGCCGGCACGCGCGGCACGCTCGCGATGTGGAGCGCGGGACCGCTCGTGCGGGCCGGGCTCCTCGCCGTCGCGGACGGCGCGCCGCTCACGCTCCCCGAGCCGCCGGCCGGGATCGTCACCCGGCCGGTGTGCCGCCTCTCGGGCATGGCGCCGCACCCGTTCTGCCCGACGAAGCTCGAGCACTTCATCGGCGGCACCGAGCCTGGCGCGCGGTGCCCGTGGCACCGTCTCGACCGTGGCCGCCTCACGACCGACCTCCCGCCGGACTTCGGCCGCTGGGCGCGGGAGCACCGCGCCGGTCCGCCCGCGGCGCGCCC
>DASXVK010000386.1:0-2147 GCA_036504295.1 Polyangia bacterium
CGCAGCCCTTTGGCGACCAGGGCCCGCGCCAGCGCGGCCGCGCCGTCGCGGTTGGCCGGCGCGATGCAGGCGACATCGAGCACGGGCTGACCGACGAGCGCGACGCCGGCGCCGGTCGAGCGGCGGAAGTCGTCGATGGCCGACTGCAGTGCGGCGAGGGCGTCGGCGTCGGCCACGAGGCCTCCGACCAGGACCAGTGCCTGCGAGCGGTGGCTGCGCGCAGCCTCGACGAGGCTGAGCGTCTCGGTGATGTCGTGGCCGGTGATGCCAAGGATGACGGTCGAGCCGGCAGCGCGCGCGGCGCGGGAGGCGCCGGCGGCGACCGAGGAGAAGTAAGGGTCGGTGATGTCGTGGACGATCAGCGTGAGCGTCGAGGAGCGGCCGCGGGCGATCGCCTGCGCGGCGGCGTTGGGTGCGTACCGCAGCTCGGCGGCTGCGGCGAGCACGCGATCGCGCAGATCGGGGTTGACCGTGCGGTCCTTGCTGCCGTTGATGGCGCGGGACGCGGTCGACAAGGACACGCCGGCTGCCTTAGCCACATCGCTGAGAGTCACCACATGGGGGACTCTAGCGCCAAAGCGGAGATACCTTGACATTGAGATACTTTTCGAGGTGACAACTTCCGGCCAGCCGTGCTGCGATGCTTGCGCTAGCGTAGTCTTCACGCAGGGAAAACGCTTGCCGATGAGTTGGACGAGACAACGGAGTGGTTGTGACAAACGAGATCTTCTCCTCACGGATCGTGCCGGTCGTGGTGCTCCACGACGCGCATGACGCCGAGCCGCTGGGCCGGGCGATGGTTGCCGGGGGGCTCCCCGTCGCCGAGGTGACCTTCCGTACGGCTGCGGCCGCGGAGTCCATCCGCGCGATGACCTCGGTCGAGGGGCTCATCGTCGGCGCCGGCACGGTGCTCAACCCCGCGCACGTCGCCCAGGCAATCGACGCCGGCGCCACCTTCATCGTGAGCCCCGGCCTCCGCGCCGACGTGGTCCGCGCCGCCCAGGACGCCGGCATCCCCGTACTGCCGGGAGCCGTCACCCCGTCCGAGATCATGGCCGCCCTCGAGCTGGGCCTCGACACCGTGAAGTTCTTCCCGGCCAACGTGTACGGAGGTGCCGCGGCCATCAAGGCCCTGTCCGCACCCTTCGGGGGCGTCCGCTTCGTCCCCACCGGCGGCATCACCGCCGCCAACGTCGCCGAGTACCTGTCGCTCACCTGCATCCCGGCGGTGGGCGGGTCCTGGATGGTGCCCGTCGACGCGATCCGCGAGGGCGCGTTCGCGACGATCACCCAGCTGTGCACCGAGGCGGTCGCCGCGGCCGCCGCCGTGGGGAAGTGAGGAGTGCGATGAAGCTGCGTCCCGTGGAGGAGTGCCGGTACGACGCCGTCGCGCTCGGCGAGGTCATGCTCCGGCTCGATCCCGGCGAGGGCCGGATCCGTACGACCCGCACCTTCCAGGCCTGGGAAGGCGGTGGCGAGTACAACGTTGTCCGCGGCCTGCGTCGGGTCTTCGGTCTGCGCGGCGCGGTGGTGACGGCGCTGGTCGACAACGAGGTCGGTCGTCTCGTCGAGGACTTCATCCTCACCGGCGGCCTCGACACCAGCCACATCGTCTGGGTGGCGTCGGACGGCGTCGGCCGCACTGTCCGCAACGGACTGAACTTCACCGAGCGCGGCTTCGGCGTGCGCGGTGCCGTCGGGGTCTCCGACCGCGGCAACACCGCGATCAGCCAGGTCAAGCCCGGCGACATCGACTTCGACCACCTGTTCGGCAGCCTGGGCGCACGCTGGCTCCACACGGGCGGCATCTTCGCGGCGCTGTCCGAGTCGGCGGCCGAGGTCGCGATCGAGGCCGTGAAGGCTGCGCGCAGGCACGGCACGATCGTCTCGTACGACCTCAACTACCGTCCCAGCCTCTGGAAGTCGATCGGCGGCCAGGCCAAGGCGCAAGAGGTCAACAAGGCGATCGCGCCCTACGTGGACGTCATGATCGGCAACGAGGAGGACTTCACGGCGGCGCTCGGCTTCGAGGTCGAGGGCGTCGACGAAGGGCTGACCAAGCTCCCGGTCGAGCAGTTCGGCGCGGTGATCGGGCGCGTCTCGCAGGCGTACCCCAACTTCCAGGTCATCGCCACGACGATGCGCGC
>DASXVK010000387.1:0-51247 GCA_036504295.1 Polyangia bacterium
AGAGCCCCCCCCGAACGGAGGCGGCTAGATGCTGTGCAGCGACGTGCGCAGCCGGATGTCCGCGGTCCTCGACGAGCACGTCGAGGATGACGAGCGCGCGGCCATCGAGGAGCACCTGACGGGCTGCGCGCCCTGCCGCGCCGAGCTCGGTGAGCTCGAGGCGGTCGACATGGCGCTCCACGGGATGCCGGTCCCGGAGCCGCCCGCGGGTTACCACGAGAACCTCTGGTCGAGGCTGAAGATGACGATCCAGGAGCAGGACAAGACCGAGAAGCCCGAGGACTCGGGTCTCATCGAGATCCGCAAGATGGCGTCGCGTGACATCGGCGCCCAGGAAGCCGCCCTCAGGCGCGCCGAGGAGGAAGCGGTCGCCGCCGTCAGCGCGACGGAGATCCCGCTCTCCGTCAGCCAGCCGATGATGGCGGTCCAGGTGCCCGCGGCCCAGCGCCGGCCCGGGTGGGTCGTGCCCGTCGCGGCGCTCGGCGGCCTGGTCGTGGTCGCCGGGGTCGTGTTCGCGATCCTCTCCGGCACCCAGCGCACCATCATCCGCGCCGCCGGTCCCGAGGGCGCCCCGCCGCCGGTGCCCGTCGCCATGCAGGCGCCGTCGGAGACCGGGGGCGCCCCGGCGGCGCCCGGCGTGGCGCCCGCCTCGCAGGCGCACCCGGCCGGCGCGGTCGCGCTCGCCGCGCCGCAGGAGGCGGGTGGCGCCAAGGCCGCCCCCGCGGCCGCCCTCGATCCGGCCGAGCGCAAGGCCCGGGCCGAGAAGGGCAAGGCCGACGATCACGAGCGGGGCGAGCCCAAGCCCGTGGCGGCGAAGGAGCCGAAGGCGGCGAAGGAGCCGGCGAAGCCCGGCGCGAAGGACGAGCCGAAGCTCGAGGCGCCCAAGCCGGCGGGCAAAAAGGGCGACGACCTGGACGCGCTGCTCAACACCGGCGCCGCCGCGAAGAGGGAGGACAAGCCCGCGGCCGACGCCGAGGACAGCCTGCCCGACACGCTCAGCCAGGATCAGATCAAGACCGGCATGAGCGCGGTGAAGGGCAAGGTCCAGGGCTGCTACGACAAGTACCAGGTCGCGGGCACCGCGAAGGTCGCGCTCAGCATCGGCAAGAACGGCAAGGTCGCGTCGGCGCGGTCGGTCGGCGAGTTCGCCGGCACGCCCACGGGCGACTGCGTGGTCGCCGCCGTGAAGTCGGCCACGTTCCCGCGCTTCAAGCGCCCCTCGCTCGCCATCACCTACCCGTTCCTGCTGCGCTGATCCGGCCGCGCGGGTCGCCGGGCCACCGCCCGGGCCACCGCCCGGACTACCGCGCGGGCCCGCGTCCCATCGACACCACGCTCCCCCGCGTCGTGAGGGGCTCGCCGGTCGGCCCGACCGCGTCGAGCGCCGCCGTCCGGGCGCGCGACGCGCGCAGCGCCGTGACCACGAGCACGAGCGCCAGCAGCAGGATGAGCCCGAGCAGCCCGAGGAGCGTGGCCAGCAGCGGGCCGCGGCTCGCGCGCGCCACGCGGAACGGGCCCAGGTGCGCGAGATCGCTGCCGACCGTAGCGGGCGCCGCCTGCGCCGCGGTGATGACCACGCTCACCTTCGCCGGGTCGAGCCCATCGACGCTGCCCGCGACGAGCTTGCGGACCTCGTCCTCGCCGAGGGCGGTGCCGGGGCGGGCCTTGATGAGCACCGCGGCCGCCGGCCGCACGCGCTCGGCGCCCTCGCGCAACGGGTTGTCGTCGGGCAGCGAGACGTGCACCCGGGCCGTGAGCACGCCGTCGACGGTCTCGAGGGTGCGGCTGAGCTCGCCGCAGAGCGCGGTGAGGTGCAGCGCGCGCTCCTGGGTGGCGGTGGGGATCAGGCTCGGCTGGCCGAAGACCTCGAGCAGGCCCTTCGCGCGCTCGCGCGGCAGCTCGTGGGCCTTGAGGACCTTCCACGCCTGCGCCGCGTCGGCGCCGGCGACGCGCACGCGGAACGTCGCCTCCCGGCCGCCCTCCTCCTTGAGCTTGTCGGCGGTGATCCCGGCCTGATCGAGGGTGAGGACGATCTGGTTCGCCTGGCGTTCGTCGAGGCCGTGCTGCAGCTCCACGTTCGAGCAGCCGGAGATGCAGGTGAAGAGCACAGCCGCGGCGAGGGCGCGCATGGGCAGCGTTCTACTCCACCGGACGGGGGAAATGCAACACGGAGGCACGGTGACACGGAGCAAGATCTTGAATAACCAGAATCATCCTCCGTGCCTCCGCGTCTCCGTGTTGCATTTCCTCGCAGCCCCCTACACCTGCGTCTGCAACGTCGTCTTGATGGTCCCCGTGAGCCGGTCGACGAGGCGCGAGACGACCTCCATCTCCTGGCTGTGGCGGAAGACCGCCGCCTGGATGCCGATGAGCTCCTGGACGGTGAAGTCGCGGCCGCTCATCGCCGCCTTGACGACGCCGTCGAGCTTGCGCTCGCCCGCGACGAGGTCGACGAGGACGCGGCGCAGCGTGGCCGGGCCGCCCGGCGGAGCCGCCGGGGGGGCGGCGGCCGCGGGGCCGCGCGCGGGACCGGTGCGCAGGGCGGGCGGCGGCGCGGCGGGCGGCGGCCCGGCGCGCTCGCCGAGGACCTCGGCAAAGGGGTGCGTGGCGGCGGCCGCCGGCGGGTGGCGGGGCATCTCGGTGACGGCCGCGGCCGCGCGGCCGACCGCCCCGATGGGCAAGCTCATGCACAACCTCCGGGCGGGTTATCGCCGCGGCGGTCGCGAGGTTGCGTCCGCCGTGGGCGGCGCGGCGCGGGCGGGGCGCGCCGCGCCGGCCGCGGCGCGGGCCGGGCCCGAGGGGGCGCGGGCGGCGGCGGGGCCCGCGGCCACGACGGCGGTCCGCGGCTCGCCCGAGACCTCGGGCGCGATCGCCCGCCGCAGGTGGTCGATGGCGCTCGCGTGCACGCGGGAGGCCCACGACTTGGAGATGCCGATGGCGGCACCCGCCTCGAGCAGGTTCTTGCCGCCGAAGTAGGCGTCCTCGACGATGCGCCGCTCCTGCTCCGGCAGCTCCGCGATGGCGCGCCGGAGCACCACCCCGAGCTCGCCGAGCTCCAGCGCGTCCCCGGGCGCCGGCCCGTCGGCGGGCGGGTCGACCATCTCGGCCTCGAGCGAGGCGACGAAGATGGTGGCGACGCCGGCGAGGGTGTCGGCGAGGCCGGCGACCTCGCGGTCGAGGCTGGTCGCCGGCCCCGTCCGGTCGGCGTGGCTCTGCAAGTAGGCGTCGACCCGCTCGCGCTGGCGGACGCGCTCGTACTCGCGGCGCCGCAGCCAGCCGGAGCTGCGCAGGCCGTCGTAGATCGCCCCGCGGATCCGGTAGTAGGCGAACGTGCTGAAGCTGAGCCCGCGCTCGGGCTCGAACCGCTCCGCCGCCTCGCACAGGCCGGTGGTGCCGTACGCGACGAGGTCGTCGAACTCGATCGTCTGGGGCAGGCCCTTGACGATCTCGGCCGCCTGCGCGCGCACGAGCCCGAGGTGGTCCTCGACCAGCCGGCGTCGGTCTTCGTTCACGGGCATCGGGGCGGCCCCCTGCGCTGCCGCCCATAACACCCCGTTTCCGACTGGAGGTCAAGTTCGGCGCCCGGCCCGGCGGTGGACGCGCCGGGACGCAGGGGAGATCAGTACGCGTTCAGCCCGGCGCGGCGGAAGATGGCGCAGGCCCGCTCGACGGCCTCGGGCGGAGGCGGCTCGACGGACTCGAGCGTGTAGTCCAGGCCGAGCTGCTGCCACTTGTACCGGCCCAGCTGGGAGAACGGCAGCACGTCCACGCGCTCGACGTTCCGCAGCCCCGCGGCGAACTCGGCGATCTGCGCCATGTCCGCGTCGTCGTCGGTCAGGCCGGGCACGAGGACGAAGCGCACCCAGATCTTCTGCCGGCGCGCCGCGAGCCGGCGCGCGAACGCCAGCGTGGGTCCGATGTCCATCCCGGTGAGCCGCCGGTGGCGCTCGGGATCCCACGTCTTGATGCCGAGCAGCACGAGGTCCATCGCCTCGAGGTCCTGGTCGCTGAGCTGGTCGCCGTAGTACCCGTTGGTCTCGATCGCGGTGTGCACGCCCATCGCCCGCGCCGCCTGGAGCAGGCGCACGACGAAGCGCCGCTGCATCAGCGGCTCGCCGCCGTTGACCGTGAGCCCGCCCCGCATGATCTTGAGGCCGTGGCGGTACTTGCGCAGCTCGTCGATGATCTTCGTCACCGTCACCGGGATGCCGTTGGTCATCGTCCACGTGTCGGGGTTGTGGCAGTAGCGGCAGCGCCACATGCAGCCGGTCGTCCAGGCCACCACGCGCACACCCGGGCCGTCGACGGTGGAGCCGGTCGTGAACGAGTGCAGGAACCCCACCTCGCCGGTCGCGAGCGCCGCGCGGAGGTCCCCCTCGGTGACGCCGGCGCCGAGCCCCACCCGCAGCTCGTATGGGTCCTTCGCCAGGAGGGGCGGCCGCCCGGTGGCGGTGGCCCGGGACATCAGGTCGCTCCGTGGAACGTCCGCGTGATCACGTCCAGCTGCTGGTCGTGGGTGAGCCGGACGAAGTTCACCGCGTAGCCCGAGACGCGGATCGTGAGCGACGGGTACTTCTCGGGGTGCTCCATCGCCTCCGCGAGCATCTCGCGGTTGAGGACGTTCACGTTCATGTGGTAGCCGGTCGCGCTGAAGAACGCGTCCAGCATGGCCGTCAGGTTGGCGACGCGGTCCTGCGGGACGCGGCCGAGCCCCTCCGGCACCAGCGTGGCCGTGAGCGAGATGCCGTCCGCCGCGTCGCGAAAGGGAATCTTCGCCACCGATGCCGCTGACGCGTGGATGCCGCGGCGGTCGCGGCCGGACATCGGGTTCGCGCCCGGCGCGAACGGCTCCCCCTGGCGGCGGCCGTCGGGCGTGTTGCCGGTGGCCTTGCCGTAGACGACGTTCGACGTGATCGTCAGGATCGACTGCGTGTGCAGCGCGTTCCGGTACGTCGGGTGCCGGCGCAGCTTGTTCATGAAGCTGCTGACGAGCCACACCGCGAGCTGATCCACCCGGTTGTCGTTGTTCCCGAACAGCGGGAACGCCCCCTCCGTCCGGTAGTCGGTGACGAGCCCCGTCTCGTCGCGGACGACGCGCACCTGCGCGTACTTGATGGCCGACAGGCTGTCGGCCACGACCGACATCCCGGCCATGCCGAACGCCATGGTCCTGAGCGGCGCGTAGTCGTGCAGCGCCATCTCGACCCGCTCGTAGGCGTACTTGTCGTGCATGTAGTGAATGACGTTCATGGCCTCGACGTACACGCGGGCGAGCCAGTCCATCATGTGCTCGAACTTCCCGAGCACGTCGTCGAAGTCGAGGACGTCGCCCTCGACCGGCGCGGCCGCCGGGCCGATCTGCTCGCCGCTGATCTCGTCGCGCCCGCCGTTGATGGCGTAGAGCAGGCACTTCGCGAGGTTCGCCCGCGCGCCGAAGAACTGCATCTGCTTGCCGACCAGCATCGGCGAGACGCAGCAGGCGACCGCGCCGTCGTCGCCCCAGGTCTGGCGCATGATCTCGTCGCTCTCGAACTGGAGCGCGCTGGTGTCGATGGCGACCTTGGCGGCGTAGCGGCGGAAGCCGTCGGGCAGGCGGGGCGAGTACCAGACCGTCAGGTTCGGCTCCGGCGCCGGACCGAGGTTGTACAGCGTGTTCAGGAACCGGAAGCTCGTCTTCGTCACGAGCGCGCGGCCGTCGTCGCCCAGCCCGCCGATGGATTCGGTCACCCAGGTGGGATCGCCGGCGAACAGCTCGTCGTACTCCGGCGTGCGCAGGAAGCGGACGATGCGCAGCTTGATGACGAAGTCGTCGACGATCTCCTGGGCCTGCTCCTCGGTGAGGGCGCCGGACGCGAGATCGCGCGCGAAGTACACGTCCAGGAAGGTGGAGGTGCGGCCGAGCGACATCGCCGCGCCGTTCTGCTCCTTCACGCCGGCGAGGTACCCGAAGTAGAGCCACTGCACGGCCTCGCGCGCGTTCGCCGCCGGGCGCGAGATGTCGAACCCGTAGCTCGCCGCCATCGCCTGCAGCTCCATCAGCGCCCGCGCCTGCTCCGCCAGCTCCTCGCGATCGCGGATGATGTCGTCGGTCGACGGGACGGCGTCGAGCTCGCCGCGCTCCTCCCGCTTCCGCGCGAGGAGCCGGGCCACGCCGTACAGCGCCACGCGCCGGTAGTCGCCGATGATGCGCCCCCGCCCGTACGCGTCGGGGAGCCCGGTCAGGATGTGCGACTTGCGGCAGCGCCGGATGTCGGCCGTGTACGCGTCGAACACGCCCTCGTTGTGCGTCTTGCGGTAGCGCGTGAACGTTTCCGCGACCTGCGGGTCCGGCGCGAAGCCGTAGGCCTGCAGCGCGCTGACGACCATCCGCCAGCCCCCGTTCGGCATGATCGCGCGCTTGAGCGGCGCGTCGGTCTGCAGCCCGACGATGATCTCCCGCTCGCGGTCGATGTAGCCGGGCGCGTGGGCGGTGATGGAGCTCGGGATCTGGGAGACGTCGAGCACGCCCTTGCGCCGCTCCTCGACGAACAGCTCCTGGAGCCGGTCCCAGATGCTCCGCGTGCGCGGGGTGGCGCGCGCGAGGAAGGCGGCGTCCCCGTCGTACTCGGTGTAGTTCTGCTGGATGAAGTCCCGGACGTCGATCTCCTTCTGCCAGAAGCCGGTCCGGAACTCGCGCCAGGCGGCCGCTGCTGCCCCCGCCGCGTCCCTCGGTTCAACCCTCATGGCCATGGTAGTTCCTTCTTTTCCTGCCGGGCGGGCCCGCCGCCCGACATCCCCCATGGGGCGATCCTGGACAGGCGCAAGTCCTGGCCCTTGAGCCCCGGCCGCGCGACGTTACTCTTGCCGCTATGACGTCAGCAGGCCCGCTCGGCGCGGAGGACATCGGCGCGGCGCTCGCGCCGTTCGGCGCCGGTCCGGCGCGCGCCATCAGCGCGCCCCTGTCGGGGAGCGTGAACGTGGGCTACCGCGTCGAGACCGACGCGGGGCCGCTCTTCCTGCGGATCAACGTCGGCAAGACCGAGACCGAGGTCGGCGCCGAGGTCGCCCTGATCGAGCACCTCATCGCGGCCGGCGTGCCGACGCCCCGGCCGTGGCGCGCCCGCGACGGCCGCGGCTTCGCCTGGCACGGCGGGCTGCTGGTCTCGCTCTTCGACTGGGCGGCCGGCCGCATCATCGGCCGCGGCGAGATCCGGCCGGAGCACGCCGAGCAGGTCGGCGCGGCGCTCGCGCGCCTGCACCTCGGCGGCGCCGGCGTCACGGGTCCGGGCGCCGGGCGCTACACGTTCGAGGAGATCCTCGGCCGCATGCGCGGGCTCGCCGGCTGCGCCGATCCGGCCGTCGCCGCCGCGCTGCCGGTGCTGTGGGACGAGGCCGCCTGGCTGCCCGTCCACCGCCGCCGCGACCTGCCGGCGGGGCTCATCCACCAGGATCTGTTCCGCGACAACGTGCTGTTCGACCGCGACCGCCTCGCCGCGCTCCTCGACTTCGAGCAGGCCTGCGGCGGCACGCTCGGCTACGACCTCGCGGTCGCGCTGCTGGACTGGTGCTTCGACGGCGCGTTCCTCGCCTCGCGGGCGCAGGCGCTGTGCCGCGGCTACGACGCCGTGCGGCCGCTCGGCGCCGCGGAGCGCGCGGGGCTCTACGCCGAGGCGCGCGCGGCGGCGCTGCGCTTCACCGTGACGCGCATCACCGACGTCCACCTGCCCGGGCTGTCGCTCCCCACGCCCGAGGGGCCGCGCAAGGACTTCCGCCGCTACCTCGCCCGCCTCGAGGCGCTGCGCGCCGCGGGCCCGGCCGGCTTCGCCGCGCTCACGGCCGGCGGACCCGGGTGATGTACGCGCGCAGGGTCTCGCGCTTCTCGTCGTCGAGATCGATGTAGCGGATCCCGATGTCGGGGGGCGGCTCGCGGTTGGCCCACACGACCTGGCCACGCACGCTCACCGACGCGTGCAGGTCCGGGAAGTTGATGACCAGGTCGACGACGGTGCCGATGTCCTCGATGCTCGGGGTCTGGATGCAGATGCCGCCGAGCGAGATGTTCTCGATGCGGTGGTAGAGGAGGACCTCGGTCCCGGTGTAGTCGACGTAGGCGTCGACCACGAAGCGGGGGTGCTCGCGCTCGGTGCGCTCGCTCGTCTCGGTCATGGCCCGCGCGCCTCCGGAACGCCAGTATAGGAGCCTGCTCGTGCGTCCGTCAATTCGGGCGCTTGCGCGTGTCCGGCCGTCGGCGCGCCGGGAGTTTGGTATCATCTCGTCCGTGCTGCACCGCCTGGTCCTCGCTGTCCTCGTCGTCGCGGCCGGCGCCGCGGCGCGGGCCGACTCGCTCGCGTCGCTGCCGGACCCGCTCTACAGCCACCGCACCCCGCCGCAGCCGGACGCCATCTTCCCGCGCATCCGGCACGTGGTGTACCCGACCATGGGCCTGCCCGCGCTGGTCCCGTACGGCGGCGACTTCCAGGTCTTCGTCCAGACCGAGGCCGCGGACACCGATCCCAAGGCGTGGAAGCTGCACCTCATGCTGCGCCCGACCGGCACCGCCGCGCGCTTCCCGCTGCAGGTGCTCGAGGCGAGCCGCGATCAGGCGCGCGGCCTCACGCGGCTGCGGGTCCAGGTGCCCGCCCGCGCCCCCCGCGACGTCTACGACCTCGACGTGGCCGGCCCGCAGCTGCGCGACTCGCAGCCGAACGCCGTGCGCATCTACGGCGACGCGCGGCGGCAGTTCCGGTTCGCCGTGATCGCCGACCACCAGCTCTGGGATCCGTCGTGGCGGACGAAGAACGCCGACCGCAACGCCGGCGACTATCCGCGGCGCGGCGAGCGGGAGGGCAACCGCGCGATGGCCCGCCAGCAGCTCCACGAGCTCGGCTTCTTCGATCCCGAGTTCGTGGTCCACGCCGGCGACCTCCTCTTCGGGCTCGAGTTCCCGCAGGAGTACGAGGAGGCCTGGCGCCTGTGGAAGGAGGCGCGCTTCGCGACCTTCATGCTGCCTGGCAACCACGACGCGTACGTCACCTACGGCGTGCGCATCCGGGGGACGCCCGCGAAGGTCGTCTCCGGCCTCACCACGTGCCAGCAGCACGTGGCCGCCCCGTTCGATTGGCCGAAGGCCTTCGCGCTCCTCGAGTGCGTCTTCGGCGACATCAAGGCGTACCTCTTCTCGGACCTGCGGCGCGACGGCCTGTCGTACTGGAAGCGCACCTTCGGCCCGCCCTACTACTCGTGGGACTACGGCGATCTGCACCTCGTGTCGCTCAACACCTACGACGGCTCGCCGGCGCGCCGCCACAGCTACGCGCTCTACGTCGACGCCTTCGACGTGCACCTCGGCGCGCCGGCGGTGGACAACTACGGCGGCACGATGAGCGACGAGCAGCTCCGCTGGCTCGAGGAGGACCTCAAGCGCGCGGCGGCGGCGGGGAAGACCGTCGTCGTCTTCGGCCACAACGACCCGCGCGGCAACCTGACGGAGCCGGCCGAGTCGCGGTTCATGGCGAACCAGCCGTTCCCGACGAGCCCGCTCGGCCTCGGGCCGTTCCAGGAGTGGAACTACGACGCGGGCTGGTCGAGCGACGGCAGCCGCCGCGTCGAGCGGCCGGCCGAGCACAGCGGCACGCGGCTGCTGCGGCTGCTGGCGCGGTACGCGAGCTACTACATCGACGGCCACGCGCACCACGACGAGCACCGGGTCTATGCGCCGGGCGAGGAGCTGGCGCCCGGCGTGCGCACCCGCCGCAGCCTGGACTTCCTGCGCGTCACGACCGCCTCGAGCGTGCCGCTGGGCGCGAGCGACTACTGGGGCTACCGGCTGATCGAGGTCGACGGCCGCTCGCTGAACACGGCCCCGTTCGACGGCCCCCACGGCCTGCCGTCGCTGCCGTCGGGGAACCTGTGGACCGAGCAGAAGACGCCGACCCGCGTCCTCGCGCTCAACGGGCTGCCGCAGCCCGTCCGCGGCCGCGTGCTCTTCCGGCTGCCGCGGCGCCCCGAGGGCTGGCGCTTCCTCGACTCGTGGGGCCACGTCGAGGTGCCGCTCTACGACGTCGCGCCCGACGCGCTCGGCGACGGGGCCACCTTCTACGTCGGCGCCGAGCTCACGGCGCCGCCGCCCTCCCAGGGCTTCCCGGTCAAGCGCGGCTGGCAGCGCAAGCGCCTGTACGAGGCGGTGCCGGCCCAGGGCAACCGGCCGCCCGTCGCGGCGCTCACGGTGCGCCCGGCGGGGGGCGCGGCCCCGGCCGCCACGAGCCAGCCCGCCCCCGGCGCCCCGGCCGTCGTCCTCGTGGGCCAGCGGGCGGTGCTCAGCACCGAGGAGAGCCGCGATCCCGACGGCGACAGCGTGCTCGCGAGCTTCATCCGGACGCCCGCGGGCGAGGAGATCCGGGCGACCGAGATCACGTGGACCTTCAACGCCGTCGGCCGCTACCGCTTCGCCGCCGAGGTCCTGGACAGCCATGGCGCCGCGGGCCGGATCGAGCGCGAGGTGGCGGTCATCCTGCCGCCGCCGCCGCTGCCGGTCGCGGGGGCCGGGGGCCCGCCCGGCGCGGCGCCGCCGGCGGTCGGCCCGCGGCAGGCCGGCTGCGGCTGCCGCGCGGCGGCGACCGGCGGCGCGCTCGGTCCCGCCGTCCTGGTCGCGCTGCTCGCGTTCTGGCGGCGCCGACGCCGGGTGCTATAATCGCGGCCCCCGGAATAGTCGGGGCGGCCCCGTCCGTTCTACCCCCGGAGCCGGTCCCTCAGCGGAGGTCCTCGCATGCGTAACGTCCTCGCCGTGACGGCGCTCATGGCGCTCGCGCTCGGCGGCTGTGTCAAGGAGCAGGTCATCCCCTACACGCGGGTGCTGGACACCCCCCAGAACCGCGAGCTCGTCCAGGTCGTCGAGCGCTACCGGATGGCGATGGAGCGCAAGGACGCGGTCGCGCTGCTCTCGATGGCGAGCCCCGACTACTTCGAGGACTCGGGCACGCCGGGCGCCGACGACGACTACGGCTACGACGGCCTGCGCGCGGTCCTGCAGCGCCGCCTCAGCCAGATCGAGACGCTGCGCTACTCGATGCAGTACATGCACATCGAGGTCAAGAACGCCTCGTGCGGCTCGCGGATGGACCCGAATCAGAAGAAGCCGTGCATGCTCGCGCTGGTCGACGTCTACATCGACGGCAGCTTCCAGATCCGCACGCCCCAGGGCGACCGCTGGGACCGCAAGCAGGACCCGCACCGCTTCGAGCTCGTGCACGACGGCCAGCGGTGGCTGTTCCGGCGCGGGATGTAGCGGCGGCGGTGCGCACCTCCTCCAGCGGAAGCGACAACGCCGTCCATCGAAACGCCCGCCGAGCGCGCGGGCGAGCCGCGGCTCACGGCGTCAGGTCCCAGCGAAAGCGCACCTCCTTGCAGAACGGGTCGCGCGGGCGCAGGCGCAGCTCGACCCAGCGCGTCTCCTTCCCGACCGCGAGCGCGAACGTCCCCGTGACGGTCACGTCCTGCAGCGCCGCGCCGCCGCTCCCGCGCGCCGTGGCGCGCACCGGCTGGCTGGCCGGGACGAAGGGCGCGCTTCGCCCGCCGTCGTCGGTGAGGGTGAGCTCGTAGCTGGCCGGGTCGGCGCAGGCGTCGGGGTGCTTGAGCCGGATCGCGAAGCGCACCGCGCCCGGCGTCCAGCCCTCGAAGGCGGCCTCGAAGCGGTGGTTTTCCTTGTTGGGGCCGACTTCGTAGGACTGGCGCGCCTCGACGCGGTCGGTCGTGCGGGCGGGGTTCGGCATCTGCGTGCCGCCCTGGATCGGGCCGCAGGCGGCGGCGACGGCGGCGAGGGAGAGGATGCGGGCGAGCGCGCGCGGCACGGGTCTCATGGGTCTCCTCCGGTGCGGACGGTGCTATGCACAGGGCGTGCCCACTGGAAGCAGGCGGAGTCACGCGCCGCGGGTGACGCGAAAGTTACCACTCGGGCGCGCCGGCGAGCGATTTCGTGCCGCCGGCGACGGTTCCGGGTACCCCCGCCGCCGGCGCGGCGCCATAATCCCGCGCATGCGGCGGCTGCGGCCCAACCGTCTCACCGTGCGCCTCACCCTCGCGTCGCTCGGCTCGGCGGCCGCCGTCGCGCTGGTGTGCGGGGTCGCGCTCGTGTCGCTGCGCAACCTGTCGGCGCTCACCCGGTCCGCGGTGACGCGCCAGATCACGGTGCTCAACGACACCGCCGCCTTCCAGTCGCTGCTGTACCAGAAGGGGTTCGTGGCCGAGTACATGCTCACGCGCGACCCGATGTGGCTCGCGCCGCTGGAGGCGAGCCGCAGCACGTTCGCGACGTGGCTGGCCCGCGCCCACGAGGGCGGCGCCAGCGCCGCCGGCGCTCAGCTCCTCGATCGGATCGAGCGCGAGTACGAGCAGTACGACGGCTCGCGGCGCCAGGCCATCGCCGCCTTCGAGAGCGGCCGGACGGACGCCGCCAAGGGCCACCTCGCGACGAGCCACAACCACATCGCCGCGCTGCTCGGCCTGGTGCAGGAGTTCGGCCAGGTGAGCCGGCTGCGGGCCGAGCAGACCCTGGCGGAGTCGGAGCGCTCGACGACGCGGCTGGCCTGGCTCATCGTCTCGACCAGCCTCCTCGCCGCCCTCGCCAGCCTCGCCGTGGGGTTCCTCTGGGCGCGGCGCGTGGCGCGCCCGATCTACGAGCTCGAGCTGACCGTGGCGTCGGCGGCGGACAAGACGCGCATCGAGGTGCGGCCCGGCCGCGACGACCTCGACGCGCTCGCCGGCGACGTCGCGGCGCTCGTGCGCAAGCTCGAGGAGACCGACGCCTCGCTCATCGAGCACCGCCGCCGGCTGGTGCAGAGCGAGAAGCTGTCGGCGGTGGGGGAGCTGGCGGCCAAGCTCGGCCACGAGATCCTGAACCCGCTCGCCGGGATGAAGGCGGCGGTCCAGGTGCTCGCGCGCACCGCCGGCGCGGGGCCGGTCGACGCGGCGGAGCTGCGGGAGACCGCCGTCGCGCTCGACGGTGAGATCGCGCGCGTGAGCGAGCTCGTGCGCCGGCTGGTGGACTACTCCCGGCCGCTGGCGCCGCGCGTGGAGGTGTGCCCCGTCGAGCGCCTGCTCGAGCAGGCGCTCGAGGTGGCGCAGCGCGAGCTCGCGCGCGCCGGCGCGACCGTGCGCCGCGCCGAGGAGCGCGGCCTGCCGCCCATCGAGGTGGACCCGCTGCTCGTCACCCAGGCGCTCGCGAACCTCCTCACCAACGCCGCCCAGGCCCAGCCCGGCGGCGTGATCGCGCTCAGCGCACGGCGCGCCGCGGACCTCGGCCGCGAGCACGTGCGCTTCGCCGTGGCCGACGAGGGCCCCGGCCTGACGCCGGCGCAGCTCGACCACCTCTTCCTGCCGTTCTTCACGACCAAGCCCAAGGGCCACGGTCTGGGGCTCGCGATCTCGCGCAACATCGCCCTCGAGCACGGCGGGCGGCTCGAGGGCCGCAACCGTGACGACCGCCCGGGCGCGGTCTTCGACCTCTGGCTCCCCCTCGTGAGATGAGTCGATGAGCGGACACGTCCTCATTGCCGACGACGAGGCGCTGATCCGGCAGTCGCTGCGGACGGCGCTGACCCAGGAAGGGTTCGCGGTCGCGACGGCCGCCTGCGGCGCCGAGGCGCTCGCGCGGCTGCAGGAGGAGCGGCCCGACGTCGTCGTCCTCGACCTCGTGCTCGGCGACATGGACGGCCTCGCGGTGCTCGAGCGCCTCGCCGCCGACGTCCCCGAGGCCAAGGTGCTGGTCATCACGGCGCACGGCTCGATCGAGACCGCCGTCGCCGCGATGAAGCTCGGCGCCTACGACTTCATCCGCAAGCCCTTCGAGCTCGAGGAGGTGATCGCGGCCGTGCGCAACGCGCTGCGCACGAGCGCCCTCGAGCGGCGCGTCGAGTACCTCAGCGCCCGGGACCGCCAGCGCGGCGACGCCGGGCGGCTCATCTTCTGCTCCGCCGTCATGCAGCGCGCGGTGGACGAGGCGGTGCTCATCGCCCAGAGCCC
Organism: Polyangia bacterium; assembly: GCA_036504295.1. GTDB lineage: Bacteria > Myxococcota_A > Polyangia > JACRCY01 > JACRCY01 > DASXVK01. The sequence continues at coordinate 13,996 of DASXVK010000387.1, forward strand.
CGTGCCGAACGTGCTCGTGGTCGGCGAGAGCGGGACCGGCAAGCAGGTGATCGCCCGCCTGTTGCACGACCGCTCCCCGCGGGCGAGCGGCCCCTTCGTCGAGCTCAACTGCTCGGCGATCCCCGAGAACCTGGTCGAGAGCGAGCTCTTCGGCCACGAGCGGGGCGCCTTCTCCGACGCGCACGAGCGCAAGCTCGGCCTGGTCGAGGTGGCCGACGGGGGCACGCTGCTGCTCGACGAGGTCGGCGACCTCGGGCCCGGGGCGCAGGCGAAGCTGCTCACCTTCCTCGAGCAGCGCGCCTTCCGCCGGCTGGGGGCCGTGAGCCCGCGCCGGGTCGACGTGCGCATCGTCGCGGCCACGAACCGCGACCTCGCGGCGATGGTGGCCGAGCGCACGTTCCGCGAGGACCTGTGGTACCGGCTCAACGCGATGACGGTGCGGCTCCCGGCGCTGCGGGAGCGGCGCGAGGACGTGGCGCCGCTGGCCGCGCACTTCCTCGGCGAGGCGGCCGCGGAGTTCCGGCGGCGGTGGCGCGGGATCGCGCCCGAGGCGCTCGGCCTGCTCGAGCGCTACGACTGGCCGGGCAACGTGCGCGAGCTGAAGGCGGTGATCGGCCGGGCGGCGCTGCTGCACGACGACGAGGCGCTGCGCCCGCAGCACCTGCCGCCGGAGATCGTGGCGGCCGCGCTCGCGGCGGCGACCGCGCCGGCGGCGGCGCCGGGCGCGCCGCGCGCGGCGATCCCGACGCTCGCGGAGGTGGAGCTGGCGCACATCCGGCGGGTGCTGGAGCTGTGCGGCGGGAACCGCACCGCGGCGGCGCAGCACCTGGGGATCACGCGCCAGACGCTGGCGAAGCGGATCGGGGCGGCAGAGGAGGAGTAGGAGAAGGGCTGCCGCCTGCTGCTCAGTGGATCACGACCTCGTCGCGGCGGTTCTTGGCCCAGGCGGACTCGTCGTGGCCGGGGTCCTTGGGGCGCTCCTTGCCGTAGCTGACGGTCTTGATCCGCTTCGGCGAGACGCCGAGCGCCTGGAGGTAGCGGCGGGCCGACTCGGCGCGGTGCGCGCCCAGGGCCAGGTTGTACTCGTCGGTGCCGCGCTCGTCGCAGTTGCCCTCGATGCGGACCTGCGACTGCGGGTTCTGCTTGAGCGCGCGCGCGATCTGCTGCAGCACCGGGCGGGCGGCGCTCTCGAGCACCGCGGAGTTGTAGCCGAAGAAGACGGTGGTGTCGCCCGGGGCCGCCTCGACCGGCGCGGGCTTGGCGGGCTCGGGCGCGGGCGCTTGCGCCGGCTTCTGCGGCGCCGGCGCGGGCAGCGCGAGCGACGGCCCCTCGGGGGTGCGCTTCGCAGTCTGCGCGTGCGAGCAGCCGACGAGCGCGGCCAGGACCGCGAGGATCGGGAGAACCGTGACGGGCCTCAACATGGGACGCCTCCTTCCATTCCTTCGGGGATCTCGACGAAGGACCAGTACTCGCTCTCGAGCGTCACCAGGCGCTTGTAGGGCCGCCAGCCGGCGCTGTGCACGAGGTAGTTGAGCTTGGTGAGCCGCGCGGGCAGCCCCGGATCGGGTGAGCCCGGCGCGAGCACGGGCGCGACCACGGCGCGGCGGCCGTCGCAGAAGACCCGACCGACGACGAGGAAGCGCTCGCTCGGCCGCTTGTCGGGGTAGAACCGCGCCTCCAGCACCCGCATCACGGGTGCCGTGGCGAAGCAAGCGGCGTGCCGGGGCTAAGCGGGCGTGGTCACGTCGGCGGGGTGGTAAGGAAAGTGACGGCCGGCGCGCGGGCGTGCAGAACGTTGACGGTTGACGGTCACTCCGCCAGCAACCGGAGCTGCAGCGGGCCGCCATCGCTCACCCGGGTGTCGCCGCGCCCCGTGTTCGGGCCGTAGATGGCGACGCCGTTCGCCTGCGCCCCCTCGGGCACCTCGAAGCGCAGCGCGTGGGCGCCCTTCGTCAGGCGCCCGAGCAGGGCGGGGTCGTTCACCGCGAGCTCGTACCAGCGGCCGATACCGTCGTCGGGGAACGCGACCACGGCGGCCACCTGCACGCCGTCGATGAGGACGCGGACGCGGGAGACGCCGTCGGGCGGCGAGGTCGTACCCGGGAACTCCGAGGAGAGGCGGGCGCGGACGCGCAGCTCCTTCGGCGCGCGGTTCGGCGGCAGCTCGAAGCGGTACTCGAAGTAGCCCGTCTCCGAGCCGTAGACGTGCAGCAGCGGGCCGCCGTCCCACGAGCCGAGCCGCTCCCAGCGCGCCTCGGTGAACTCGGTCGGCTGCAGCTCCAGCACGAGGGCGCCGTCGTCGTCGAGCTGCCAGGACGAGGCGGGCTTGCGCTTGGTCAGCACCGTCACGATCTGCTCGAGGATCTGCTGGGCGCCGCGCGCCGGCCCGAGGAGCGGGTTGCGCAGCTCCGGGAGGCCCGCGGCGACGCGGGTGGCGTGGCGCTTCAGCACCGCGCGCACGGCCTCGCTGCGCGCGCCGTCCACGTAGATGCCGTGGTTGCGCTCGCGGCCGCGCCACGGCTCGTAGATCCACACCAGGCTGCCGGCCGCGCCGTCGTCGAGCGCGCGGCTCACGACGGTGTCGAACCACGCCGCGCGGCCCTGGCCCTCCCAGCTCGCCGGGCTCACGCGGAAGCCGAACTCGCCGATGACGAGGGGCTTCTTGACGACGAAGCGGGCGAGCTGGGCCACGTCGTCGACCCACTTCTCGATCGGCGCCCGGCCCTTGAGCTTGTAGTCGTTGTCCTGCGGGTAGAAGTGCGCGTCGCAGTAATCGACCTCGGGGAGCTGCATGATGCGGATCCACTCGTCGCGCTCGCGCAGGGTGTCGTAGCCGAGCAGCCCGGGCGAGATCATGTGGTTCGGGTCGCGGGCGCGGATGAAGCGCGCCATCTCGACGACCCACGCGCGCCGGGCGGCGAACGCGGCCGGCGAGGAGAGGGTCGACTCGTTCATCAGCTCCCACGCGAAGATGGTCGGGTCGTCGCGGTACCGGACGCCGGTGACGGTGTTGCGGCGCGTGAGGAGCCGCTCGAGGTGGGCCCGGTACCAGGCGCGGATCTTCGCGTCGGTGTAGAAGTGGATCTTGACGCCGTACTCGTCGGTGTCGTAGCCGGCCCACCGCAGGTACTGCCACAGGCCGCCGTAGTCGGGCCAGTTGTTGCTGAGCGTCACGATGAGCTTGAGGCCGCGGCGGCGCGCCTCGGCGAGCACGCGGTCGAGGTGCACGAAGGCCTGCTCGAACCAGCCGTCGGGGCCGGCGCGGAAGAGCCGCGATTCGTTCTCCCAGCGCTCGGCGTCGACGGCGCCCTCGCCGAGAGCCCACACGCGGCCGACGGTCAGGCCGTCCGTGGCGGCGGCGGCGATGGTGTCGCGGTAGCGCGACCGCCAGGGCTCGTCGTGCATGACGGCGAGGTTGGCGCCGACGAAGCGGAAGGGGCGCCCCTCGACGACCAGGCCGGTGCCGGTGGCGCGGACGAAGGGGCTCGGGCGCGCGGCCGGGGGCAGGGCCGGGACGGCGGCGGGGGTCGCTGCGGGCGCCGTCACGGGCGCGGCGGGCGCGGCCGGTGCAGGCGCCACCGCCGCCGTCATCGCGAGGCAGCTCGCGACGCCGGCGCCGAGGAGCACGGGCAGGGGCAGACGCATGCCGGAAGTCTAGCACAGGTTCCGCCGCGCCCGCGTCGACGCCGCGCTGCGTCAGCGGCGGGCCCGCCTTGACTAACCCCGCCCCATCCGGCACCGTGGGGCCGCCCATGATCGGGATCGTCACGAACCCGAACGCGCTCGGGCTGGTGCGCGATCGCCACCTCGCGGCGCGGCTGCGCGTCATCGCCCGGGACGTCGGGATCGTGCGCGAGACCCACACCCCGGCCGACCTGCGGGCGGCGGTGCAGGAGTTCCGGCGGCTCGGCATCGGCATCCTCGCGACCTGCGGCGGCGACGGCACGAACCTCTCGGTGCTCTCCGAGGCGGTGCGCGTGTTCCCGCCGGGCGCCCTGCCGCGCGTGCTCATCCTGCGCGGCGGCACCGTCAACACCGTCGCGAGCGAGCTCGGCCTGAGCGGCCACCCCGAGGAGATCCTCGCGCGCTGCGTCGCGCTGCACCGCCGCGACCAGCTCATGCCGGCCACCCAGCGCAACCTGCTCCGCGTCGGCGAGCAGCACGGGTTTCTCTTCGGCGCCGGCATGGCGGGCCGCTTCTTCGAGGCCTACTACGGCGGCCCGATCACGGGCGTCGCCTGGGCCTCGGTCCTGGCGGCCCGCATCATCGGCTCGGCGTTCCTGAACGGCACCTTCGCGCAGTGGATCTTCCACCCCGTCGAGGCCGAGATCACCGCCGACGGGCACCGCCTGCCGATCGACCGCTTCACCCTCATCGTCGCCGCCACCATCGCCAGCGCAGGCCTCGGGTTCAAACCGACCTACCTCGGCAACGCCGCGCCCGGCCGCCTGCACCTCATCGCGAGCGGCCTGAGCCCCGCCGAGCTCGCGGCCAACGCCCCGCGCTGCCTCCTCGGCCGCCGGCTGAAGGGCCGGCCCCACTGCGACCTCCTCGCCGAGGAGGTGCGCATCCGCTTCGCGCGGCCGGAGACCTACACGTTCGACGGGGACCTCTTCCGCGCGCGCGAGGTGGTGCTGCGGGCGGGGCCGCGGGTCACGTTCCTCACGCCGTGAGCGCGCGCATGGGGCGGCACCGCGCGTGGTGGGGGCTCGCGCTGGCCGTCGGGGCGCTCGTGATGCTGCTGGGGCGCCCCGCCGCCGCGGAGGAGGCGGAGCGATCACCGGCGCTGGTCGTGGGCAAGCTGCGGCTGGCCGCGCCGGGGACGTCCTGGTCGTTCCTCGCGCTGCGCAACAACGATCTCGAGCTGAACCCGAGCTTCCCGCTCTTCATCGGGGGCTCGCTCGCCGCCGAGGTCCGGGAGGCGGTCGCGGTCGAGGTCGGCGCGCGCACGAGCTTCACCTTCGGCGCCGACGCCTATGTGCGCGCGGGCACCATGCCGAAGCTGCGCGACTGGCGCGGCGGCGCGGGCGTGGGCACGGTCATCCAGGTCCCGCTGCTCGTCGGCGTGCGCTACCTGGCGTACAACCCGCAGCTCCTGACGGACATGCAGGCGCACTCCAGCTTCCTGTGCCTCACGGCCGCGGCCGGCCTCGAGGCGACGCGCTGGCTCGCGCGCCACTTCGGCCTCACGGCGCGGACGCTGGTCGGGTTGTCGGTGCCGGTGCACGAGTGGGCGACGTCGGATGCCGGCGCGCCTGGCCCGGAGCACCCCCGCTTCTGGGCCGGGTTGGACTTCAGCGTCGACGTCGGGCTCGCGTTCTGACCCGGCCTCCCCGCACGGCGCGTCTCGCCGCGGACTCCTCGTCCCTTCGCCGAGGAGGTGGCAGTCCGCCCGTGGCGTGCTACCATGTGTGTCATGGCAAGGTTGAATCTGACACTCGATGACGATACGTTCGCGGCGCTGGAGCGTGACGCACGGGGTCGCAACCAGCGCCTCGCGACCTACGCTCGCGCGCTGCTGCAGGAGGGCCTCGCGCGCCGCCAGCGAGCGCAGCAGGCGCGCCGCTGGGCCGAGGCGTACCGCGCCGATCGGCCCGATGCCCGGCAGCTGCTGCGCGACCTCGAGCCGGGTGAGCTGGAGTTGCTGGGCGATGAAGACGCTTGAGCCTCTCGAGATCAAGCGTGGCGACATCATCTGGATCGCGTGCGATCCGTCGGTGGGAGCCGAGCCGCGCAAGACCCGGACGTGCGTGGTCGTGTCGAACGATCTGGCCAACCGTCATGGCGCCACCGTGACCGTGGTACCCACGCTCGCGTACACGAAGGACCGCGCCGCGCGACCGTTCATGGCCGACCTGCGCCGGCCGCGCTCCACGATGGATGCGCCGCGTGTCGCCAACGCCTCGCTGGTCACCACGTACGACCGGCGCCGCGTCGCCGCGCGCGCCGGTCGGGCGAGCCCCGACGCCATGCAGGCGATCGATCGCGCGCTGCTGGTCCACCTCGGCCTGGCAACGCCCTGAGGCGGCGCCCGGATTCGCCCGCGGCCGCGTTACCGCGGCGATCATGCGACACGAGACCGTTGTATATCGTGATCTGAAACATGATATACAACAGCAGTGCGGCGTCACAAGCCCGAGACGCAGACCCTCTACGCCCAGCTCTTCGAGACGACGGCGTCCTATGAGCTCGAGCTGATCGGGGGCTTCGCCAATGGCCTGGTCGTCGAGCGTGAGGTGCGCGGGCGCACGTACGTCTACTGGCAGCTTCGCGACCTGGGCGGGCGGTTGCGCCAGGTTTATCTGGGGCCGCAGGGCACCCAGCGCGCCGAGGCGCTGCGCGCGGCCCTGGTCGTCACCAAGGCGCGCCGAGCCCCCATCCTCGAGGACCTGGAGCGCCTGACGGCCGCGTACCTCGCGTCCGGAGGCGCGCGGCACCAGGGGAACCACTTCAAGATTGTGGACGCGCTGGCGCGCGCAGGCCTGTTCCGGTTCGGCGCCATCCTGGTCGGATCGCATGCGTTCGTGTCCATCGGCGCCGCGCTCGGGGTGTCGTGGAGCGCGGGCACGATCGCCACGGGCGACGTCGATCTGTGCCGGGACGAGTTCGTGAGCGTGGCCTGCGAGCACCTCGAGACGATCGACATACCCGGGGTCCTCGCCGGGGTGGACCCGACCTTCTTCCTCGTCCCCGAGCTGGACCTCAAGGCCCCGAGCACCTCGATGCAGTCGCGTGCCGCGGGCGTGAAGGTCGATCTCCTGACGACGGCGAGGACCCCGCGCGACACGACACCGCGCCGGGTCGCGCCGCTCGGGCTCGCCGCACAGCCGTTGCGCTCGATGGACTACCTGGTCCGGGACGACGTCGAGCGGGCGCTGTTCATCGGGCCGCACGCCGTGATGGTCAACGTCCCCCACGCCGGGCGCTACGCGCTGCACAAGCTGGCCGTCGCGACCCGTCGTCGCGACGCCATCAAGTCCGACAAGGATCGCCGACAGGCGGCGGCGCTCATCCTCGCGCTCGCCGAGATGCAGCCGGGGGCCCTGCGGCACGCGGCCGACGCGGCCCGGGCGCACCACGACCGAGGGCTCGTGCGAGACATGCGGGCGTCGCTGGAGCGCCTGGCGCCGGAGCTGCGCGCGGCCGTGAAGCTGTGAGCGCACCCGCGACACCCTCGACGGCCAACCCGAAGCCTGCGTGGATCATCCAAGGCACAGGGCGATGACGCGTGAGGAGCTGCTGTCTCGGATCTCCGTGGACCCCGCGGTCTGCTTCGGACGGCCGTGTGTCCGCGGGCAGCGGATCTGGGTTTCGCTGATTTTGGACCTCCTGGCCGACGGCGCGACGGCGCAGGAGCTGCTCCGCGCCTACCCCGGGCTGGAGGAGGCCGACATCCGCGCCTGCATCGGCTACGGCGCGGAGCTGGCGCGCGAGCGGATCATCGACATCCCGCTCGACCAGGCATCGTGAGGCTCAAGCTCGACGAGAACCTCGGCCAGCGGGGGGCAGCGGCCCTTCGCGGCGTAAGGACAGTGGCGGCGGATCAGCGGAGAAGGGCGCCGGCTACAGCGGCGTGGTGTAGACGCGGGCGACGTAGAGCTCGCCCGTGTCCGACAGGACGTAGACGATGATGTAGTCGTTCGGCGCGACCGCGACGACCTGGGCCCATTCGAGCCGGTGCGGCGAGTAGGAGTAGGTCAGCAGCGGCTTTGCCCCCCACATCGTGAACGAGCCATCCTGGTCGAAGGCATCGAGACTGAGCACGACGGCGGAGCCGACCGACGACTGGGCGTCGTAGGAGACGAGCAGGAACTGAGTGCCGTCCCAGAGCACCTGGATCCCGTAGGTCGCGATCCGCTCGCGCAGCAGGAGCGGATCGCCCTGCGCATCGACGATGGTCAGGTAGTAGACCCACGGCGGGTCGGGCGGCCAGTTCTGATTGCAGATGTCGTCGGCCGGATACGGCGGGAAGTGCTGGAAGCAGATGCCCGAATTCAGCACTGCCGCCCGGTTGCCGTTGCCTGCCACCTTCGCGGGCAGGTCCTGCTTGAAGTCATCGGGCAGCAGCTCCCACGTCTGACTTCCAGCCGGGTCGAATGTGAGGGGCCAGGTATTCAGGCGCGTTGTGGTGCAGCCCGCATGGCCGGGGTCGGTCCGCGGGAGCTCGCGCGTCATGACGACCGTCTGCGGCAACATCACCGGATTGAGCTTCTCGAGGTATCGGCCGGCAAACTCGCGCTGGTCAATGAACTGCCCGTTGCGATCGTAGCGACGGACGTAGCGCGTGTTCTGGTTGACGCTGCCGAACACGAAGAACGACTCCCCATCCCATGCGAGCTCCGGCGCCCACGTGCCGTTGACCCCCAGGTCGTCACAGTCCTGGTCCACATCCGGGAATCCCTCGTCGGTGATGACGCAGAAGTACCGTTGACTGCCGGTCGGGATGTACTTCTCGGCGATCACGCCGTACCGATCTCCCGCAGATACGACCCAGTAAGGCAAGATGGAGACGTCCATGTACGGCCCGACGGGATTGGAATGGTGGCTCAGCAAGGCGCCGTCGAGCGAGACCCGCAGCCGGCCTTTCTCGCCGAAGATGGCGAGCCCGTTGGCGTCGATGAACGCGCCCTGGAGGCCGAAGCCGTGCTCGCAGTACACGAAGTTGTCGTAGGCGACCTGGGCTCTGTGGGTCGGCGCCGGCGGCTGCGGCGAGGGACCCAGACTACACGGCGCCGCGTCGATCTGCGGCGGCGGCGCCACCGGGGCATCCCGCTGGACCGGCGGGGGAGCGTCCCGCAGCGTAGCATCGAGCTGCGGCCACCGCGCTCCCGCGTCGAGGCTGGGGTCGCCGCCCGCGGAATGGCCGTTGCAGGCGCACAGGCTGGCGGCGGCCACGAGCACCACGAGCGCGCGGTATCCAACCGCCTCTGCGGCATTGCCCATCACGTCGGCAGCGTCGAAGTCGCTTCGCATGCGCATCGCCTGACGCGCACCTCGCGGCGGTCCCCGACACCGCCCGACGTCCCCGCCGGGCCAGCTCCCTTGTGTCGCGCGCGAGGCGCTGCTCTGCGCTCATGGTAGGCGCAAGGCGGGAGGGCGCGCAACCCCGGCGCCCCGCCCGGCGCCCCGCCCGCCCACTGCTACCGCCCCCGCTCGTCGAACTCGATCCTTCGCAGCAAATCCCCCGCCTCGAGCTTGAGCGCCGCCGGCGTGTCCGCCGCGTCCCGGAGCTGCGTCGCGACCGCGCGCGCCCGCTCGCGCTGCCCCGCGACGTAGGCGCACAGCGCGAGCAGCCGCAGGTTCTCGCGGCGGAAGCGGGCGTCGGGGAGCGGGAGGGCGGCGGCGCGCTCGAGGTAGGGGAGGGCGTCGGCGGGGTGGTCGCGCAGGTAGAGCTGCCGGCCGACGAGGTAGGGGCCGAGGCCCTCGTCGGGCGCGGCCTCCATCGCCTCGCGCAGGCGGAGCATGACGACCGCGGCGTCGGGGCGCGCGGGGTCGGCCGGCACGAGCGCGCGGCGCAGGGGCGGGCCGAGGCGCGGGTCGCGCAGCGCGAGGAGGAGCGCGGTGGCGGTGCGGGCCGTGCCCTCGTCGGTGGGCAGGGCGAGCACGCGCTCGAGGTCGCGGCGGGCGTCGGCGTCGGCGCCGGCGCGGATCGCGACCGCGGCCAGGGCCGCGAGGACGCGGGCGCGGGTCGCGCCGGAGAGCTTGCGGTCGAGCAGGCGGTCGAGGGTGCGGCGCGCGGCGGCCGGGTCGCCGGCCTGCTCCTCGGCCGCGGCGAGGTCGAGCGGCCCGTCGGGGTCGTCGGGGTCCTCGCGGCACGCCGCCGCCAGCTCGGCGACGGCCTCCTTGGGCGCGCCCTCGCGCAGCAGGCGCGCCGCGCGCTGTCGCCGCACCGCGACGGTGTGGGCGCACGGGACGTGGAAGATCGCGGGGCGCTTGAAGCGGTCGCGGGCGAGCTCGAGGTCCGCGGGGGCGAGCGGCACCGACTGCAGGAAGCCGTGCCACTCCTGCTCGAGCGCGCCGAGGCCGCGGCCGTACACGGCGGCGAAGTCGCCGCCGCCGTGGTAGACGTCCCGCAGACGCGCGACGCCGTAGCGGTCGAGGAGGTAGCGGCAGAAGGAGCCGGCGATGGTGTAGCTGCGCGACGCGGCCGCGGTGAGGAAGCCCAGGCCGAAGACCCGCTCGAGCGGCGGCGCCAGCTTGAGCTCGACGAGGGCGCGGGCCCACTGGTGCTCGGTCAGGCGGCCGCCGCCGTGCCAGGACGCGGCCTCGGCCACGCCCTCGATGAGGCCGACGTTGACACGCGGGTACGGCCCCTGCCAGCGCATGGAGACGTCGAACGGGCCCGGGCCGAACGCGCCCGCGAAGACGTGCGCCAGCTCGTGCTCGAGGACGGAGTGGGGGAAGTGCTCGTACTGGATGTAGATCTCGCGGCGCCAGGGCTTCGCGACGTAGACCCGCGCCGCGCCCATCAGGCGCCGCTTCTCCGCGGTGCCGCCGAAGACGTACGAGGTGATGCGGCCGCCGGGCGCGACGCCGAGCGTGCGCTGCAGCTCGGCCCAGCGGAACTCGTGGTCCCGGGCGATGAGATCGAGGTGGCGCGCGGCGTCGCCGTGGCGCGGGTAGAGGATGGTGAAGTGCGGCGTGTCGCGGCGCCCCCCGAGCGCGCGCGCGATCGTGGCCGCGTTCTGGCGGAAGCCGAGCGTGGGCCCGAGCGCCCACAGCGTGCCGGTGGCGGCGAGGAGCGCCACGGTCGCGGCGAGCGCCCGGGGCCGGCCGCGGGCGAGCCCGAGGCGCAGGCGCAGCGTGTGCCGGTCGCCGAGGAGCGTGAGCGCGGCGAGGAGCGCGGCGGCGCCCGTCAGGTGGTAGAGCCGCGCGCAGAGCAGCGGCGCCTCCACCTTCAGGTCCTCGTCGTAGAGCGCGCCGGGGAAGTAGCCGCCGAAGGGGTCGTACGCGAAGATGGGCGGCGCGGCGTAGAAGCCGTAGACCGCGAGGAGGATCGACGCGACGACGACGCCGATCGCGGCGAGGGTCGCGCGGCCGGCGCGGCGGATGGCGAGCCCCGCGCCGACGCCGACGGCGGTCGCGCACAGCACCGAGACGACCGGCAGCACGAGGTAGAACGCGAGGCCGGCCGGGTAGTCGCAGACCCGCACGCGCAGGGCGTTCGCCGTGACGAGGACGAGCGGCGGCGCGAGCAGCACGACCTCGGCGGTGAGCGCCGCCCGCCCGAAGAGCGCGACCGGCGCGATCACCTCGTGGCCGCGGCGGGCCGCGCTGACCGCGTGCACGCCCAGGTGGGCCGCGCCGAACGCGGCGACGAGGCCCACGGCGAAGGAGAGCTCGTAGGAGAGCAGGTTGAAGAGGGGCACGAAGCAGAGCGCCGCCCCCACGACGGTGAGGACGGCGCCCCACGCCACGGTCCGCACGGCGGTCAGGTGCGCGCGCAGCCCCGGGCTCAAATTGACACTCCAGCGAAAAGACTGTCTAATCCCGGAAGATGTCCGACGACGACCGGCGTGTATACCCGCGAGCCCCGATCGAGCTCAAGGTCGAGTACAAGAAGCTTAACACCTTCTTCGCGGACTACACGAAGAACATCAGCAAGGGCGGCACCTTCATCCGCACGTGCAAGCCCCTCGACATCGGCACCGAGTTCCTGTTCCGGTTGGCCGTGCCGAACCTCGACGAGCCGCTGACGATCCGCGGCGAGGTGAAGTGGATCGTCCGCGAGGGCGAGGCGCCGCCGCCGGGGGTGGACCCGGACCACGAGCCGGGCATGGGCATCCGCTTCATCTACGACGGCCCCATGCAGCGCCAGGAGATCGAGGGCGTGGTCGAGAAGCTGATGATCTCCAGCCTCGGCCCGCTGCTGTACGCGAAGCTGATGGGGAAGGACCGGCCGGTCGGGTAGCGGCATGCGGCAGCGCGCCGCCGGCTACGGCACGGGGGTGTAGAGCTCGAGCGTCTGCACCGGCGCGCCGTTCGCGTCCCGGCCGCCGACGAGGAGCACGGTGCCCGAGCCGAGGAGCACGGCGGCGTGGCCCGTGCGGGCCGCCTGCAGCGCCGGCCGGGCGCCGACCGCGAGCGTGGTGGTGTCGACGAGCTCGGCGTCGCCGAGCGGCCCGGCGGCGCCGTGGCCGCCGGCGACGAGCAGGGTCGCGCCGAGCAGCGTCGTGGTGTGGCTCGCGCGCGCCTCGAGGACGCCGGCGTGGACGGTCGTCTTCGTCAGGTCCGCGCTGAGCTCGATGATGTCGCCGGTGATCGTGCCGGCCGGGTTCGCGCCGCCGATGATGAGGGTGCGGCCGTCCGCGAGGAGCGTCGCCGTGTGGCCGGTGCGGCCGAGCGGCGCGTCGACGTTGGGGACGACGGTGAAGAGCTGGCTCGTCGGGCGGTACTGCTCGGCGACCCAGCCCGCTGCGCCCTGGGGCAGGCCCCAGACCAGGGCGAAGAGCCCGTCGCCCGTCGGCGTGAGCGTGTGGCCGCTGCGCGGGCCCTGCATCGGCGCGCCGATCGCCGTGGCGCCGATCGCCGGCGTCGTGGTGAGCAGCACCGACGTCGCGAGCGGCGCGCCGCCGGCGCCGGTGCCGCCGGCGACGAGCAGGCCGCCGCCGATCGCCACCGCGGGCGCGAACGCCCGCGCGAGGCTCGCGTCGCCGTCGGGCAGGATGGCCGCGAAGGTGCCGGACACGCCCACCAGCGGCTGGAACTCCTCGAGCGCGGAGCTGGGACCGGCCGCGGTGAGCCCGCCGAAGACGAGGACGCTGCCGCCGCCGATGTCGATCGCGGTCGCGCCCGCGCGGGCGACCCCGAGGCCGCCGGTGGTGGTCACGACGTGCAGGTACTCGTCGTACACCCAGGTGTCGCTGACCGGCGCGCCGCTCGCGTCGCCGCCGCCGGCGACGAGCGCGCCCAGGCCCGCGACGGCGGTGACGGCGGCGTCCGTGCGCACCGCCGGCGCGGTGCCCGTCACGAGCGGCGCCTGGCCGAAGCCGCCGATCCGCGCGACGTAGATGCGCAGGTAGGAGGGCAGGGTGCCGAGGTCGAACGGCGGCGAGGCGCCGCGCGCCACGACCGCGCCGCTCGCGTCGAGCCCCTCGACCTCGACGTGCGTGCTGCCGGTGCCCGCGCCCACCGTGAGGTCGAGCGTCACGGCGCCGGTCGCGCTGTAGGCCGCCTCGCTCTCGCGGGCGGGGTTCGTGTTGCGCGCGCGCAGCCGCGTCACGCCGGCGAACGTGCCCTCGCCGGTGGGGGTCGCGATCTCGAGCGTTATGACGGGGTTGTCGGTGCAGCCCGCGAGCGTCGCGAGCGCCCCCAGGGCCACGGCGGCCACCAGCCGCGCGCCCCGGCCGCGTCCCGCTCCTGCGCTCGTCACCTCGAGGTCCAAACGCACCACCCCCTTGGACTCACGTGCCCTTTGTTTCGATGCCACTATGCGCGAGCAGCGCCTCGCCGAGCTCCGCGGAGCGGCGTGTGGCCGCCTCCACCGCGTTGATGAGCGTGGTCCGCAGCCCGCCCGCCTCGAGCGTGTGCAGGCCCGAGATGGCGGTGCCGCCGGGCGAGGTGACCATGTCCTTCAGCCGCCCGGGGTGCTCGCCCGTCTCCATGAGGAGCTTGGCCGAGCCGAGCAGCGTCTGGGCCGCCAGCGCCTGCGCGTTGTAGCGCGAGAGCCCCACCTTCACGCCCGCGTCCGACAGCGCCTCGATGATGAGGAAGACATAGGCGGGGCCGCTGCCCGAGAGGCCGGTCGCGGCGTCGAGGAGCGACTCGTCGAGGATCGTGGTGGTACCGACCGAGTCGAAGATGCGCTGCGCCGCCGCGAGGTCCTCGTCGGTGGCGTGCTCGCCCGCGCAGATAACGGTCGCGCCCGCGCCGACGAGCGCCGGGACGTTCGGCATGGCCCGCACGAGCCGCCGGTCGCGCAGCTTGGCCTCGATGTAGGCCGTGGGCACGCCGGCGCAGATGGAGATGACGAGCGCATCCGGGTGCAGGGTGCCGGCGATCTCGCCGAGGACTTTCTCGAGGATCTGCGGCTTCACCGACAGGACGAGGATGTCGGCGCGGCGCGCGACCTCCTTGTTGTCCTTGATCACCTCCACCCCGAACCGCACCGCCAGCTCCTGGCGGCGGTCCGCCCGCGGCTCGGCCGCGACGATCTGGTCCTTCGTCACGGCCGCCGCCGCGAGCAGCCCCTTCACCATCGCCTCGGCCATGTTGCCCGCCCCGATGAACCCGATCGTGCCGTCGATGTGCATGGTGGCCGAAGGCTGGCATAGAAGCCGGGGCGAGGCAATGGGCGGGCCGAGGCCTTGCGCCCCCTAGCCGATGTTCATGTCTTCCGTCTCGATCGCGCCGGCCTTGAAGCGCTGGAGCGTGCATCTCTTGAAGAGCTCGTGCTGCGCGCCGCCGGTGAGCCACTCGGCGTAGAGCTTGCCGACGATGGGCGCCATCATGAAGCCGTGGCCCATGAAGCCGCAGTTGAGGTAGAGGCCGGGCAGGCCGTCGGGCTCGCCGAGCAGCGGGTTGCCGTCGGGGGTGACGTCGTACGGCCCGGCCCACTGGCGCAGCACCTTGAGCTCGCCGAGCCGCGGCATCAGCTCGCACACGGCCGCGGCCATCTCGCCCAGGAACTCGAGCGTGGACGAGAAGTCGAGGCTGCGCTCCTCCTTGCGCATCGTGATGCCGCCGACGACCTCGCCGCGCATCGACTGGCTGAAGTAGAGCCCGGACTGCAGCACCGAGACCATCGGCCGCAGGAACGGCTTGAGCGGCTCGGTCACCATGATCTCGTGCTTGACCGGGTGGTTCGGCAGCTCGACGCCGAGGAAGCGCAGGATCCGCGGCGACCAGGCGCCGGCGGCGACGATCACGCGGCCGCACTCGACGTCGCCGCGGTTGGTCCTCACCAGGTAGCCGCCGCCCTTCTTCTCGAGGCCGGTCACCTCGGTGAAGGTGTGGATCTCGGCCCCGTGGCGCGCGGCGCCCTGCGCGTAGCCCCACAGGAACGGCCACGGGAAGAGCACGCCGTCGGAGGGGTTGTAGGCCGCGGCGACGATGCCGTCGAGGTTGAGATCGGGGACGATCTTGAGCGCCTCCGCCGGGCTCAGCATCCGGGTCGGCACGGCGCACGAGTTCTGCAGCGCGGTGTTGCGCTCGAGGCGCTCCTGCTCGAGCGGCGAGCGCGCGAGGAAGAGGTAGCCGCCCTGGCGGAACCAGACGTTGACGCCCAGCTCCTTCGCGAAGCGCTTGCAGATGGCGACGCTCTGCTGCATCAGGCGGACGTTGACCTCGGTGGCCCACTGCTGGCGGATGCCGCCGCCGTTGCGCCCCGACGCGCCCGCGGCGAGGTAGCCCTGCTCGATCACGACGAGGTCGCGCACCCCCCGCCGCGTCAGGTTGTACGCCGTCGACAGCCCGAGGATGCCGGCGCCGATGATGACCGTATCGGCCTTGGTCTTCATCGCCCTTGCCCGGTGCCCTTGCCTTCGCCGCGGCGGGCGAAGAACTTCAGCGGGGTGGACGCGAGCGGGGGCCGGGTGGTGAAGGGCGGTACGCTCGACGGCTTCAGGCCGGTGCGGCTGGCGATGAGGAGCGCGCAGCGGCACATGCACGACTTGCCCTGGCACGGCCCGGTGCCGAGGCCGGTGTAGCGCTTCACCTCCTCGATGTCGCGGTAGCCGTGCTCGATCGCGCCCACCACGTCCTGCAGCGTCACGTCCTCGCAGCGACAGACGATGATCTTGTGTGACATGGTCTACGCCCCCAGCCGGTCCGCGGCCTGATCGCGGCGCCGCCGCAGCGTCGGTGCGTCGTGCAGGTCGAGCGCGGCGGAGAGGCCCGCCACCTCGCCCCGCGCCTGCGCCTGCTCCACCCCCATGAAGCCCGTGACGTCGCCGCAGGCGTAGACGTGCGGGCTGGTGGTGTGGCCGTGCCTGTCGGCGGTGACGGCGAAGCCGCCGGCGTCCTCCGAGAGCTGCACCGACGCGCCGTGCTGGCGCGGCAGCTCCGACGCGGGCTGGGGCATGGCCGCGACGGCGCAGAGGTCGCAGTCGGCGCGGCGCACGCGCCCCTTGAGGTCCACGTAGTCGATGCCGGTCACCCAGCCCTGGCCGTGCGCCCGCACCGGTCGCTCGCCGATGCAGTCGAGCGCGCGCGTCTCGACCCCGAGGCGCAGCAGCTCCTCGCCGAGCGCGCGGGCGTAGGGCCCGCCGCCGAGGAGCACGGCGCGGTCCGCCGGCCGCACGCCGTAGCGCACCGTGAGCAGCCCGACGGCGCGCGCGGCCATGATCCCCGGCCGGTCGTGGTCCTCGAACAGCAGCGACTGCTCGTAGGCGCCGCACGCGTAGACGATCCGGTCGGCGGTGAGCTCGTAGAGGCTGTTCCCGTGCACCACGGCGAGGGTGTGCTCGCGGCGGTAGTGGTCCGGCGGGTAGAGGCCCACGGCCGCGGCGCCGGTCATGACCTCGACTCCGGCCTCGCGCGCCGCCTTGGTCCGGACCAGCGCCTCGTCGAGGCCGAAGGCCGGATGCGCCTGCAGGCTGCCGCCGGGCTGGTCGCGCTCCTCGAGGAGCAGCACCTTCGCGCCGCCCTCCGCCGCGGCGGTCGCGGCGGCGAGGCCGCCGGGGCCGGCGCCGACGACCACGACCTCGACGTGGCGCCGCTCGGTCTGCGGCCACACGGCGGGCGCCCCGTCGGGGAGCTGCCCGAGCCCGCCGAGCTGGCGCACGATGCGCTTCATGACCTCGTTGACGAGCCGCGACGAGGTGCCCATGCGGTGGTGGTCCATCCCGTGCGGGAAGATCCAGTCCGCCGCGGCGAAGAAGTCGAAGTTCGCCGACGGGAAGGCGTTTTGCCGCTCGCAGCGGCAGCCCGCGCGGGCGAGCGTGCGGCACGCCTTCATGTTCGGCAGGCCGTCGACGCGCATCAGGCACGAGCCGCACGAGCCCGAGAGGCAGAAGAACGCCCGCGGCCGGTGGTACTTCGTCGACCGCGAGAGCACCTGCACCCCCGAGGCGAAGAGCGCCACCGCGATGGGCTCCTCCTCGTAGGCCGGCACCCGTTCCCCTTCGAAGTCGATCTCGATGCGGGCGCCGCGGTGGATCTGGCGGCGGGGGTCGTCGTAGATGCGTCGATCCATGACGCAACGGGTTTACCACCGCGCCGGGGCGTGGTTCAAGGCGAAGCGGGAGCGGGGGAGAGCGGCGGCGGGCGCGGGGCGCGGAGGCCGGCTACGGCCAGGTCGCGGAGGCGAGCCCGCCCGGCAGCGAGAAGCTCCACGCCGCGCAGCGCTCGTCGGCGCGCGTGCTCGGGCACTGGCCGTTGACGTTCGTGCACGTGGCGTCGAAGCCCGAGAACGCCTGGCCCGCGTTGTAGACCGGGCAGGCCCAGCCGTTCGGGGTGCACGCGGCCGTGGCCGAGACGAGCGGCTTGCACAGCCGGTGCCCGTCGGGGGCGGTGCCCCCGCCGTAGGCGAAGTAGTACGGCGCGACCTGGTAGGTCTCGCCGTAGTACCAGTCGTAGTTGACGAGGTACGTCGACATGACCGTGTTCGGCAGGTCCGAGATGACCGAGCACGGGCCGGTGAGCTCTTCGCGGTCGCCGCTGACCGCGCGCTCGCACGCGCGCAGCGCGGCCGCCTGCGGGTACGGCGGGGCCCCGATGGTGTTGACGTCCGAGTAGGCCGCGACGGACCCGTTGGCGAAGTGCACCGCGTGGCACTGCCAGAGCGTGCTCGCCGCCGGCATGACCACGTCGGCGGTGCTGGTGACGTCGACGCCGGGGTAGCCGTGCGGGTTGCCTACGGTGAAGTGCACCGCCTCGAGCGCCGTGTCCGCGAGGCGGATCTGCGCCCGCCCGTAGTCGAGCTTGAGGTCGACCTGCCTGGTGGCATCCGCCGCGAGCGCCCCCGCCTCGACGTGGGTCGCCACCGCGCTGCCGTTCCAGCCCAGCCGGTAGACCGACACGCTGTCCTGGGTGGGGTTGCCGCTCGCGTCGACGAGGCTCACGGAGGCCTCGATCGTCGTCGGGGCGCCGCTCGCGCAGGCGGCGTAGTCCGCGACGGCCGCCTGGACGATCAGCTTCGCGGGCGGGCCGGCGTTGATGCGCGCGTTCGCGGCCGCGGAGCTGAAGCTCGGCGCCTGCAGCGCCGAGATCCGGATGTCATCCAGGTACCACGAGGAGGCCGTCGCCGGGCTGAGCGCCGCCTGGGACCCGTTCACGACCTTGAACGCGAGGCTGCTGTACGTGCCGGTCAGGTCCACCTGCAGGGCGGCCCAGCCGGTCGTGGGCGCCAGGCTGCGCCCGTTGTCGCAGGCGTCGAGGACCGGGTAGCCGCCGACCGGCGCGGCGAGCGAGGTGGCCCCGGTGAACGGCTCGTAGGCCAGGATCTGGAAGGCCGGCTGCCCGGTGCAGTCGTCGAGGGGCGCCGAGGCGCCGTACTGGAGCTTGTGGAAGACCTCGGCGCGGGTCGGCCGACCGGAGACGTAGGGCGAGCGATCCGACGTGAAGAACGCGATGTTCGTGCCCGCGCTCACCACCTCCGAGCTGGCCTGCTCGAGGCCGAGCGCGCCGGTCCCGGCGTGGACCTTGGCCGCGCCGGTGACGGGCTGCCAGCGCGCGCCCGCGCCGGCGGTGCCGGTGGTGGTCCGCCAGAAGTCCGTCCGCACGCCGGCCTCCAGGTCGTCGTGCGCCGCCACGTACCAGCCCGCGAACGGCAGGCCGATCGCCGCCGTGAGCCGGTCGATCTCGATGGTCACGTGCTCGGCCGCGCTGTCGGTGAGCGGCACGGAGAAGGTGCCCGCCGTGAGGTTGCCCGTGAGCAGCGTGGTCGGCGAGCTGCCGGGCGGCACCAGCCTGGCCTTGCCCGAGGGGCTGGTCACCCGCAGCCGGAACGGCGCCGTGTTCGCGGCCGTGTTGTCGAGGGCGAGATTGCCGAACGCGTCGACGACCTCGACGGTGACCGTGACGCCGTCGACGACGGTGCCGACGCCGCCCTTCACCGCGATGCTCGCGGCCGGGCCGGCCGTCCCGGTGAACGTCATCGTCTTGGTGACGGCGCGGTCGTCGGTGAGCCACACCCGGACCGTGCCGGCGCCGGCGATGGAGCCGGGCCGCACGACGATGCGCGCCTGACCCAGAGCGTCGGTCTGGGCGCTCGCCCCGAAGCCGGTCCCGTTGGCGACGTTCCAGCCGAGCGCGACGTGGGGCACCGGCTGGTCGTCGCTGGTCCGGACCTCGATCACGATCGGGTTCGGCAGGTCCTGCACCACCGTGCCGCTCTGGGCGTCGCCGCTCACGACCGCGATGGTCGCCCACGGCATGAGCCGCACCTGCGTCGTGGCGTAACCGGCCAGGGACGTGTTGGGGTCAAACGCCGAGAGCTGGATGCCGTAGAGGCCGGGCCGGTCGCCGACGAGGAACGCGCTGACGCTGTGGCTGGCGTCGGCGCCGGCCGCGTCCACGAGCTGGTACCCGGCGCCGGGGGGCGCGTTGACCACCGTCCACGTGAGGTCGATCGGGTTGCCGACGGGGCTGTGCGAGCCCGAGCCGTCGAGCGCCACCCTCGCGTTGACGGCGCCGACGATGGGGGGAGTCCCGGCGATGACGGCGACGGGCGCCTGCGTGCCGGCGGTCGCGACGGCGACGGCGCGCGAGACGCTCGCGTTCGCCTGATCCGTGACGGTGAGCGTCACGACGGTGCTCTTGCTGATCTGCGCGGGCGCGGTGACGGTGGCGGTGGCGCCGCTCCCGGCGACGGTCCAGATCGGATCGGCGACGGTCCACGCGTACTGGAGCGCGAGGCCGCTCGGGTTCGAGACCGCCGCGGTGACCGTGATCGCGCCGCCGGGCGCCACCGTCGACGGGGCCGCCGTGAGGCCGGAGATGTCCAGGGTGCCGGGGGCGAGGGTCTGCACGAGGATCTGCCCGGTCCCGGTGAGCCCGTTGCCGTCGTCGGCGGTCACGAGGATCGAGGTGGCCGCCCCGTAGATCGCGGGCGCCGTGAGGACGGCGGTGCCCGCGGTGGCCGTGAGGGTCCACGCCGGGTCGGACGAGGTCCACTGGTACGTGACGGCGGAGCCGACCGCGCTGATCGCCGTGGCCGCCAGCGTCACCGTGCCGCCCGGCGCCACCGGGTTGGGCGAGGCGCCGAGCACCTTGAAGCTGGGCGCGGTGCCGGCGGCCGTGCTGACGACGGCCTGGCCGGAGGTCGACCCGCCCTGGTTGTCGCTCACGGTCACGAGCACCGTCGCCGCCTGCGCGAAGGCGGCGGGCGCGGTGAGGGCGACCGTCGCCGCCGTGGTGTCACCGATCGCGGTCCACCCGGGCGGGAGCGTCCAGGCGTACGTGAGCGGGTTGCCGTCGGGGTCGGTCGCCGCGACCGACACGGTCACCGCCTCCCCGGGGTTGACCACCGCGGGGCTGGCGGCGACGCTGCCAAGGACCGGGGGCCGGTTGAGGTTGACCTCGCCGCACGCGGTCAGCGCGAGGCCGGCGAGGAGCATCCAGATGCACGGAGTCTTGCGTACGAGCATTGGGTCCTCTCCTTCGCCTACTGCCACGCCGAAAAGTCGACGCTGGCCGGATACGCGTTCGCCGGGTTGCCCACCGTGCCGGGCGGCGTGCAGCTGCATATCGACAGCCAGTAAACGTCGGTCACCCGACCCGCGGTCCGCAGGTACGGGGCCCCGCCGCAGACGCTCGAGTACGCGGCCGACGTGGCGTAGGTCCACACGTGGTTCGGGGAGCACCCGAGCGCCCCGACCGCCGCGTACGCGGCGCTGCCGTCGCTCGCGCACGCCCCGGCGCCGTAGTGGGCCTGGCACGCCCGGAGCGCCTGGGTGACGTCGAAGGTGCCCAGGGGGGTGTGGTCGGTCCACTGGTAGCCCGTGCCGGTCGTGTGGCAGACCGAGGCCGACGAGTCGAGGTAGGGGCCCACGGTGATCCCCGGATAGGCGAGCGGGTTCGCCAGGGTGAACCGCACCGTCTCGCTGACGGCGTCGGTCAGGGAGAGCGCGCCCTGGCCCGCGGCGAACGCGACCAGGGCTCGGCGCGGGCCGTACTCGACGAGCGTACCGGCCGTGACCGAGTCGAGCAGGGCGCGGCCGTTCCAGTCGATCTCGAACGTGAAGGCGTCCTGCGTCACGTTGCTGTTGGCGTCCTGGATCTCGGCGGCGACGGCGATGCCGCCGGCCAGGCACGGGCCGTAGGAGGCCCCGGAGGTGGCGAACTGCACCTTCGTGGCGGCGCCGGGCAGGATGTAGCTCCGGGCGCCCGCGTAGGTGTCGTCCGCGACGAAGACCGTCACGCGCACGTCGTCGACGTACCAGCGCACCGCCTGCGCCGCGCCCGTCAGGGCCTGGGCCGGCTGGGTCAGCTTGACGCCCGGCTGCGGATGGTTGAGCCCGCCCGCGCGGAGGTCGGTGACGTCGAAGGTCAGCGGCACGAACCCGCTCGTCGCGCCCAGGCTCTCGCCGCGGGGGCTCTCGCCCTCGTGGCACAGCTCGACGGCCGGGTAGCCGCCCTGCGGCGCCAGCGGCAGGAACGAGCCCCCGTTGAACCCGCCGACGGCGAGCGCGGCCTGGCGCGCGCACTTCGCCGTCGTATCGGTCAGGCTGGTGAGTTCCACCTTCGTGCTCAGGTCGAGGCGCCACAGCGGGGCGCTGTGGCCCTCGAACGTGGTGGCCACCGACAGCGCGGACGCCAGGCTGGAGTAACCGGTCATGAGCGCCCCCGAGGGCTGGAGCTCCACGCCGAACGCCTGCCCCCCGGACTGAACCTTCCCGGCGCCGGTCACCATCTGCCACGGGGGGCTGTTGCCGCCGGCGGCGCGGGTCCAGCTCCAGGTCGCACCCGGCCAGTAGCCGCCGTAGCTCAGGCCGCGCTCGGCGTTGTCGTTCACGACCGGGAAGATGTAGCCGAAGGGCAGGTCGCGGATCCCGGTCGTGCCGGCGCTCGCGACGATCCGGAACGACTCGCGCAGCGTGTCGGTGACCGCGGTCTGGAACTGCCCGTTCACGAGCGCCGCGGCCAGGTGGCCGTTGCCGGTCTGCGTGAACTTGGCCGTGGCGCTGCCCACGATGTCGAGCTGGAAGGTGGCCGCGTTGTTGAGCGTGTTGTCGAGCGCGAGGTTGCCGTACTGATCCACCGTCTGGACCTTGACGTTGAAGCCCTGGCTCGTGGTGCCCACGCCCCCGACCACGGCGATGAACGCGGCCTTGTCGGCGGCCGCGGTGAAGCTGAGCGTCTTCGTGACCGCCGGGTTCTCCTTGAGCCAGACCCTGACGGTGCCGGCGCCGGCGATGCGCGACGGGTGCACGCCGAGCCAGGCCTGGCCGGCGCCGTCGGTCGCGTCGACGCCGCCGAAGCGGCGGCCGCCGCCGAGGCTCCAGCCGAGCGCGGCCCCGGGCACCGGCGCCGGGCTCGCGCCGGTGGTCTGCACCTTGACGACGAGCGGCTGCGGCAGGTCCCGGTCGACCGTGCCGGTCTGGGCGTCGCCGCTCACGACGACGATCTCGTTCTCGCCGTCGAGGATGACCTGGACGTGGGCGTACAGGGAGCCGGTGTAGTCCGAGCCCGCGGCGTCGTAGGCGTACAGGCGCACGTCGTAGGCCCCTGGCGTGTCGCCGCGGAAGTTGACCTGCGCCAGCTCCGGCGGGTTCACCACCGTGATCCCGTCGGGGGCGCGCCACGTGATGCTGGCGCCCGCCGGCTGGGTCTCGACGGACCACCGGTACCGGATCGGATTGCCCACCGGGCTGTACGACCCGGAGCCGTCCAGCAGCAGGTCGTGGTTCACGGTCCCGTGCACGGGCGAGGTGCCGCCGATGACCGCGACCGGCCGCACGCGGTCGACCGTGCTCACCTCGACCGAGGACTGCGTGCTCGCGTGGGCCTCGTCCGTGACCGTGAGCGTGACCACGGTCGACGTGCCGAGCGCGTTCGGCGCCTTGAGCGTCGCCGTCGGGCCGGCGCCGGTGATGGTCCAGGCGGGGTCCGAGACCGTCCAGGCGTAGGTCATCCCGAGGTTCTCGGGGTGCCACACGTCGGCGGTGATCGTGATGGTGCCGGCCGGATCGACCTGCCAGGACGACGGGCGCAGGGAGCCGATGACCGGCGCGGACGACGGGATGGTCGAGAGCGCGATGCGCGCGGTCGACTGGTTGCCGTGGCCGTCGTCGGCGACGACGGTGGCCGACGCGGTCGCGGCGTACTCGAGGGGCGCCGTCACCACCGCGCTCGCCGTGGCCCCGGCGATCTGCCACGCGGGGTCGGAGACGGTCCAGGCGTAGGTCACGTCCCCGCCGAGCTTCGTCGTGGCGACCGCGACGAGCGTCGCCGTGCCGCCCGGGACGAGCGGGTTCGGCGTCGCCGTGATCGCGGCGAACGCCGGCCCCTCGCCGGCGACCGTGGCGACCAGCGCCTGGCCGCTCGTCTTGCCGCCGCGGCTGTCGCTCACGGTCACGCCCACGAGCGCCGACTCGGCGTAGGCGGCGGGCGCGGTGAGCTGGATCACGGCGTCGCTGGTGCCGCCGGCGGCCGTCCAGCCGGCCGGCAGGTTCCACGCGAACGTCAGCTTGTCGCCGTCCGGATCGCTCGCGGCGACGGCGATGGTCACGGTCCCGCCCGGCGCGGCCAGGTTCGGCGCGGCGGTGACGCCGGCGATGGCGGGCGGGTGATTGGGGTTGTCCGCGCACCCCGCGGCGACGAACACCGCCAGCAGCGCTGCCTCGAGCCAGCGAGCGCGATCGAGTCCAAGCATGTGCCCCTCTCCTGATGATCCGCGCATCGGTCCGTCCTAGTTCCAGATGGCCGAGCTGGCGGGCGTGATGTTGTAGTCGGACCAGTACGTCTTGCCGCCGCAGGTCGTCTGCGTCGCGCCGGCCGCGGGGCTGGTCACCCAGGGCGGCATGAAGACCTGGCCCTGGGCGTAGGTCGGGCAGTCGGTGCCCATGCCGCAGGCCGGGGTCGCGGTATCGAGGCACGCGCCGCTGCTCGGGAGCGCCGTGCTCCCCGCGAACGGGAAGTACCTCGTCTGCTCGGCCGCCGGCGCGAGCGACCACAGGAGCGCGACCGTGCTGGGGAAGCTCGGGTCGACCGCGCACCGCTGCCAGCCGGTGAAGCCCTGGAAGGTACGCGTCGTCTCGCACGCGCGCAGCGCCTGCCCGACCTCGTACGTGCCGATGAGGACCGGATCGCTCCAGCGCGCGCCGGGGATCCCGGTGTGGTTCACCGCGGCCCAGGGCACCGCGGCGTTGACGGTGCTGGTCACGTCGATGCCGGCGTAGCCGTGCGGGTTCGCGACGCCGAGGTGCACGGTCTCGACGGCCAGGTCGTTCAGGGTCAGCACCGCGCGGCCGCCGGCCAGCTTGACGTCCGCCTGGTGCGCGTCGATCGCGAGCGGCGTGCCGGCGGGCACCCCGGTGGGCACGGCGGCGCCGTCCCAGGTGAAGCGGAAGACCATCTCGCTCTCGAGGGTCTGGTTGCCGTTCGCGTCGACCAGCCGCGCGTCGGCCTGGAGGTCCTTCTGGAGCCCGCTCACCCAGCCGTAGACGTAGGCGCCGGCCGTGGCGGCGTACTGCAGCTTCGTCGCGGGGCCGGGGAAGAAGAGCGCGGTCGTGAACGTCGTCTGGTCGCTGGCGGCCGTGAGCCGCGACACCTGGATGTCGTCCACGTACCAGGTGATGGGCTGCGCCGGGTTGCCGAGCGTGGAGGCGCTGGTGCCGCCCACCTCGGCGTCGCTCGGGTTGTAGATCCGGAAGCCGAAGTAGTCGTTGGCCGTGACGGCCGCGTCATCGGTGAGGTCGACGGTCTGCGTCACCCACCCGCTCGTCGCGCCGAAGCTCTCGAGCCTGGTCTTCCAGCCCGTGCACAGGTCGCGCACGCCGTAGCCGCCCATCGGGCGCTTCATGACGGTGCTGGCGCCGGCGCGGTAGACGAAGAGCGAGGGCTGGAGCGTGCACGGCGCGCTCGCGGCGCGGGTCGCGCCGACCTGGACCTTGTGCGCGAAGGTCAGCTTCGTCACCTTCGACGTGTCGACGAGCCGCGCCCGGCTCCCCAGGCTCGTGGTCCCGAAGATGCGCGCCTCGGACGGCTGGAGCTCGGCGCCGAGCGCGCGGCTCCCGGCGTGGACCTTGGCCGCGCCGGCCCGCACGTCCCAGCGGGGCAGCGTCTCGGTCCCGGGCGCCACCTGCTGCATGGCCTGGTTCAGCCCCAGCTCGCCGTGCTCGAACGCGTCGATGACCCAGGCCGTGAACGGGAGCGCCGGGAGGCCGGCGGGCCCCTGCCCGAGGCTGACGATCGCCTGCTCGGCGCGGGGCGACGTGAGCTTCACGGTGTAGACGCCGCCCGTGAGCTGCGCGTCGAGGGTCGTGACCGGGTTGCCCGCCGGCGCGAGCTTCGCGCTGCTGGACGAGCTGACGGCGGTGAGCCGGAACGACGCCGTGTTCGCCGACGCGTTGTCGGTGGCGGGGTTGCCGTACTGGTCGATGACCTGGACCGTCACCTGCACGCCGTCGATGACGTTGCCGACGGCGGCGCTCACGTTGATGCTGGCCGCCTTGTCCGCGAGGGCGTGGAAGCCGAACGTCGTCGCGGCCGGCGCGGCCATCTCGATGGCCGTCACCTTGGCCGAGCCGTCGGCGGCGAAGCGCGGCAGCCGGACGCTGATCGCGGACCTGCCGTCCAGGTCCGTGAGCGCGTACGGCACGCCCGGGGCCACGGTCCCGCTGAAGATGGCGCCGTTGACCACGTCCCAGAAGAGCATGAGGCCGGGGACCGGCTCGCCGCGGCTCGTCAGCGCGCGCGCGATGAGCGGCTGACCGAGGTCGCGGCCGACGGTGCCCGACTGCCCGTCGCCGCTCACGATGGCGACCGTCGCGGGACCGGCGACGATCACGCGCGTCAGCGCGTAGCCGACCTCGCCGGTCGCGGCGTCGATCACCATGAGCTGGACGTCGTACACGCCCGGCAGGTCGGCGACGAAGAACGGCCGCGGGACCGTCGCGTCCACGTGGTCGAGGTCCGCCGTGAGGAACCGGACGCTCGCCCCAGCGGGGTGGGCGAGCACCTCCCAGCGATGGAAGATGAGGTCGCCGGTCTGGCTGTGCGACCCCGAGCCGTCGAGCTCGAGGGGCGTGTTCATGACGGCGCTCAGCGGGCTGACCCCGCCGATGACGGCGACGGGCGGGCCGGCCTGGTTCCAGCCGGTGGCGACCACCGTCGAACGCTGCGCGGATCCGCCGGCGCTGTCGGTGACCTTGACCGTGAGCACGGTCGACGCGTTCATGCGCCCCGGCGCCTCGAGGGTGGCCGTCGGGCTCGCGCCCGTGACGGTCCACGCGGCGTCGGCGACGGTCCACTCGTAGGTGAGCGGGAGCCCGAGCTCGCTCACCGCGGTGACGGTCGCGACCGCGGACGCGCCCGGCGCCAGCGGCAGCGGCATGACGTCGATGCCGCCGAGGTGCGGCGGGACGTGCTGGATGGTGGCGACGTCGAGCGCGGCGGTCGCGGTCGCGCCCAGGGCGTCGGTCGCGACGACCGTGACCGCGGTGCTGGCGCCGTAGGCGGCGGGCCCGGTGAGCGTCGCGCTGCCGCCGGTGCCCGCGATGGTCCAGGCCGCGTCGGCGACGCTCCAGGTGTAGGTCACCTCGGCGCCGGCGGCGCTCTCGGCGACGGCGACGACCAGCGCGGTGCCGCCGGGCGGGAGCGGGTTCGGGCTCGCCGACAGCAGCGCGAACCCGGGCGCCTGGCCGCCGCTCGTGGCGACGAGCGTCTGGCCCGTGGTCTGGTGGCCGGCGCTGTCGCTGACGGTGACCGTCACCATCCCGGTCTGGGCGGCCGTCTGCGGCGCGGTGACCTGGATCGCGGGCCCCGTGGCGGCGCCGGCGATGGTCCAGCCCGCGGGCGCGGTCCACGCGTAGGTGAGCTTGTCGTTGTCCGGGTCCGTCGCCGCGACCGCGACCGCGACGGTCGCGCCCGGGGTGGCGGGCAGCGGCGCGGCGGTGACGCCGGCGATGACCGGCGGCTGGTTCGTGCTGCTCGAGCAGCCGCCGGCGGCGGCGAGCAGCAGCGCGAGCGGCGCGATGCGAGTCCTGCGGCGGAGCGGCCGGCGGCCGGCGACATCATGGTTGGCGAGCATGCGCTCCTCCTATTTCCACGCCCGGAGGCCGTACGAGTTCGTGATGGTGTAGCCGGTCGGTAGGCCGCAGGCGGCGTTCGTGCCGGTCGGCGCGGCGGTCCAGACGTCGGCCCAGGCGTTGCCGGCCACGTACCCGGCCGCGCAGACCGGCGCGGCGACGGGCGCGCACGCGGGCGTCGCGTCGTAGACCTGGCGGCAGGCCGGGCTCGGCGCGGCGAACGAGCCGGAGCCGTAGGCCCAGTAGTAGTTCGCGTTGTTCGTAGTGTCGAACGCGGTCACCGTGTTCGGGTAGGTCAGGCTCACCACGCAGTTGCCGAGCGGGAACTCCCCCGGGTAGATCGCCATGGTGGCCCGGCACGCCTTCAGCGCCTGCTCGACGGTGAAGGGCGGGGCCACGGCGGTCGCGTCCGCCCAGTGATTCGACGCGTTGTAGGCGTCGTGGCACACCCAGGTCTCGGGGAACGAGGCGGCCGACGTGTGGGTCGCGTCGATGCCGTTCGCGCCGAAGAGGTTCTCGAACCGCAGCGCGATGGTCTCGGTGGCGGCGTCGTGCAGGACGAAGCTCGCGCGGCCGCCGGCGAAGCGCAGGTCGAGGCCCAGGGGGCCGGACTCGCTGATGATGGTCCCGACCGTGGGGCCGGCCGTGGTGGCGCTGCCGTTCCAGGCGATGCGGAGCGCGGTCTCGCTGTCCTGGGTGACGTTGCCCTTGACGTCCACGAGCGTCGCCTCGACCGGGATGTCGGTCGCGGTGCCGACGGGGCACGCGTTCACCTGGTACGCCGTGAAGTTCGAGTACGCGAACTGCACCTTCGTGGTCGGGCCCGGCACGAGCTGGCCGGCGGCGAGCGCCGACGTGGTGGTCCCGACGACGAGCGTCGTGACCTTGAAGTCGTCGATCTGCCAGGTGGCGGGCAGGGCCGCGTTGTGGTCGAAGCTCGGGTTGTCGATCCGGAGGGTGGGGCGGTCGTAGCCGGCCCTCGTCGCGTCCGTGACGTCGAAGAGGCTCGGCACCCAGTTCGTGGTCGAGCCGAAGCTCGACAGGGAGGTGCCGCCGGCGTCGCAGAGGTCCACGACCGGGTAGCCGGCGAGCGGCGGCAGCCCGCCGCAGGTGGCCGCGGGACACTCGGCCCCGGCGCCGGTGTACATCGACAGGCGGAGCTGCGGCTGGAAGGTGCAGGCCTTGACGGCGCCGCCGACGGTGATCTGGCCCGTCAGCGCGGGCACCTGCGCCTTGTGGCGGAGCTCGACCCGGGTCATGGGGTTGGCCGCGGCGGCGACACTGGCGCCGCGGCGCGCGGTCGCCGGCGCCCAGGCGGTGACCACCTGGGTCGGCTGCAGGTCGGCCGTGAGGCTGCGCACGCCCGTGAACGCGTTGGCGGCCCCGCGGCCGAGGGCCCACGGCGCGCTCGTGGCGAAGCCGCCGAGCCCGGTCTCGAGCCCGTCGACCACCGTGACCTGCCACCCCGCGAACGTGAGGTCGGGGTACCCGGTGCCGCCGCGGCTGAGCGTGACCTGGAGGCTCTCGGCGAGGTCGTCGCTGATCGGGACGGCGAAGCTGCCGTTCGCGAGGGTCGCCTCGAGGCTGGTCGTGAGGGTGCCGCCCTGGTTGAAGCGGGCGTTGCCCGACGGGCTCCAGAGGGCGAGCCTCACCTTCGCGGTGTTGGCGTCGGCGTGATCGGTGGCCGGGTTGCCGAACTGATCGACGACCTGCACGGTCGCGTTCAGCCCGTCGGTGACCGCGGCGGCGCCGACCCCCACGGCGAGGTACCTGGCCGCGTCCGCGGCGCCGGTGAAGGTCAGGTCGGCCTTCACGGTCGGGTCCGCGACGAGGTACGCGGTCACCGTGCCCGCCCCGGCGATGCGCCCCGGACGGACCGTGGCGCGCGCGAGGCCGTCCGCGTCGGTCGTGGTGGTGGGCGCGCCGCTGAAGAGCGCGGAGCCGAA
Organism: Polyangia bacterium; assembly: GCA_036504295.1. Lineage (GTDB taxonomy): Bacteria > Myxococcota_A > Polyangia > JACRCY01 > JACRCY01 > DASXVK01. The sequence goes on from DASXVK010000387.1 coordinate 43,073, forward strand.
GAAGAGCATGCCCCCGGCGCTCCGCCAGCCCAGCACGACGCCCCGCACCGGCTGATCGGCGGCCGTGGTCACCTTCACGACGAGCGGGTCCGTGAGGTCCCGCGCGACCGTCCCGGTCTGGGCGTCGCCGCTCACGATGGTGACCTTGCCGGGGCCGGCCACCACGACGCTGGTGACGGCGTAGTCGACCCGCCCCGCGGCCTGCGCGTCCTCGACCATCAGGGAGACGTCGTAGCTGCCGGCCCGGTCCGCGAAGAAGACGGGCATCGCGACGTACGGGTTGTCCGCGCCCGTCTCATCCACGAAGGCCGCGGTCGAGCCGATCGGCTGATTCGTGACCTGCCAGGTGTAGCGCAGCGGGTGGCCGGCCGGGCTGGCGGAGGCGGAGCCGTCGAGGGCGAGCCCGGCGTTGACGACGCCCTGCAGGGGCGAGGTGCCCGCGATGTCCGCGACGGGGCGCGCCCAGCCCGCGGTCACCACCGGGACGCTGGCGGTGGCGGTGCCGCCCGCCGCGTCGGTGATCGTGAGGGAGACGGTCGTGCCCACGCCGTCGACCTGCGGCGCGGTGGCGGTGGCGGTGGGCCCGGTGCCGGTCACGGTCCAGGCCGGGTCCGCGGCGGCCCACGCGTACTGCAGCGCGAGGCCGCTCGGGTTCGCGACGTCGGCGACGAGCGCCAGGGTGCCGCCCGCCTCGACCGGGTTCGGCGTCGCGGTGATCGCGGAGACGAAGGGCTGCTGGGCCAGGTCCGTCGAGACGATCAGGCGGGTCGCCGCGGTGTGGCCCTGGCCGTCGTCGGCCGTCACCGTCACCGCGGTGTGCGCGCCGTAGGCGCTCGGGGCGGTCATGGTGACCGCCGCGTCCGTGCCGGTGATCGTCCAGGCCGGGTCCGAGCTCTCCCACGTGTACGTCATCGTGGCGCCTGGCGCGCCCTCGGCGGCCGCGGCCAGCGCCACCTGGCCGCCCGGGAGGACCGGGTTCGGGCTCGCGGAGAGCGACGTGAACGTCGGCGCCGGGCCGGTCTGCGTGCCGATGGCCGCCTGGCCGGCGGCCGAGCCGCCGTTGCCGTCCGAGACCTTCACGATGGCGATCGCGGGGCTCGCGAAGTCCGCGGGCGCCGTCAGCGCGATCGTCGCGGTCGTGGCGTCGCCGAGGACCGTCCACCCCGCCGGGACCACCCACTCGTACTTGAGCGCGTCGCCGTCCGGATCGGTGGCCGTGGCGGCGACCGAGATGGTGGCGCCCGGCGCGACCTGCGCGGGTGCGGCGATGACGCTGCTGATCACCGGCGGCCGGTTCCCGGTCTCGTTCGAGCAGCCGGCGACCGGCAGCAGCGCGAGCAACGCGACCCGCCAGGTGCGTGCGCGATTCCATCCGAGCATGTGCCCCTCTCCTTCAGTTCCACGACAGCCAGCGAGCGGGAAAGGCTCTCACCCGCCCCGAGCAATGATTCCCCTCATCCGCCCGGCGCGAAGCTATCGTCCGAGCCGATAGAGGTCAACAGCAATCCGAAAAGTCGTTCCCACTAAAAGGACGCCCGCGCGCGATCCCTGACGCGGGAGACGAGCGCGGGTGTACGGTCGCGTGCCGCTGGCAGTGGAGTGGGCGCGGGGCGGGGCAGGGCAGGCTAGGGTCGGGGGCGCGCGCCGAAGATCGCGGTGCCCACCCGCACGATCGTGGCCCCCTCCTCGATCGCGACCTCGAAGTCCTGCGACATGCCCATCGAGAGGTGGCGCAGGCTCACCCGTGGCCGGGGCGTGACGGCCGCGCGGTCGCGCAGCTCGCGGAGGGCGCGGAAGTACGGCCGGGCCTCCTCCGCCTCGTCGCCGAAGGGGGGCATCGTCATGAGGCCTTCGCAGCTCAGCCGCGGCCGCGCCGCGAACGCGTCGAGCACCTCGGGCAGCGCCGCCGGCGGGAGCCCGCTCTTGCTCGCCTCGCCGGCGATGTTGACCTCGACCAGGCAGGGCAGGGTGAGGCCGAGCGCCGCGGCCCGGTGGTCGAGCTCGTCCATCAGGCGCACCGAGTCCACGCTCTGGAGCAGGGCGGCGGTGCCCACCACGTACTTGACCTTGTTGCGCTGCAAGGGGCCGATGAAGTGCCACGTGAGGTCGGCGAGGTCCGCGAGCTCGGCGGCCTTGTCGCGCAGCTCCTGGGCGTAGTTCTCGGCGAAGAGGCGCTGGCCGGCGGCGTACGCGGCGCGGATCGCGGCGGCCGGCTGCGTCTTCGACACGGCGCACAGCGCCACCTCGCCGGGGTCGCGGCCGGCGCGCCGGGCGGCGGCGGCGAGGCGGGCGCGCACCTCGGCGAGGGCGGCGGCGAGCTCAGGGTCGGCCATGGAGCGCTCCTTCGTCGATGGCGCCGAGCGCGAGCAGGTCTTCGAGCACCTCGCTGAGCGGCAGACCGACGACGTTCGTGTACGAGCCGGCGATCGTGGTGACGAGGGCGGCGGCGCGCTCCTGGACGCCGTAGCCGCCGGCCTTGTCGGTCCACTCGCCGCTGTCGAGGTACGACTCGAGCTCGCGCAGGCCGAACGCGCGCATGGCGACCTCGGTGCGCACCACGCGGGCGCGGCGCGCGCCGCCCGGCCCGACGATGCAGGTGCCGGTCGCGACCACGTGGCCGCGGCCGCGCAGGCCGAGGAGCATCGCCCGGGCGTCTTCGCGGTCGCGGGGTTTGCCGAGGATGGCGCCGTCGAGGACGACGACGGTGTCGGCGGCCAGGACGAAGTCGTCCCGCCAGGCGGCGGCGACGGCGGCCGCCTTCTCGGCGGCGGCGCGGCCGGCGAAGGCGCCGGCCTCCTCGCCCGGCCGCGGGATCTCGGCGATGTCGGCGGGCGCCACGCGGAAGCGCAGCCCGATGCGGGCGAGCAGCTCGCGGCGGCGCGGCGAGGCGGAGGCGAGCACGAGGTCGCTCATGGGCGTGCGCCCGGCAACCGCGGGGACGAGCGACCGATACCGCACATGTCGTCGTTTGTATGCGCGGCCGCGGGCGGAGGCAAGCCTGTTGCGGCCGCCGGCCTGAACGCGGCCCGCGGCCAGAGGCGCGGCGCCGCCCGGAGGAGGTGTCCCATGTCGTTGATCGTGCGCAGGTCGGTTCTCTCGCTCGCGCTGAGCGCCGTGACGCTGTACGGCTGCGCCAGCGAGGAGGTCACGGTGTCGCCGGTGCTCACGGTGGTCGCGGTGAGCCTCGGGCCGCTCGACGCGGCGGCGCCGCCGACCGGGGTCGGCCGGCGGACGCCGATCGAGGTGCGCTTCTCGCGCCCGATCGCCGCCGGGTCGCTCGCGGCCGGCCTGGTCGTCGCGCGGGGCGAGGCCGACGACGCGTTCCTCGGCGACCTCGCGAACCCGCCGCTCGGCGAGGCGCGGCGGGCCCGGCTCGTGCCCGGCGAGACGGCGCTCGCGGGCGACGGCCGGCGGGCCACCTGGACGCCGTCGGTGCCGCTGCGCTACGGCGCGCGCCACACGCTGCTCGTCGGCGGCGCGGTCCGCGCGGCCGACGACGGCCGGCCGCTCGCCGGCCCGCTCGCGTACGGCTTCGTGACCGAGCCGGCGGCCGCGGGCGCGCCCACGATGAGGCTGGTCGCGCCGGCGGACGGCGGCAGCGCACCGCCGAACCTGCGGCGGATGTGGATCGCGCTGTCGGAGGCGGTGGCGCTGCCCGCGGGCGCCTTCGCGCTCAGCGGCCCGGCCGCGCCCGCCGTGGTCGCCGGGGACCCGATCGGCTGCGGCCACGGCCTGTGCGTGCCGCTCGACGTCGCGGGCCGGCTGCAGCCCGGGGGCGAGTACCGCCTGGCCGTCGCCGCCGGCATCACCGACGCCGCCGGCCGGGACCTCGTCGAGCCGGAGCAGGCGCCGGCGTTCCGGGCCGACGGCGCCGACGACCGCATCGCGCCGGTGATCGGCCAGGTCGAGCCCACCGCCGCCGACGGCTGCCTGGTCGTGCGCTGGGTGTCGAGCGAGCCCGCCGACTCGCGGCTCACGGCGACGCTCGGCGCGGTCAGCCTCACCGTCCACGATCCGACGCCGGTCATCCTGCACGAGGTCGGCGTCAGGCTGCCGCCGGGCGGCGGCGTCGCGCGGTTCCTCGCCGCGTCGGCGGACCTCGCCGCGCTCGCGGCCGAGGCCGGCGCCAGCGTGCCCATCGCCGATCTGCCGCGGGTGGCCATCACCGAGCTCCTGCCGAACCCGCACGGGCCGGAGCCGGCGCAGGAGTGGGTCGAGCTGCGCAACCTCGGCGCCACGCCCGTCGCGCTCGCGGGCTTCGTGCTCGCGGCCGGCCCCGGCATCCAGTCGGCCCTGCCGCCCGCGGTGCTGCCGCCCGGCGGCTACGCCGTCGTCGGCGGCGCGAGCTACGATCCGTTCCAGGGCGAGGACCCGCCGCCGGCGCCGGGCGCGGTCGTCATCCACGTCAGCGACGGCCGCGTCGCGGGCGGCCTGACGAACGCCGGCGAGGCGCTCACCCTCAGCGACGGCGCGGGCCGCCTCGTGTCGCGCTATGGCGGCTACCTCGACGTCGGCAGCCAGGACACCGAGGGCCACAGCGTGGTGCGCGTCGGGCAGGACGCCTGCGACGTGCGCACGAGCTTCGTGCTGAGCGAGGGCGCGCCGACGCCCGGCACGGGACCCTGAGGAAAAGGCTCCAGGCTCCAGGGCGGTTCGCGGGAGCTCCGGCGTTCGTGCTCGACGCGACCGTCCCGGAGCCTGTAGCCTGGAGCCTGGAGTCTCCTCTTGGCGGAGCTGCACGGCACCATCGAGCGCATCACGTACGAGAGCCCCGACGGGCGCTTCGTCGTCGCACGCCTCGCGCCCGAGGGCGGCGGGCCGGTGCTCGCCATCACCGGCCCGCTCGCGGGGATCGCGGCCGGCGAGTCCGTGCGGCTGACCGGGGAGTACGAGGAGCACCCCCGCCACGGCCGCCAGTTCCGCGTCACGCAGGCGGTGCCGGTCATCCCCGCGACGCGCGCGGGGCTCGAGCGCTACCTCGCGAGCGGCATCGTCGCCGGCGTCGGGCCGGCCCTGGCGCAGCGACTGTGCGCGCGCTTCGGCGTCGAGGTGCTCGCGGTGGCCGAGGAGCACCCCGAGCGGCTCACCGAGGTCGACGGCGTCGGCCCGAAGCGGGCGGCCGCGATCGCGGCGGGCCTGAAGGCGCAGCGCGCCGCGCGCGAGGTGATGGTGTTCCTGCAGGGGCACGGCGTGTCGCCGGGCCTCGCCGGCCGCATCCACAAGGTGTACGGCGACGACGCCATCGCGATCACCCGCCAGCACCCGTTCCGGCTCGCGCGCGAGGTGAGCGGCATCGGCTTCGCCACCGCGGACCGCATCGCGCACGGCCTCGGCCTGGCCGAGGACGCGCCCGAGCGCATCGAGGCCGGCCTGCTGCACGTCCTCGGCGACGCGGAGGGCGAGGGGCACTCCTACCTGCCGCGCGCCGTGCTCGAGGAGCGGGCCGCCCAGGTGCTCGAGGTCGACCGCGACCTGTGCGCGGCGGGGCTCGCCGGCCTCACGGGCGCGCGGGCCGTGGTGGTCGAGGACGGCGACGACGGCGAGGGCGTCTTCACCCCGTCGCTCCACCGGGCCGAGGTGCGCCTGGCGGAGCGGCTGCGGGCCCTGCGCCGCGCCGGGCGGCGCGCGCCCGCGCCGATCGGCGCCGACCTGGCGACGCTCTCCGACGGGCAGCGGCGCGCGGTCGTGCTCGCGGCCACCGAGCCCGTCGCGGTGCTCACCGGCGGCCCCGGCACCGGCAAGACCACGTGCCTGCGGGCGCTCGTCGCCGCCCACGCCGCCGCCGGGCTGCCGGTGCTGCTGTGCGCGCCGACGGGCCGCGCGGCCCGGCGCCTCACCGAGGCGAGCGGCGCCCCGGCCCGCACCGTGCACCGGCTGCTCGAGTACGGCCCCGAGGGCCGCTTCGCCCGCACCGCCAGCAACCCGCTCGAGGCGGCCCTCGTCGTCTGCGACGAGGCGTCGATGCTCGACCTGCCGCTCGCGCGCTCGCTGGCGAGCGCCGTGCCCGAGGGCGCCACCCTGCTGCTGTGCGGCGACGCCCACCAGCTCCCGTCGGTGGGGCCGGGCAACGTGCTGGGCGACGTGATCCGCAGCGGCCGCTTCCCCGTGGTCGAGCTCACCGAGATCTTCCGCCAGGCCGCGGGCAGCGGCATCGTGGTCAACGCCCACCGCATCCACCGCGGCGAGCTGCCGGTGCCGAGCCGGGGCGACCCGACCGGGGGCGACTTCTTCGTCGTGAGCTGCGAGGACCCCATCCGGGCCCGGGACGTAGTCGTGCGGCTCTGCGTCGAGCGCATCCCGCAGGCCTTCGGGCTGCACCCGCGGCGCGACGTCCAGGTGCTGACGCCCATGCACCGCGGCGAGGCCGGCACCGAGAGCCTCAACCGCGCCCTGCAGGAGGCGCTCAACCCGCCGGCCGCGGGCAAGGAGGAGGTGGCGCACGGCAGCCGCGTCCTGCGCGTCGGCGACAAGGTGATGCAGGTCCGCAACGACTACACCCGCGACGTCGCGAACGGGGACCTCGGCGAGATCGCCCGCATCGGCGACGACGGCCAGGTCGCCGTGGAGATCGACGGGCGCACCGTCCTCTACCGCCCCGAGCAGCTCGGCGAGCTCGAGCACGCCTTCGCCATGAGCGTGCACAAGTCGCAGGGCTCCGAGTACCCCGCGGTGATCGTCGTGCTCCTGCCGCAGCACTACGTCATGCTCCAGCGCAACCTCCTCTACACCGCGGTCACCCGCGCCAAGCGGCTCGTGGTGCTCGTCGGCGCCGACCGCGCCCTGCGGCGCGCGGTGCGCAACGCCGAGACGCAGCGCCGCTTCACGCGGCTGGGGGAGCGGCTGCGGGAGGGGTAGCCCCCCTTACTGCAGGTGCTGGTCCATGAACGTGAAGATCTCGTCCATGCCGTTCGTGTAGCCGTACGGCACGCTCTTCACCGGCACCGTCGAGGTCGTGAAGTCGTTGACGAGCAGGTGGAAGGGGTAGAGGCCGGGGGCGGTCTCGCAGTGGTACAGCTCCGTCACGCTCGACTGGAACCAGTCGACGGTGTTGTCGGACACGAACGCGGGCACGCCGAGGTCGACGCGCACCGTGAGATTGCCGGTGCTCGACCCGCCGGAGTGGCCGATGAGCCCGACGCGCGCGGGGTCGACCGCCGGGTGCCAGCGCAGGTACTTGAGGCCGAGGAGGCTCTCGTACATGCGCAGCGCCATGAGGTCGAACCCCTGCCGCAGGAGATCGTGGGTCACCTCGTGCTCGTCGAGATCGATGCCCATCACGCGCATCGTGAGCATCAGGATGGCGTAGCCGCGGCCCGGCCACTCGCGGCCGTGGTAGTCGTCGCGGTAGATGGCGGCCTGATCGCCGTGGCCGTGGATGGCGACGAGGCCGGGGAACGGGCCGGCCCCCTTCGGCAGCAGCAGGATGCCCTTGAAGCGGCCAACCCAGGGATCGTCGAAGAGCAGCGTGAGCTCGAAGGCGTCGGCGGTCTCGGCGCGCGCGGTCACGCCGACGAGCAGCGGCCGGGCGTCCAGCCCGTCGATGAGGAAGCGGGCGTTCATGGCGTCGAGGAGCGCGTCGCGCAGCGCCGCCGGCGCGAGCGGGGCCGTGTACTCCGGCGCGTTGCCGACGAGCATATCCCACAGCTGCGCGTTGAGCTCGGTCTCGTCGATGGGGCGGGCGTAGGCCGCGGCGCGCCCGGGGAACGCATCGTAGTCCGCCCGGCAGCTCTCGGGCGCGCCGCAGCTCCAGTCGGCGCCGGGCTGCTCCTGCTCCGTGACGTTCCCCGGCCGCGGAGCCGCCTCGGGCCCGGCGTCGGCGGCCGGGCCGGGCCCGTCGGCGGCCGCGGCGGTCGCGGCGTCGGCCGGCGCGGCCTCGGCCGCCGCGGGTCCATCCACGGGCACCGCGGCCCCGCCGCCGCACCCCGGCGCGATGAGCGCGGCGACCACGGCGACCAGCAGACGGCAGCGCGGCATCCCGGACCTCGTCCGACTGTAGGGGCACGGGAGGAGCGAGGTCAAGCGCCGCGTCGCCGCCTGGCGGTGGACGCGCCGACAGATCGTCACCCCCCCAGGTGGCGCTTCGAGCGGGCGCCTTCGCGCGCTGAGGCCTGGGGGGCGATCTCGGTGGTACTCCAGCGCATTGCGGTAGATGGGCGTCGGGCACTGCGAGAGTTG
>DASXVK010000388.1:0-6852 GCA_036504295.1 Polyangia bacterium
CGCAAGGTCCCCGTGCCGCTCGGCGACCTCGACTCGGCGATGCCCATCTGCAACGCGTGCACGGCCGCGCACATCTTCCGGCCGGACGAGGACTAGCTGCGGGAACGGTTCGCCAGCGAGGCGGCCTGTAAGCCGAGTTGAGTCCAGACGCCCGTTTGAGCGTGGCTCAACCCTGTCCACCGCGCGTGGCGGCGTCTCTTGATTCCACCGGCTGCCAACGCGAATGAGTGCAGAAACGTGTGCAGCGGCCGCCGGGATTGACGCTCGAATCTCGGCGGCTTACCGGCGCGTTCGCACATCCCACTGGGTACAAACGCGGCGACGTACCATCGCCCCGTGCCGACTTCGACCAACCGGATCCGCTACCCCGCAGACCACTCGGAGGAACTGCAGCGCCTCGGCGACGCCACGCTCGCGTGCCTCGAGGAAGGCGACCTCGCCGGCGCGAAGGAGGCCGCGACGGCGCAATTGCGGCTGATCGAGCAGGCGGAGCAGAGCGCCGGGCACGCTCTGCACAAGGGACAGGCGCTGTTCAACATCGCCTCGGCGGAGTCAGGGCGCAGTGTCGATGGGGCGCGCGCCTGGTTCCTCGCCGCCTTCGTCGAGGACGCCCGCCTGCAGGCGAGGGCGCCGCTGCAGTCGCTGGCCGCCAGGACGCTCTCGACCCTGTATGAGTACATGCCGCAGGCCCTAAGGGCGATCGCCGACCGGGCGAGGAAGGAGCCTGATCTCGATCCAGTCCGCCTCGGGATGCTCCTCTCGATCGAGGGGACCTCCGAGCCGCTTCGGCTGCCATTCCCTGAGCACGCGGACGAGTCGGTCCTCGACAGCGCAGGTCGGCGCGCGCTGGTGTTCGTCGGAGGCTCCTACCGGTACGAGTGGCCGCACCTGATCACGCTCGCGCGCGGCGTCGTGCAGGCCGGCTTCGTTCCGATCGTCGTCAGGACCTTCCGCGATCGGCCAGGCGAGAAGAACCGCGCCAAGTCCTTCCGCATCCTCGACCGCTGTGGGTCCGCGATCTTCGACGGCTCCGGCGTGGTGAGCGAGGGCTGGATCCCCGAGCTCGAGCACATCGCGCAGATGGACACACCCATCCCAACGGCGATCGCCCGGGCCGAGGATCGCGAGGGTCGCACACCTAACTACTCGACGATGGTCCCGGGTACCGACGAGATCCCCGGGCTCAGGGAAGTGCCCTTCCGCTCTGATGAGCAGTTGCGCGCCGACGTCGCGAGGTGGCTCGCCGAGGCAGTGTCGCTGCCGGCCGCGCACGCGAAGTGGCGGCCGCAGGGTCCCCAGTACACCTCGATCGGCTCGGCGACGGCTGCAGGCTCCAACACCAGCTTCACCCCCGTCCCCGGGCGGCCATGGCCGGACTTCGACCCTCCGACTATCGTCGGCAGCGGCGGGGACTACGGCTTCGTCGAGGACCCGACGTTCACGGCCAAACGCGATGCCGAGATGTGGGCCGAGCGCATCAAGCAGGGCAAGACAAACCGCCTCGGCCCAACCATCCCGGTAGTCACCGTGGATGAGGGCTTCACGCTACCCAGCGATCCAGAGGACGTGCCGGGCGCGCAGCCCGAGGAAGAGTAGGAGCGGCGCTCTTGGCCACCCCATCACACGGCCAGCTGTGGGACCGGATGGATGCCCAGCCGCGCCTCCGCGCGCTCGACCTCGCGAGCACGGACGTGCCGCTCGACCCGGGCGTGTACGCCTGGTACCGACGCGGGCGTGCCGCCTACGTCGGCAAGGCGGACTGCCTGCGGGACCGGGCGTGGAAGAACCACATGGGCCAGAGCGCGACGATGGGCACATCGGCGTTCCGGCGCAACGTCGCGAAGGCTCTCGGCTTCGGCTCGTCGGCCGACATCAAGGCCAAGCGGGTGCGCCTCGCCCCCGACGAGCTCGCCGCCGTGCGGGCGTGGATCCTCGCCTGCAGTGTCGCGTGGGTCGCATGCCCGACCAAGGCGGCCGCGGTCTCGCTGGAGGCCCGGATGAAGGCTGAGTGGATGCCGCCGCTGACGAAGCGATGACCACCCTCGCCGTCACCTTCTACTGGCGTCAGGCCGGGCGCGTCGCTCTCGACGCCCGTGGGGGGCTCGTCTTCCCGTCGCTTCCCGCTGTGCCAGGTCTGTACCGCTTCTGGATCGAGTCCGACCCGCGCCCGGGCGTCTACATCGGCGAGGCGTCCGACCTCCGGCGGCGGATGCAGCACTACCGCACGCCCGGCCCGAGCCAGACCACCAACGTCAGGCTCAACATGCTCCTCAAGGACGCGATCGGCGGCGGATCCGTCGTCTCCGTTTGGATCCTGACCGAGGCGGAGATGCGACTGGACGCGGAAGAGCCGCAGCCGCTCGACCTGAACCGCCGGAACGGCCGGCTGATCGCGGAGCAGGCGGCGATCACGGCCACCGCGATCGAGGACGTGTCCGACCTCGACGGACCGCCCGTCTACCCGCGACTCCTCGACCGCCCGGGCGTGGGCGAGGACGAGTACGCGTAGCGGACAGGCGGCGCATCAACCCTCCGCCCCCTTCGGCTCCCGGAGCGGTTTGGGCTTCAACTCCCCGCGGAAGCGGTCGCCTGCTGCGGTGAGCGCCCACACACCGGTCAGCCCGCCGTACGTCGTCGCGGCCTCCTTCGCGGCCTCCATGGTCTGGTAGAACGACCGGGCCTCGCCCGGCTCCACACGCCACGGCCCGCCCTGCATCGCGTTCCCGAAGGGATCGACCGGGAACAGGGTGAGGAGGTTCTCCTTGTCGTGCGTGTTGTAGCCGACCGAAGTGATGACGAGCGGGACGACGCCGCGGTTCTGGACTGTGATGTTGAGCATCGTCGGCCACGTGCGCGTGGAGTTCATCGCGGTGCTCGTCTCGCCGGTCACCCGGACCTTGGGCCGCGTGGTTCCCCACTGCACCCAGGCGGCGAAGGCGGCGATGCCGGCGCTCACCGCGGCGGCGACGGCCGCGAACACCGCTGCGATCGCCGAGAGGACCCGGTGTCGATGTCGGGCCCTACAGGAGCGCCGCAGGGTCGGTCTCGCCCCTGTCGATGCGCTCGGCGATCAGGCGCAGCCCCTCGTCCACGAAGTGCTCGATCGCCTTCACGGGCGCGGCCGTGCCCGGGTAGAGGGCGCCGATCAGGTCGCGCATCTCGCCGGTGTCGTCGAACAGGCCGATGGTCCAGCGGGTGTCGGTCCCCGAGGTGCTCCCGGGCGTGACGCCGGCGCGCATCGCATACGACATGGCGAACCGGGCGACATCCTGCCCGGTGCCGAACCAGCCAAGCGCCTCGATCCTCTCGAGCCGGACCTGCCCCTCGGGCGAGAGGCCCACGGACTGCCGGTCTCGTTCCTCGGTCATGTCACACCACCCGGACGATGTCGGTGCGCCGCGCGGTCCGGCGCACGAGCTCGTACTCGCGCAGAAGGCGCCCGTCGGACGCGAGCAGCCGGCGCACCTCGCCGCGGCTGATCTCGCCCTCCTGCACGAACAGCACCACCTGGTCGGCCATCGCCGGCAGCGTCATCACCACGTTCGCGGTGTGCTCCGGGTCGAGGCGCGAGAAAGGCGTGTCCATCACGATGGGGCCGTCGAGCGGGGCGTTGGCGTGGAGCGCGCCCATGAGCGCGAGGGCCACGACCTGCTCGGCGCCGGCGGAGCGGCCGTCCTCCTCCTCGCCGTCGGCGTGGATGATAGACAGGCCGTACTGGTCGTTGATCTGCAGTCGGGCGTAGTCCTGCTTCTCGGTGGTCATCTGCAGGAACAGGGCGCTCGCGCTGTCCTGCACGCGGGTCCGCAGCCGCTGCTTGTAGACCTCGACCGCGCGCACGAAGACCGCCGCGGCGTCCTTGAGGACCTTGGTGCGGCGCGCGAAGGCGGCGAGGGCGGGCTCACCGAGGGCGTCCCGCTTGCGACGCTTGTCCTCGATGTTGGCGGCGATCTTATCGATCTCGCGGTCCGCATCGGCGATGCCGCGCCGCACCGCGGCGATCTCCTCGTTGAGGCGCTCGAAGCGGGCCGTGCGCTCGCGCAGGACCTCGGGGTCGGCGTTGGCGATCTCGGCGGTGAGGTCGCGGATGGCGTCCACCGCGGCCGCCCGGTCGATCACCGCGCGGTTGATGCTCGCGAGGACCGCGTCCACGGCGGGCCGCACGTCCGCGTCGCGGAAGCGGTTGAGGGCGCCGGCGGTCACCACGGCGCCCGCGCCGGTGACGTGCCCGATGTCGCGCACCTTGGCGTCGGCCGGCACCGTGGCCGCGAGCCGCGCCCGCACGTCCTCGGGGACGTCCTGGTCGCAGGTCCCGCAGTGGCACTGCTCGACGGCCTCGAGCCGCCACGCGAGGAGCAGGTCGGAGAAGGCGTCCGCGACGCCGGCGTTGGCCTCGTCGCGGGCCGCCTGCACCTGCGGGCCGAGCACGGTCCGCCAAGCCTGCGCCATGTTGGCCCTGAGGTCGGCGCGCGCCTGCGTCTCGGCGTCCTCGGCCCGATCGCGCTGCTCCTCCGCGAGGTCGCGCGCCGCGACCGCGGCCTTGGCCCGCTCGTTGGCGCGCAGGAAGCCGTCCACCTCGGCGCGCTCGGCGCCGAGCGTCACGAGGATGCCCTCGAGCCTGCCGCGCTCGCGCTCCTGGTCCTCCTTGGCCTTGGTGAGCTCCTCGATGAGGGTGCCGAGGTTGGCGGTCTTGTCGTGGCGGGTGGACTCGCGGTTCTCCGCCTTGGCCGCGGCGTCGGCGAGCCCATCGAGGTGGGCGCGGCCCGCCTTGAGCACGGGCACCCCGAGGATCTTCTCGATGGCCTCGCTGATCTGGCGCCCGGTCTGGCTCTCGTCGATCAGGAGTTCCTCGTACTGCGACAGGAGCTCGCCGTCGAACAGGAAGAATCGGGCGACGTCGGCGGGCAGGATGGTCCGGAGCAGGTGCTCCTGCTCGTCCGGGCCGAGCGGGTCGCCGTTGCGCTTCAGGTAGGGGCGCGAGGTGAAGTCCTCGTCGTTGACGGGCCTGGCGACCACGGGGCGCGCCGTCCGGACGAGCTCGTACTCGTCGCCCTCGTACGAGAAGGCGAGCGAGACGGTGAAGCCGTACCTGCCGTCCTTGGCGTTGTCGCGGTTGGTCGCCTTGGCGAGCGGCCGGGGGCGCAGGTGGCGGTCGCGGACGACGCCGAAGAAAGCGTAGAAGACTGCGTTCATGAGGCTGGTCTTGCCGCGCATGTTGTTGCCGTACACGACCGTGACGCCGGGCTCGTCGGGGAACTCGAGCACGGTGCGCTCGGGGTAGGGGCCGAAGCCCTCGATCTCGAGGCGGCGGAGCCAGAGCCTCATGCGGCGTCGCCGCGCGCGAGCGAGACGGCGAGCGCGTCCTCGATCTCCCGGACCGCCGCCGTCGGGTCGTCGGGGTGGGCCTCCTCAGCCGCGACCACCGCGCGCAGGAAGTCGGCGTCCGACTCGGGCGCGATCTCGTCGCGGGCGGAGAGCACCACGGCGACCAGGTCGCCCCCGTCATGCGTCGTCGTCATCGTCCTCGACCCCCACGGAGAACAGGTCCTGCCAGTGTAGCCCTGCGGCGATGGCGATCCGGGCGACGTCCACCTCAGCCCCGGAGTTGGCCGCGCCGAGCGCGAACTCGACGGCCCGGGCGAGCTCGCCCGCGGTGATCGGGTCGGGGCCCTCGTCGGGCGACCCCGGCGCGGCGGGCGGCGGCACCACGACCGCGTCGTGGATGTGGGCGTGGACCTTGCCCGGCGACTTCCGCAGCACCCGCCCCCGGCGCTGGATGTACTCGCGCGGGTTCTTGGACGAGGCGAGGATCAGGGCGTGGTCGATCTCGGGGATGTCCACGCCCTCGTCGAGGCACTTGATCGCCACGACGACCCCGCCCAGGTCGCGGAACCACTGCAACGTCGCGTCGCGGTCGGCGGGCATGTCGGCGTAGTACGCCATCGAGTCGATGCCGGCCGCCTTGAAGGCCGCCCGCACGTCGTCGAGTTGGCGCCGATCGTCGCAGTAGACGATCCACCGGTGCCCGCGCTCGTAGTGCTCCCGCAGCACCTCGACCGCGAGCGGCACCTTCGCCTGCGCCTGCTTAACGATGCGGGCCCGCTGGAACAGGAGCATGTCGATCCCGGGCGTGCGCTCGCCCGACTGGAGGTCGCCCGCCGCCGCGCGCGCGCGGCCGATCTTGCGGGTGATGGCGCGCCACTCGTCTGCCTCGGCGGCCGTGAGCTCGACCCGATGCGAGTTGTAGAAGTACCGGGTGAGGTTGCCGTCGCGGATGGCGTCGGCGAGCGAGTAGCGCGGCTCGAGGACGCCGCCGAACCAGCCGAGCAGCAGCGCCGTGCCCTCGGGGTCGCCGGCGCGCTCGGGCGTCGCGGACAGCCCGAGCCTTGCGCCGAACAGGGCGTCGTCAAGGAGGGCGCGGTTCTCGCGAGACCCGAGCCGATGTACCTCGTCGGCCACGAGCAGCAGGTGCGGCCCGCCGCGCAGGCGCGTCCGGAATTCCTCGGAGCGGGCGGTCTGGACCGTGGCGAGGACCATCCGCGGCTCGCCGCCGGGCGCGGTGAAGGTGCCGAGCAGCGGGCGCCAGGCCGAGTGGTCAGCACCTGCCTTGAGGATCCGCGCGCCGGCGCGGGCCGCCACGGGCTCGAGCTCGTCCTGCCACTGCTTGAAGAGCAGGCGGTCAGGCACGACCACGACGGGTACCTCGCCGAGCGACAGGGCCTCCCGGATGCCGTCGAGCGCGGTGAACGTCTTGCCGGCGCCGGTGACGAACGCGAGGATCCCGCGCCGCCCGTTGGCGCGCCACGACGCGAGGCCGGCTGACTGGTGGGCCTTGAGCGTGCGCTTGGGCTTCTC
>DASXVK010000389.1:0-10670 GCA_036504295.1 Polyangia bacterium
AGGAGCGGCGCACCAGTCGGACGAGCCCCTCCCCGACCTCCCCGGCGTACAGGTAGCCGACGCTCGGCCCGACGCAGATGCCGAACGCGAGCGCGGCGAACGCCGGCCAGGCACGGTCGGTGACGGCGAGGGGCCCGGCCGCCGCGACCGGCAGCATCGTCGAGCCGCCCGACAGCACGCCGGCGACGATGGGCGACACCTCGCTCGCGTCGGCCGAGCCCTGCGCCAGCGCCGGCGAGGCCACGAGGAACATCACGAGAGCTGCCGCGCGCACGACCATCCCCCTGCCTCAGAGTACGCCCCGGCGCGCGCGGGGAGCAAGGAGGGGCGACCGAGGTCTGGCCACTTCTCCTGGCGGAAGTGGAATCTGCGCGCCCATTGACGCCGCGCCTCCGCCCGGGCAGCATCCCCCGCGTGGCGACCCCTCCTCTCATCGGCATCACCGCGGGCCTGAGCCCGACGACCCCGGAGTACTACGTCCTCAGGTGGGACTACCTGCGCTCGATCGAGCTCGCGGGCGGCATCCCGGTCGTGCTGCCGCCGAGCGGGCCGGCGCTGCACCCGTCGCTCATCGTGCGGCTCGACGGGCTCGTGGCGACCGGCGGCGTGGACGTCGATCCGCGCCTCTACGGCGCGGACCCCCACCCCAAGGTCACCGACGTCAGCGAGGAGCGCGACGAGTTCGAGCTCATCCTCATGCGCGAGGCGCTCGCGCGCGGGATCCCGATCCTCGGCGTGTGCCGCGGCATGCAGGTGCTCAACGTCGAGCTCGGCGGGACGCTCATCCAGGACATCCCGAGCGAGACCGGCAGCACGCTCTGCCACCTCGACCTCGACCAGCCGCGCGCGACCATCGCGCACCCGATCTTCGTCGAGTGCGGCTCACGGCTCGGTGACATCCTCGGGCGGCACGAGGTGCCGGTGAACAGTTTCCACCACCAGGCGGTGGGCCGGCTCGGCCGCGGTCTCAACGCGACGGCCGTGGCCCCGGACGGCATCGTCGAGGCGCTCGAGCTGCCGGGGCCCCGCTTCGTCGTCGGCGTGCAGTGGCACCCGGAGGCGTTTTGGCGGGAGCACGACCGCTACTTCGGGCGCCTCTTCCACGCCTTCGTGGCGGCGGCCGCGCAGCGCTGACGCGCCGCGGCAGCGACTGCGCGCGCGTGCGCCACGGCGGTGCGGCTGTGGTACGATGCGGGCCGCACGTGCCTCGCGGCCGTGCGCGCGCGAGCTCCCAGGACCCGCATCTTTGCCCGACCCCGCACCCCACCCCCCAGCGCCGGCAGGAGGCGAGGCGCCGTTCGCGACGGCGCTCGAGCTGGACCTGCGCCACGGGCGGTGCGTGGGGGTGGCGCTGCCGCGGGAGTGGGACGCGCGCGCGACCGCGGCGCTCGCCGAGCTGCCCGCGGCGGCGCGGGCCTTCGCCGCGGAGCTGCCGCCGGTGCGGCGGCTGACCTTCGCCGGCGGGCGGCTCGCGCTCGGGCGCGCGGCCGCCCAGCTGAGCCTCGCGCCCGGCGACCTCCTGCCCGACGCCGCCGGCGCGCCGCGCGTGCCCGCCGGCGCGGTCGGCTCGGTGAGCCACAAGGCGACGCTCGCGGTGGCGCTGCTCGACCGGGCCGACGGCTGGAGCCGCGGCGTCGACCTCGAGATCTGCGACGTGCCGCGCGAGCGCATCACCGGCCGGGTGCTGACCGAGGCCGAGCAGCGCGCCATCGCCGACCTGCCGCCCGCCGAGCACTGGCCGGCCGTGCTGCTGCGCTTCTCGCTCAAGGAGGCGCTCTACAAGGCGCTCCACCCGTTCGTGCGGCGCTACGTCGCGTTCGCCGAGGCGGAGGCGGCGCCGGACGCGGGCGGGGGCTGCGCCGTCGCGCTGCGGCTCACGGGCGGGGAGGGACCGTTCGAGGTCGACGCGGCGTGGCTGCGCGCCGGCGACCTCGTGCTGACGACGTGCCGCGTGCGGCCGGGAGCGGGCGCGTGAGCCACGCGGACCAGCTCCGCTGCACGACGCTGGCCGAGCTGCTCGAGGCCGCGGCCGCGGTCGGCCCGCCCGACGCGCTGCGCTTCCGCGCGCCGCCGGGCGAAGGCGGCGCCGTCGCCGAGACGACCACCGCGAGCTACGCCGCCCTCGCCGACGACGCCCGGCGCGTGCTCGGGGGCCTGCGCGCGAGCGGCGCCCGGCGCGGCGATCCGGTGCTCCTCATCCACGAGTCCGCGGCGCGCTTCTACGCCGCGTTCTGGGGGTGCCAGCTCGGCGGGCTGGTCGCCGTGCCGGTCGGGGTCACCCCGGGGGCCGACCGGGCCGACGAGGCGCGGCGGCTGATCACGGTGTGGCGCACGATGGGCCGGCCGCTCATCGTCACCGAGCGGGCCTACGTGTCGATGGTCGCGGCGCTCGTCACGAGCGTCGACCCCGGCGCGCGCGTGCTCGCGCACGAGGACCTCGCCGCCGCCCCGGCCGCGACCACGCTCGACCCGGGCGCCCCCGACGACCTCGCGCTGGTGCAGTTCTCGTCGGGGAGCACGAGCGCGCCGAAGGGCGTGCGCCTCACCCACGCCAACCTCGTCGCCAACTCGCGGCAGATGGCCGGCCGCGCGCCCCTCGGCCGCGACATGGTCGAGGTCGGCTGGATGCCGCACTACCACGACATGGGGCTCATCGGCTGCCACCTGGCGCCGATGCTCGTGGCCGGGCGGCAGGTGAAGATGGGGCCGCTCCACTTCCTGCGCCGCCCGCTCGACTGGCTCGACCTCGCCACGCACTACCGCGCGACGCTGCTGACCGGGACCAACACCTCGCTGCGCCTCGTGCTGCGGCGCCTCGCGCGCACCGCGCCGGGCGCCTGGGACCTCGCCTCGGTGGAGTCGCTCTACGTCGGCGCGGCGCCGATCGCGCCGGCCACGGTGCGGGCGTGCGTCGAGACGTTCGCGCCGTTCGGCCTCCGGCGCACGGCGGTGCGCGCCGCCTACGGCCTCGCCGAGGCGTCCGTGGGCGTGGCGATGGGCCTGCCCGAGGCGCCGCGCTGGCACCGCGTGCTGCGCGAGCCGCTCGCGCGCCGCGAGGTGATCCCCGCCGGCGACGCCGACCCCCGCGCCGTCGTCGAGCTGCTCGCGATCGGGCCGCCGCTCGAGGGCGAGGAGGTGCGCATCGTCGGCGACGACGACGCGCCGGTGCCCGCGGGCGCGGTCGGCCACGTACAGACGCGCGGCCCCAACGTGACCAGCGGCTACTACGAGGACCCCGCGGCGACCGCGGCGGCGCGCTGCGACGGTTTCTGGCGCACCGGTGACCTCGGCTTCATGGCCGACGGGCGCCTCGTCATCTGCGGCCGCACCAAGGAGCTGCTCTTCGCCGGCGGGCGCAACCTCTACGCCCAGGACGTCGAGGCGGTCGCGTGCGAGACGAAGGGGCTGCGGGCCGCGGTCGCGTGCGCGGCGCCGGGCGCCGGGGCCGACGGCGCGGAGGAGCGGACGCTGCTCTTCCTCGTCCCCGACGGGGAGGACTGGCGCGCGGGGGTCGAGGTCCTGCGCGCGGCGCGCCGCCACGTGCAGCAGGCGCTGCGGCTCACGGTGGATCAGGTCGTGCCGATCGCCTACCGCGAGATCCCGCGCACCTCGAGCGGCAAGGTGCGGCGCTTCCGCCTCGCCCAGCGCTTCGCCGCGGGCGAGTTCGACGCCGTCGTCGCGGAGCTCGCGACGCGCGTCGGGCCCGAGACGCCGCCGCCGGCGCCCGCGCGACCGGCCGGGCCCATGCTGCCGCTGGTCGTGGCCGCCTGGGCCGGGGCGCTGCGCTGCGATCCGCGCGCCGTCGGGCCCGATGTGCCGTTCAGCGAGCTCAGCGGCTCGTCCGTGGTCGCGCAGGACATCCTCGCGCGGCTCGAGCAGGCGACCGGGCGCTGGCTCGGCTACGACGTGCTGCTCGAGTGCGAGACGCCGGCGCAGATGGCGGCCTGGCTCGAGGCCGGGCGCACCGGGCGCGCGCGCGTGACGCTCGGCGAGCCCGCGCCCGCGGCGCAGGGCGGCGCCGTCGCCATCGTCGGCCTCGGCTGCCGCTTCCCGGGCGCGGCCGGACCGGACGACTTCTGGCGCGCGCTCGTCGCCGGGGTGGACGCGGTGCGGCCCTTCCCGGCCGGGCGCTTCGGCGCGCCCGCGGCCGCGGGCCTGCGCTGCCGCACCGGCAGCTTCCTCGACGACCCGTACGCGTTCGACCCGGCCTTCTTCGGCATCGGCGCGGACGAGGCCGCCGTGATGGACCCGCAGCAGCGCCTGATGCTCGAGGTCGCCTGCGAGTGCCTGCAGCGGGGCGGTTACGGCGGCGCGCGCCGCGAGGGGCTGCGGGTCGGCGTCTTCGTCGGCGCGAGCCAGCTCGGGTACCAGGAGCGGCTCGTCGCCGGGCGGGAGCGCGCGGCGGCGCTGCAGGCGGTCGCGGCGAGCGCGGCGTTCGGCGCGCTCGACGCGGCGGCGCAGGCGGAGCTCCGCCGGGTGTTCGCCCACCTCGCGCCGGAGCGCGCGACCCACCCGAACACGATGGTCGGCAACCTCCTCAACATGCTGGCCGCCCGCGTCGCGCACGAGCTGGACCTGCGCGGCCCGGCGCTCGCCGTCGACACCGCCTGCTCGTCGGCGCTCGTGGCGCTGCACCTGGCGTGCGACAGCCTGCGGCGGGGCGAGTGCGAGCTGGCCGTGGCGGGCGGCGTCAGCCTGAACCTGACGCCGAGCGGCTACCGCCTCTTCGAGGCCGCGGGCGCGCTCTCGCCCACCGGCCGCAGCCGCCCCTTCGCCGCCGACGCCGACGGCTTCGTGCCGGGCGAGGGCGCGGGCGCGGTGCTGCTGAAGCCGCTCGCGGCCGCGCGCGCCGACGGCGACCCGATCGTCGCCGTCATCCGCGGCTCCGCCATGAACAACGACGGCCGCTCGCTGGGCGCGATGGCGCCGAACCCCGACGGCCAGCTCGAGGTGCTGCGGGCGGCCTACGCCGCCGCGGGCGTCGACCCCGCCAGCGTGAGCGCGGTCGAGTGCCACGGCACCGGCACGCGCATCGGCGACCCCGTCGAGCTGCGCTCGGTGGCCGAGCTCTTCGGCGCCACGGGCGGGCCGCTGTGGGTGGGCTCGGTGAAGTCGAACCTCGGCCACCTCCTCGGCGCGGCCGGCGTGGCCGGCCTCCTCAAGACCGTGCTCGCGCTCGCGCACCGCACGCTGCCGCCGACGCTGCACGCGACGCCGCCCTCGCCGCTGCTCGAGCGAGCGGCGCGGCTGCGGCTCGTGACCGAGACCACCGCCTGGGCCGGGCCGGCCCCGCGGCGCGCGGGCGTCAGCTCGTTCGGCTTCGGCGGGACCAACTGCCACGTCGTGCTCGAGGAGGCGCCGCCCGTCGCCGCGCCGGTGGCCGACGCGGCCGGCCCGCGGCTGCTCGCCCTCAGCGCGCCGAGCGCGGCCCACCTCGCCGCCGACGCCGCGCGCCTGGGCGCGAGCGGCGCGCTCGACGGGCCCGGGGCCGCCGGGCGCGACGCCGAGCTGCTCGCGGCGCGGCCGCAGCTCCCGGTGCGGGCGGCCCGCGTGCTCGCCGCCGGTGAGCCGGCCGGCCCGGCGCTGGCCGCGCTCGCCGCCGGCGGGCCGGCGCCCGGGTGGCTGCGCGCCGCGGGCCCGCGGCGCCGCGCGCCGCAGGTGGCCTGGCTCTTCCCCGGCCAGGGCGCGCAGCACCCGCGCCAGGCGCTGGGCCTCTACCGCGGCTGGCCCGCGTTCCGCGAGCGCCTCGAGGCGCTCTGCGGGCTCGTCACGCTCGAGCGGCCGCTCATCGACTTCTGCTACGGCGTGGACGTCGACGCGGAGGCGCTGCGGCGCACCGACGTCGCCCAGCCGCTCCTCGTGGCGTTCCAGATCGCCCTCGCGCAGTGCCTCCTCGACCTCGGGCTGCGCCCCGCGGCGGTGCTCGGCCACAGCGTCGGGGAGCTGGCGGCGGCCGCGATCGCGGGGGCGCTCGAGCCCGCGGACGCCGTGCGCCTCGCGGCGCTGCGCGGCCGCCTGATGGAGGAGCACGGCGGCGCGGGCGCCATGCTCGCCGTGTACGCCTCGGCCGCGGACATCGACGCGGCGCTCGGCCCGGCCGCCATCGCCTTCGGGCCGGACCTCGGCGTGGCCGCCATCAACGGGCCACGTCAGACGGTGCTCGCCGGCGCGCGGCCGGCCCTCGCCGCCGCCCAGGCCGCGCTCGAGCGGGCGCGCATCGGCGCGCAGGCCGTGCCGGTGCGCCACGCCTTCCACTCGCCGCTCATGGCCGAGGCGGCGGCGCGCTTCGCGCGGGCCGCGATCGCGCTCGCGCCGCGGCCCTTCACCGTGCCGCTCGTGAGCACGGTCCGCGGCGCGCCGCTCGAGGGCCGCGACTTCACCCTCGCCTACCTCGCGGAGCAGATCCGCGAGCCGGTGCGCTTCGCGGCGGCGTTCGACGCGCTCGCGGCGCTGCGGATAGATGCCTTCCTCGACCTCGGCCCGGGCGCGACGCTCGCGGGGCTCGCGCGGCACGCGCTGCCGGCCGGGGACGCGCGGCCGGCCCTCGCCTGCTGCCGCGCTCCCGACGCGCCCGACGAGGACGCCGACCGGGCCCAGGCGCTGCGCGCGCTCGGCGAGCTGTGGGTCCAGGGCGCGCCGCTGCGCGCGCTGCCGGCCGCGGGGCCCGCCCCGCGTCCGCGCCCGACGGTGCCGCCGCTCGCCTTCGTCGAGGGTCACTACGCGATCGAGGACGGCGCCGCGGCGGACGCGGTCGCGGCGGGGCCGGACGCGCCCGCGGCGACCGCGGTCCTGCACGTCCGCCGGTTCCGGCCGGCGCCGGCGCCGCCGCCCCGGCCGCTCGCCGGCACCTGGCTCATCCTCGGCGACGACGCCGCGCGCCTCGAGGCCGTACGCGCCGCGCTCGTCGCCGCCGGCGCCGGCGCCATCAGCGCCCCGAGCGGCGAGGCCTTCGTCCGCGAGGCCGACGACCGCGTCCGCCTCGACCCGACCCGGCGCGATCACGTGCGCTGGCTGCTCGACATGGCCGCCGGGCGCGCCCCCGCCGGCCTCGTCCTCCTCACGGCGCTCGACGAGCCGCGCGCGGCCGCGGACCCGGGCGGCGCGCGCAGCTTCGCGATCCTGGCCGCGCTCGCGCACGCGGTGCGGGCGGCGCGCGCGCCGTGGCCGCTGACGGTCGTCACGCGCGGCGGGCTCGCGGTCGGCGCCGGCGAGGCGCCGGAGCCGCTGCAGGCCGCCATCGGCGCCATGGCCCAGGCGCTCGCCTGCGAGCTGCCGGAGAGCCGCGGCCGGGTCGTCGATCTCGCCGCCGACGATCCCGCCGCGGTCGCGGCGGCGGTGGTGGCCGAGCTGGCGGCGCCGGGGCCGGAGCTGCTCATCGCCCGGCGCGGCGGCGGGCGCTTCGCGCCGCGCCTCACGGCGGTCGCCGCGCCGGCCCAGCCGCTGCCCGCGGGCGGCGCCTACCTCGTCCTCGGCGGCGCGGGCGGAGTGGGCGCGGCGCTGTGCCGGTGGCTGGCCGCGCCGGCCGGCGCCCAGGCGCGCGTCGTCGTCACCGCCGGCCGCGGCGGGGCCGGCGCGCTCGGCGCCGAGCTCGCCGGGCGCGGCGTGCAGACGGAGCACGTCACGCTCGACGTCCGCGACGCGGCGGCGCTGCGCCGGGCGGTCGCCGAGCTCGGCGCGCGCCACGGCCGGCTGCACGCGGTCGTGCACTGCGCCGGCGTGCTCGAGGTGGGCGCGCTCGAGCACCGCGATCCGGGCCGGCTGCGGCTGGTCCTCGACACGAAGATGCGCGGCGCGGCCGGCCTCGCCGCCGCGGTCGCCGGGCAGCCCGTGGACCGCGTGGTCCTGATCTCGTCGGTGGCGGGCGCGGTGCCGGTGCTCGGCCGCGGCCTCTGTGACTACGCCGCCGCGAACGCCTTCCTCGACGCGCTCGCCACCCGCGAGAGCACGGCCGCGACCCGCTGGAGCGCGGTCGCCTACTCGCGCTGGCGCGGCATCGGCATGGCCGCGGGCCTCGACGACCGCACGGCGGACGCGGGCCCGCTGCGCCACCCGCTCGCGGCCGAGGCCGCGGCGCGCGCGTTCGGCGCCGCGCTCGGGTGCGTCGAGCCGCATGTGATCGTGGCCGATCCCGCGGACGTCGCGGGGTGGGACGAGGCGGCGGCGGGAGCGGAGTTGAACCGCCAAGACGCCAAGGCACCGGTGGTCCAGCGGCAGAGTGGCGGGCCTGCGGTGCTCAACGGCTCCGCTCATCTGATTGAAGTCGCTGCGCCGGACCCCGCGCCCACGGCTGCTGATGAGAGCCTCGAGCAGTTCCTGCGGCGGCGGCTCGCGCAGGCGACGGGCGGCGCGGCCGCGGACCTCGATCCGGACGCGCCGTTCCAGCGGCTCGGCCTGACGTCGCTCGCCGCGGTCGACCTCCTCAAGGAGCTCGAGGCGCGGATCGGCCGGCCGCTCGGCGTGACCCTGCTCTTCGAGCACAACACGCTCGCGAAGGTGCTGGCGTTCCTCGACGCCGAAGCCCCGGCCGCGGCGCCGTCCGCGCCCGCCGCGACGCCCGTGCGCGAGGAGGCCATCCCGCTGCTCCCGGCGCAGCAGACCTTCTACGCGAACCAGGCCTTCTTCCCGCACCTGCCCTGCTACGTCTTCCTCCGCCTCGATCTCGCCGGCGAGGTCGCGCCCGCCGCCCTCGACGAGGCGCTCGCGCTCCTCGGCGAGCGCCACCCGATGCTCGGGGTCGGCTTCGAGTGGCTGGACGGCAAGCTCGTGCAGCGCCGCCGCGGCGGCGCCCACCGCGCCCTGGTCCGCGACCTCACGGCCGCCGCGCCGCGCGAGCGCGAGGCGCTGCTGCTGCGGTGGGAGGAGCAGCTGCGCAACGAGGTGTACGACCTCGCGCGCGGTCCGCTCCTGCGCGTCGGCCTGGCGCGCACCGCGCCGGGCCAGCACAGCCTGCTCTTCAACGTCCACCACATCGTGGCGGACGCCTGGAGCACGCAGCTCCTCGTGACCGAGCTGCTGGAGCTGCACGGCGCGCTGCGCGACCGCCGCCCGCCCGGGCTCGCGCCGCTGCGCTCCGGCTTCGCCGACTGCGCCCGCGCGATCGAGGACCTCGCGCGCGCCGGCGGCGCCGAGAGCCTGGCCTACTGGGAGCGCGCCCTCGCCGGCGCCCCGCCGGGCCTCGCGCTGCCGTTCGACGGCGACCCGCGCGCCGAGGTGCGCGGCACCTGCCAGCTCCTGCAGCGCGTGCTCGACGAGCCCACGACCCGGGGGCTCGAGCGCACCGCGCGCGCCTGGGACGTCTCGTTCTTCCACGTCCTGCTCGCGAGCTACCTCGTCGCGCTGCGCCGCTGGAGCGGCCAGGACGACCTGGTCGTGCGCGTCGCGAACGCGCGGCGCGAGGCGCGCGTCCCCGACATCGAGCGCGTCGTCGGCTGCTTCGCCGACTCGCTGCCCGTGCGCGTCCGCGTCGACGGCGGCGCCGGCGCGCGCGCGCTGTGCGCGACCGTGCGCGAGGCGGTGGTCGCGGCCCAGCGCTATCCGCTCGCGTCGTCGGTGCAGCTCGCCGGGGTCGCCGGCGCCCGCGACCACCTGGGGCCGCGCGGCGTGACGCCGGCCGGCATCAGCTTCCCGAACTTCCCCGCCCCGGAGCGCTTCGGCGGCCTCACGGTCACCGGCATGCGCGCGGGCTCGGCCTCGGGCTTCACCCAGCTCGGCCTCATCGCCTGGAGCTTCGGGTCGCGCCTGCACGTGTCGTGGAACACCATCGACGGGCTCTTCCGCCCGGCCACGGTCGCCCGGCTGAGCGGCGAGCACGAGGAGGTCCTGCGCGCCCTCGCCGCCGGCGCCGACGCCCCCGACCGGCGCGTCGCCGATCGCGGGCACCGCGGCCCCGCCCCCGCGCCCGCCGCCCCGGCGCGCCCGGCCGGGGCGCCGCCGCGGCCCCGGCCCGGCGCGCTGCTGCCCGGCGCCGTCGTGCACGAGCGCATCTTCGCCCGCGCCGCCGCGTGCCCGGCGGCCGCGGCCGTCATCGCGCCGACCGGGACGGTGCGCTACGCGGAGCTCGCGCAGCGGGCGGCCAACCTCGGCGCCGAGCTCGGCGCCGCCGGCGCCAGGCCCGGCGTGCGCGTCGGTCTCCTGTGCCGCCCGAGCCCCGAGCTGGCCATCGGCGCGCTCGGCATCCTCGGCACGGGCGCGGCCTACGTCCCGATCGACCCCGAGTACCCCGACGGCCGCGTGCAGGCCATCGCGCGCCACGCCGGCTTCGCGCTGCTCGTCACGACCGCGGACCAGCTCCCGCGCCTCGGCGCCCTCGCCGGCGGGGCGCTGGGCACCGTCGTGCTCCTCGACGAGCCCGGCGCCCTCGCGCGGCCGCTCGTCCCGGCGGGCCTGGCGCTGCTCACGCCGCGCGACCTGCCGGCGGACGCCGCCCCGCCGCCGCCCGGCCGCGTCGGCCCCGACGACCTCGCCTACATCCTCTACACCTCGGGCACGACCGGCACGCCCAAGGGCGTCATGGTGCAGCACCGGTCGCTCACCCTCTTCCTCGACTGGGTGCACGAGACCTTCGCCGTCACGCCGGACGACCGCTTCATCCAGACCGCGCCGCTCAGCTTCGGCGCGGGCCTGCGGCAGGTGTACTCGCCGCTCCTGGCCGGGGCGGCGCTGGTGCCGAC
>DASXVK010000390.1:0-41087 GCA_036504295.1 Polyangia bacterium
GCTGTCGCTGTGGCCCGCGCTGCGCCGCCCCCCGGGGCTGCCCGCGCCGGACCTCGCCCTCCTCGAGGCCCAGGCGGCGGCGGCCCAGGCCGGCCGGCCGAGCGCGGACCTCGAGCGCGAGATGCGCCGCTACCGGGCCCAGCTCTTCGCCCGACTCGCCACGCGCTACGGAGCCCGCCCGTGACGCGCGGGTTGGCGCTCGCCGCCGTGGTCGTCGTGGCCGTGGCCGCCGGCTGCAGCGCCCACGACGTGCGGCCCGCCGCCTGGGTCCAGCGCGCGGCGGCCCAGAGCGTCACCGCCGACACCCTGACCGCGCGCGGCGACCTCGAGGCGGCCCGCGCCACCCTCGTGAGCCTCGTCGACGCGCCGGTCGCGTCCGGCGTGGACGCGAACGATCGCCGGGCCGTGCTCATGGACGCCTACGCCCGCCTGGCCGAGATCGAGGTAGGGCGCGGGCAGGCCGCGGCGGCCCGCGCCTGGGTCGACCGGGGGCTCGCGCTCGGCGCGCGCACCGATCTCTTCACCGCGAACCTCCTCCTCGCCCAGGGCCACGCCCTCGAGGCGGGCGGTGAGGCGCCGCGCGCGGCCGCGAGCTATCATCGAGCGCTCATGATCAACGAGGCCCTCCTCACGGCCGCCCTCGGCGGCCGGGCCGGCGAGCCCGCGCGATGAGGGCGGCGCCGCCGCTCCTCGCGCTCGTCGCGCTCGCCGGGGTCGGCGCCTGCGGCGTGCGCCAGCCGGCGGGCCCGCCCGCGAGCCGCGCCGAGTGGAACGCCATCGTCGGCTTCGAGGACACACTGCGCCGCCTCGACGAGGATCTCCCGCGCACGCTCGACCAGAGCGGCCGGCCGGACTGCGACCGCGCCTGCTTCCTCGCCCGCAACATCTGCCTCCTCGCGGAGCGCATCTGCACCATCGCGAAGGACTATCCCGGGGACCGCGAGGCCCGTGCCCGCTGCCGCGACGCCGAGGAGCGCTGCTTCCGCGCCCGCGACCGCGTGAGCGAGCGCTGCCGCTGCATGTGACAGGCTTGAGGCTGATATACTGGGCCGTGCCCGAGCCCTCGGTCCGGAGCGCCATGCGTCTCGCCCTCGTCTCGTTCGGCTTCCTCGTCCTCTTCGTGGAGGGGTGCGCCCTCGACCCCGGCGCGCTCGACCCGGTGGTCTGCGCCGTCAACGGGGACTGCGCCCCGGACCAGGAGTGCGTCGCCAAGGCCTGCGCGCGCCGCCGCTGCACCGCGGACGTCGACTGCGGCGGCGCCCAGGAGCTCGCCTGCCTCACCGGCGGCTGCTACGCCGTGCGCTGCGCCGACGGCTGCGGCGCCGGGTTCCAGTGCGGCACGGACGAGTACTGCTGGCCGCGGACCTGCAGCCCCAGCCGCGAGGGCCCGGTCGGCGATCCCAGCTGCAGCGACGGCATCGACAACGACTGCGACGGGCTCACCGACGAGGAGGACCCGAGCTGCGTCGCGTGCCAGCGCGACGCCGACTGCGACGACGGCAAGCAGTGCAACGGCCGCGAGACGTGCGCCGAGGGCCACTGCGTCCCGGGGATCGCGATCGCGTGCACCCAGCCGGGCACGTCCTGCCGGCAGTCCATCTGCGACGACAGCGCCCCCGCCGCGAGCCCCTGCGTCATCGTGCCCGCCGACGACGGCAGCCCGTGCGACGACGGCGACAACTGCACCGAGGCCGACCGGTGCCAAGGCGGCGCGTGCGCCGGCTCGCCCAAGGGCTGCGACGACGACGTGGCCTGCACCGACGACTCCTGCGACCCGGCGACCGGGGCCTGCGTCAACGCGCCGAACGACGCCCACTGCCTCGCCCCGGAGGTGTGCCGGCCGAGTTGCTTCGGCGGCGTCCGCGGCTGCGGCGAACCGCCCCAGGCGCTGACCCTGACCTGCGCGACCCCGGTCCACGCCGCCGAGGGCGGCAGCTGCACCGTCGACCTCGCCGGCGCGGCCGGGCAGGGCGCCTGCCTGAGCTGCGTCGCCCGGGGCAGCGCGATCGTCCCGTTCTTCAGCGACTTCGACGACGGCACCGGCGCCTGCGCCCTCGACGGCTGGGGCTTCAGCGCGACCTCCGCCTGTGACGACACGGACTCGACCTGGTGCCTCGCGGCGCCGGGCCCCCTGCCGGGCCTGCCAGCGCTCATGGCGGACCGGCAGCACTGCGCGGCCGGCGAGTGGGCGCTCACGCGGCGGCTCGACGCCAGCCAGCTCGGCGAGACCTTCCTCTGCTTCAACGCCGCCGCCAGCGCGGCCGACAGCGGCGACTTCGTCCGTCTCGAGGTCGACGCGGCGGGCGCCGGCGCCTGGGTGCAGCTCTTCCAGGACGCGGGCGGGCCGTTGCCGCCGGAGTCCGGCGACGACCAGTGGCTCCGGACCTGCGTCCAGCTCCCCGCGGCCGCCGCCCACCAGGCGGAGGTCGGGCTGCGTCTGACGCTGCACTCCGGCGCCACCGGCCACCGCGTCTTCGTCGACGACGTGCACGCGCTCTCGTTCAGCGCCGCCTGCCTCACCGACACCGCGCTGTTCCAGAACCGCTTCGACGGCTGCCTCAAGCCCGGCTGGACCGTCAACGGCGCTCCGGGCTGCCCCGGCTTCGGCGGCGACGCCGTGGAGGCCCAGGCGGGCAGCTTCATGCTCACGCGCGCCGTCGACACCCGCGGCGTGCGCGGGGACCTGCTGCTGCGCTTCGACGTGGCGACGAGCGGCGCGACCACCGCCGAGGCGGTGGGCGTGGCCATCTCGACCACCGCCGGCGTGTGGCAGACGGTCTTCGCCCAGAACGGCCCGCTGCGCTCGGACCCGCAGTTCACCTCCTTCCTCGTCAACCTGAGCGCCCACGATCCGCGGGTCCAGGACCACCCGAGCCTCGGCATCCGCGTCTCGGCGACGTCGTCGGGGACCGGCCGGCTCGTCGACGTCGACAACGTGCGCCTCGTCGCCCTCGCCGGCACCTGCACCCCACCCGGGGTCACCGTCGGCGCGCCCGTCGATCGCGGCGGCGGCCGCTACGACCTCGCGACCGCGGCCACGGTCGCGCAGCCGGTCCAGATCCAGTGCACCTGGGACGACTCGGCCACGCTCACCGACAGCGCCGCCGTCGAGCTGGTGCCCTGAGGCGAGCCACCGGCGAGCCTCGTCGTAGATCGAGGCGAGCCGTGGGCGAGCCTCGTTGTAGCCTGACGGGCGTCACGCTCCGGGCCTTGCCCGGCGCGCGACCGGCGCTATCCTCGTCACTCATGCATCCAGCCGCGCGCGTGCGGTCCCGGCCCGACGTATTGCTGTGCCCCGAGGAGGACGAGGCCTTCCTCTTCACCCCCGCGTCCGGGCGGGTGCGGCTCCTCAACCCCACCGGTCTCGCGGTCTGGCGCCTGATCGACGGCGTGCGCGACGTCGTGGCGGTCACCGCGGCGGTCTGCGCGGAGTTCCCCGACGCCGTGCCGCCGGCGGTCGCGGCGGACGTCGTCGCGTTCCTCGACGAGCTGGTCGCGGCAGAACTGGCCGAGGTCGTCGTCGATGGCGGTTGAGCCGCCGGCGCCGCGGCTCGAGGCGGTCTACCTGTACTTGACGGGGGACTGTAACCAGCGCTGCCGCCACTGCTGGGTCGACGCCGCGCACGTCACGCGGCCCCGTACGGGACGGCCGCTCTCGGTCGACGAGATCATGCGCGCGCTGCTGCCGGCACGCGACCTGGGGGTCACGTCGGTGAAGATCTCGGGCGGCGAGCCCTTCCTGCGGGCGGACGCGGCGGCGATCATCGCGGCGCTGCGGGCCGCGGACTTCGCGGTCGTCATCGAGACCAACGGCACCCTCATCGACGAGCCCCTCGCGGATGCGCTCGCGCGCGCCGGGGTGGGCCAGATCTCCGTCAGCCTCGACGGCGCGACCGCGACGACCCATGACGCGTTCCGCGGCCAGCCCGGCGCCTTCGCGCGCACGCGGCGCGCGATCGAGCGCCTGCGCGCCCGTGAGCTGAACGTCCAGGTCCTCACCACCCTGACCCGAGCGAGCGCGGGCGAGATCGATGAGCTCCTGGACCTGTGCGCGGAGCTCGACGTCGACTCGTTCAAGCTCAACTTCCTGGTGCCCATGGGGCGCGGCGTGGACTTGCACCGGCGCGGCGAAGCCCTGCCAGTGCGGCAGATCCTCGAGGTCGCGCGTCAC
Organism: Polyangia bacterium; assembly: GCA_036504295.1. Taxonomy (GTDB): domain Bacteria; phylum Myxococcota_A; class Polyangia; order JACRCY01; family JACRCY01; genus DASXVK01. The sequence goes on from DASXVK010000390.1 coordinate 4,172, forward strand.
GTCGAGCAGGAGCGCGGCCCGGGGCTGCCGTTTGGCGTCAGCACCGCGCTGCCGCCCGCGTTCACGCCGCGGGCGCGCTTGCGCGAGGGCGACGGCCACGTCTGCCCGATCGCCAACATCCTCGGCGTCCTCGACGACGGCCGGCTTTCGCTCTGCGGCATCGGGTATCTCGCGCCGGAGCTCGTGGTCGGCGACCTGCGGCGCGACTCGATCGCGCGGGTGTGGTCCGAGGCGCCGCTCCTGCGGCAGCTACGTGATCGGCCCCATGCCCGACTGCAGGGCGTCTGCGCGCGTTGCATCCTGCGCCGCACCTGTGTCGGCTCGTGCCGCGCGAACGCCTTCGCGCAGCACCGCGATCTCTGGGCGCCGTTCTGGCTGTGCGAGGAGGCGGAGCGGGAGGGGGTCTTCCCGCCGGCGCGCCTGCTCCAGACCTGACGCCGCCGGCGACTCGGCCGCGCCGGCCGCGGGTCATCAGCGGGTTTGCCGCCTCCGGAGGGCGGCGACGGCCTTCGCGCCGTTGCCGCAGCTCGTCGGGTTGCTGTTCCCGTTCTGACAGGGCAGGCCCGTGTTGCTGTTCCCGGGGTGGCACCCGCCGGTGGTCGCCTTCGGGCCCGGCGTGCACGTGCTCGCGCCGTAGGCGCGCTCGTCGGCCGGAGCGACGTCGTACAGGCGCGGCGGTTCGTAGCGACGGGGTGCGTGGGTCGTGGCCATCGCCACGAGTCTATCGCGGCCCGTCGCTCACGGCAATCGGCCGCCCTGGGCGAGGAAGCGGCGCAGGCAGGCATCGGGGCTCGGTACATCGATGCCGCCGGTCAGCGTGAAGGCCGTGCCCGGGCAGTTGCCCGTGCAGTACGGGACGTAGGGGCAACCGGCGCAAGCCGGGAATCGATCGAGGGTGATCGACCCGCGCGCACGCAAGCGATTGAGCAACTCGCCGTCACGCCAGACGGACGCGAGCGAGTCGGTCGTGACGCGGCCGAGCTCCAGGTGAGCCAGCAGCGGGCAAGGCACGATCACGCCGTCCGACCGCACCGCGATCTCCTGCCTCGGACAGCCACAGGCGCTCAAGCGCCCGCCGCCAGCGAACGGGGGCGCGCCGCCGCATCTCGCGGCCTCCATCGCGCGCCACGCGCGCGCCTCGGCGAGCGGTCCCGCGGTGCCCGTGATCCGCCCCGGGTAACGCGCCGCGAGGCGCTCGAGCGCCGCCATCGCGATCCCGCGCTGCGCGACGGCGAGCTGCAGCTCGCGCCGGTGCTGTTGGCAGGACCCGAGGTGGCCCGCGGCGTTCGTGCTCATGACGCCGACACCCAGCTCGTCGAGCAGCAGGCGGGCCACGGCGTCGAGGTCAGCCAGGTTGCGCGGCAGGACGGTGGTCCGCGCGGTCACCTCGATGCCGTGGCGCTGGAGCGTTCGGAGGCCCCGGATCGCCCCGGCGAAGGCGCCGGTACCCCGGGCGGAGTCGTGGATCTCGGCCGATGAGCCGTCCACGGAGATCTGCACGTAATCGCAGCGGCCCGTCGCGGCGAGTTGGGCGGCGAGCGCGTCGGTGACGAGCGCGCCGTTCGAGAGGATCGCGAAGCGCAGCCCGTTCCGGACGAGTCCCGCGACGAGCTCCGGCAAGTCGGGTCGCATGAACGGCTCGCCGCCCGCGAGGCAGACGCGCATCACGCCGCAGCGCCCCAGCTCGTCGAAGAAGCGGAGCCACTCGGCCGTGGGCAGATCGCGGTACTCGACCGCCGGGTTGTCGAAGAAGTAGCAGTACCGGCAGCGCAGGTTGCACCGGGCGGTGATGTCGATGCTGACCTGGCGCGGCGTGCGCATGAGCGTCGCTCGTCGCGATCCCAGCGCGACCGGCGGGGCCGCCACGGGCGGCGCCGTCCCGCCGAAGCGCGCGAGGCCGCGCTCGGCCAGGCCCGCGACGAAGGCGACCACGTCCTCGCGGGCGCTCGGGGGCACGTCCGCGAGGACCTGGCGCAGCCCGGCCATGATGGCCGCGAGCCCGCGCGAGCCGTCGAGGAGTCTCCAGACGACCAGCCCGACCTGATTGACCCCCACGGTCTCGCCGGTATCGGGATGGAAGAGCAGGGCCTCGTCGTCCCACTCCTCCCGCGCCACGACGACCGGATTCCGGGTCGGGTGCGCGGGCCAGGGCGCGTGCGCCCTGTCACCCATGCGGCGCCTCCGGCGCTCCCGCGCCCGCCGGCTGCAGCACGCCCCACACGGGCACCTCGCGCGTGAAGAGGAACCGGCACGCCGGCACGCTCGTCACGAGCGCGGCGGTGTTGGCGAGGATCCGGCGGGCCAGGGGCGGCGGGAGCAGGGTCATGTAATGCACATGATGTCCCAGGATCTCGGCCGCGATCGCCGCCGCCCCGAGCGGGACCAGTGCGTCGCGCCGCCACTGGCGCAGGACGAGCAGCAGCCGCAGGGGCACGAGACCGGGGGCCACGCGGCCGGGCCGCCGGCCGCGCGCGGTCTGGCGCAGCGGCGTCGCGGCCACGCCGAAGCCGCGGGCGCCCGGCAGCACCAGCGCCCCGTCGTCGGACAGAGCGCCGCGGCCCGCCCGGCGGCAGACGGTGCTCTTGCCGGCCCCGGAGCGGCCGAGGAACAGGTACCCGGCGCCGCGGCGCGCGGCGGCGCCGCCGTGGAGCAGCAGGCCGCCGCGCCGCGCCGCGACCACTCCGAGGAGCAGTCCGTGCGCGTTGACGAGCGCGTTGTCGACGAGCGGCAGGGCGAGTCGCTCCTCGGGGAGCAGCAGTGTTCCGCACGGACGCGCCAGGTCGCCGACGAATGTGCCATCGCCCCAGGGATAGGTGAGCGGCCAGCGTGCCGCCGCCAGGACCGGCTCGGCGCACGCTCGCGCCCGCTGATCCGCGAGCGCGTAGCGCAGCAGCAGCGTGAGGCGGCGCCCCCGTCCGCTGCCGGCCGAGGCCGGAGATCTGAGGGCCGGCTCGAGCGCCCGCGCGGCGCTGCGCGGGAGCGCCGGGGGATCGCGCCGTTCGCGTCCATCGCCGGTGACGATCAGGCGCAGCGTGGCGTCCGGCTGACCTCGAGGCGGCTCGAGACACCCGGGGAAGGCGGGCTCCAGCCGGGCCGCGGCGCGCGCCTCCGCGCTCTCGATGCGCACCCTGAGGCCCCCGACGACGACGTCGGCCACCGCGCGGAGGGGCGCGGGTCGCGTGGGGCTCACGAGCCGGCCCCTCCCCCGCGCGCGGCCCGCGCGAGCAGTCCCCGACGCGCGAGCTCGGCCAACCAGCGGCGCAGATCACCGCGGACCACCGCCGCCGGAGCGGCGAACGCGCGCGTGAGCGCGCGCGCGATCGCGGTCGACGTCCGCCGCCCGTCCATGAGCCGCAGCGCCAGGGCCGCAGAGCCGTTGGCACGGAAGGCGCGGTAGTCGCGCAGATCCAGGATCACCGCCTCGTCGCCGACGAAGGCGACGGCCGCCCGGTCCGGATCGAGGCGTGGCCGCGCGCGGCCCGGCGCCCCGGTCACCTGCAGCCCGCCGCCGCGGCGAGCGCCGGTGCCTCGCGCCGGTTGAAGCTGCTCTGCGGGAAGTCCCGCCGCAGCCGCGCGAGCGCGGCGCACGCCCGGCCCGGGTCGCCGGCGCCGAGCCAGGTGCGGGCGATCTCGAGCTGCGCGTCGTCGCGCAGGGTCGAGGATTTGAAGTGGTCGCGCAGGTCCTCGAACGCGGCGATAGCGTGCGCCGGCTCCTTGAGGTCGTCGCGGTAGATGCGCCCGGTCAGCAGCAGCGCGTCATCCAGCCACTCGGAGATGAAGCTGCCGACCAGGAGCGCGACGCGCCGCTGGGTCGTGATCTCGCGCAGGCGCGCGATGGCGCCGCGGGGATCCCCCCGGCCGCGCCGCGCCTTGGCCGCGCGCCACAGCGCGTCGTCGCGCAGGCTGCTCCGGGGGTAGCGCGCCGCGAGCGCGTCCCACAGGCGGACGGCGTCGTCGGGGTCGCCGCGGTCCTTCGCGGCCACGTCGCCCTGCGCCAGGAGGAGGCTGTCGGCGACGTCGCTCTTCGCGAGCGCCGCCGCGGCGGCGCCGAGGTCGGCGTAGAGGCGGTCCGCCAGCCCCCGCTCCCGCATCCGCGCGACGATGAGCCGCACCGCGTCCTTGCCCGCGACGGTCCCCGGGTACTCGCGCACCGCTCGCCACGCGAAGCGCAGCGCCTCCTCGTGCCGTCCCATGCGCGCCGACACCTCGGCGGCGCGGTAGAGCGCCCGCGCCGGCGCGCGGCCGTGGCGATCGTACGCCGGCACCGCCGCGTAGGCGGCCACCGCCTGTGCCGGGCGGTCGAGCCGCTCGAGCAGCCGCGCCTTGCCGAGGGCCGCCTGGCCGCAGCGCGCCGGCACGCCGGCGCACGCCCGGAGCTCCCCGTCGTACGCCTGCAGCGCCGCCGCGAAGTGGTGGTCGTGCTCGAGCTGCTCCGCCTCGGCGAGCCGGTGCGGCAGCGCCGGCGCGGAGCACGCCCCGCTCAGCGCGGCGACGGCGAGCGCGGCGAGCCGGCCCGCGGTCACCCCCCGAGCCCTCCCGCGCTCACCTGCTCGGCCGCCTCCTTCGAGGCGCGCACGACGCGGCCCATCGGCAGCGAGGTGATCAGCATCGCGGCCAGCCCGAGGCCGACGTACCACAGCGCCTGGGCGGCGTGGAGCGTGACGATGTAGGCCATCCCCGCGCCCTCGACGACCGCGGGCGCGAGGTAGAGCATGATGCTGAACTTCCCGGCCGCGTGGAACTGGCCGACGAGGCCGGGGGTGTTCGGCAGCGTGATCGCCGCCGCCACCACCGACATCACGGCGAAGGCGCCGTCGAGCGACAGGCCGAGGCCGAAGCCGCGGGCGAGCACCCACATGCCGATGCCGTTCGCGCCCCAGTACAGCGCCGAGAGCACCAGGAAGATGGCGAAGTTCTTGACGTCGCGCAGGCTGCGGAAGCCGAGGAGCACGCCGCGCACGACGTGGGCGAGGCGCTCCGCCAGGCGCGGGGCCAGGCGGTCGAGGAGCGTCAGGCGCATCGTCCAGCGCAGGGTGCCCTCGGGCCAGCGGACGCCGACGGCGATGTAGGCCGTGGCGAGCGCGAAGAGGCCGAAGCTGCCCCACGCGACCGCGCGCGCTTGCCCGGCGTGCGGCCCCTTGAGGAAGAGGAACGAGACGAAGAGGTACAGCGACACGAGCAGGCCGTCGACGGTGCGCTCGACGGCGACCGAGCCGAGCGCGGCGCTCATGCTGAGCTTGCCCTTCTCGGCGACGAGGTAGGGGCGCACGAACTCGCCGAGCCGCACCGGCAGGGCGAGGATCGCCATGAAGCCGACCGACGAGACGTTGAGCAGCCGCCAGAACGGGATGTGCGCGCCGAGCGGCCGCAGCAGGTAGTCCCACCGCCACGCGCGGAAGACCTGCATCGCCGCGGCGGTGGGGAGCCACAGCCAGACGTACTTCCACTCGAGGAGCTGGAGCCCGGCCGCGAGCTTCGCGTAGTCCTCGCGCCGCGGGAACGCGAGCCACACGCACACCGCGGTGAAGGCGAGGGTGAGGGCGAGCTTGAGGACGAGCTTCATTGCGGTCGGGCCGCGCGGCGGCGGCCGCGCCCGGTCACAGGCGAATGAGGGTGCCGCGCGCGGCGTCGCGGACGTTGCGGGTGGCGTTGCGCGAGTCGAAGACCAGCTTCGACTCCTGGAGCACGCGCGCGTAGTCGATGACCTTGTGGCCGGTCACGATCACGACGCAGTCGTAACGCTCGAGGTTCTCGAAGGGCACGCTGCGCATCTCCTCGTGCTCGCCGATGCGGATCTTCTCCACGTACGGGTCGTGGTACGAGACGTCGGCGCCGCGCCGCTTGAGCAGCTCGATGACGTCGAGGGCCGGCGACTCGCGCACGTCGTCGATGTCGGCCTTGTAGGCGACGCCGAGGACGAGGAGGCGCGAGCCGTTCATGGCCTTCTTGACGCCGTTGAGGGCGTCACCGACGCGCGTGACGACCAGCTCCGGCATGCCGGAGTTGATCGCGTCCGCGAGCTCGATGAAGCGGGCGTTGTACTTGAAGGTCTTGAGCTTCCACGACAGGTACAGCGGGTCGACGGGGATGCAGTGACCGCCGAGGCCGGGCCCGGGGTAGAAGGACATGAAGCCGAAGGGCTTGGTCGCCGCGGCGTCGATCACCTCCCAGGTGTCGAGGCCGAGCTTGCTGCACATGATCGCGACCTCGTTGACGAGGCCGATGTTCACCGCGCGGAAGGTGTTCTCGAGCAGCTTGACCATCTCCGCGGCGTCGGTCGAGGTGACCGGGACGACGTGCTCCATCACCTCGCCGTACATGGCGCGCACCGCCTCGGTGCAGGCCGGCGTGATGCCGCCGACGACCTTGGGGGTGTTCTTGGTGTGGTACTTCGGGTTGCCGGGATCGACCCGCTCGGGGGAGAAGCAGAGGAAGAAGTCCTCGCCGACCTTCAGGCCCGACTCGTTGAGCTTCGGCAGCAGCACCTCGCGCGTGAAGCCGGGGAAGGTCGTCGACTCGAGGATGACGAGCTGGCCCCGGTGCAGGTGCGGCAGCAGGGCCTGGGCGGCGTCGATGATGAAGGAGTTGTCGGGGTCCTTGGTCTTGTTGAGCGGCGTCGGCACGCAGATGATGACCACGTCGGCCGCATCGAAGACCGCCCCGTCGGTGGTCGCCGAGAGCTTGCCCGTCTTGACCAGGGGCGCGAGGTCGGCGTCGCTGATGTCGCCGATGTAGGACCGCGCCGCGTTGAGCGACTGCACCTTCTCGGCGCTCTTGTCGTAGCCGACCGCCTTGAAGCCCGCCTTCGCGACCTCGACCGCGAGCGGGAGCCCCACGTAGCCGATGCCGATGACGGCGATCTGGGCCTCGTGCTTCTTGATCTTGTCGATGAGCGCGCTCATCTGGTTCCTCCTCCAGAAGGCCAATCAGTCCGGCAGCTCTCCCTCGAGAATGCGCCGGGGGTTGTGCACGAGCAGGCGTTCCAGCGTCCGCGCGCCGAGCTTCTTCTCGATCCAGGCGATGCCGCGGGCGATCATGCTCTTGTCGGATGCCGTGTGGATGTCGGACGCGACCGCATGACACAGGCCCGAGGACACGAGACGCCGGGCCGGCCCGGCGCCCAGGAGCTCGCCGAGCGCCGCCAGATCTACCACAAGCGCGGCCGTGCGCGCCACACGTTCCAGGCGCGCCTCGTCCTTCATCAGATCCCGGTAGCGCTCCGGGTGCGCGAGCACGGGCAGCAACCCCCGCAGGCGGAGCTGGAAGAGGTGGTCCTCGAGGTGCGGCGGCGCCGCCCCGGGCGTGACCTCGACCAGGAAGGCGCGGCCGCCGTCGTAGGCCGGCAGCGACAGGTCGCGGCTCCGGTCGTAGAACCACTCGTCCCAGTAGTTCTCGGCGCCCAGGCGGACCTCGAGGCCGGGCAGGTCCACCGCCACGGCCCGGCGCACGTCGCCGAGCGCGGCCGCGATCTGCGCGCGGTCCGCGGTGAAGGTCCCGGCCTTCTGGTGGGGCGTGGCACACACCACCGAGAAGCCGAGCTCCCGCAGCGCGGCGAGCATCGAGAGCGCGTCCGGCAGGCCCCGGGCACCGTCGTCCACGCCCGGGAGGACGTGCGAATGGAGATCGACGAAGCCGTCGCGCGACATGCGTGTAGGTCTCGGTCGCCTGGGGGTCGGGGCCCCACCGGTCTCGGGCCCTGTCAGCCGCGCCCGCGGACACTGCCGGTCACGGAAGAAAAGGATTGTACCTTCGATGCCGTTCGTGGCAAGCTCGACATTAAGCCAGGTTGCGCAATCCAGTCGATGGGCGGACGCGTTGGGGGTATACGCGAGGAGAGTCGGCGGCACGCCGGTGGGGGCGCGCCCCCCTGGGGCTCGAGTCCCCAGGCCGAAGAGCTTAAGTGGTCGTCTTTCCTGATTTCGTGATTGGAACGGCGTTTGCTTGATCCGAGATGGGTACGCCCGAGGAGGAGCTGCTGTGGATATCAATTATGCGGTCCTGATGCCCCCCCCGAAGCGCTCGGCTCGGAAGCTACAACTCGTGATCTTGGGCGGAGTTGGGGCTGTTGCACTGACCGCCATCGTGGTGGCGGTCGTGATGGTGCGGGCCTACGCGCCCGACGCTCCCCCCCTGGGGTCCGCAGCCTCCACCCAGATCATGCCCGCGCCCGCGCCGCAGCCGGTCGCCCCGGGCGCCGTCGCCTCTGCGCCCGCTGCTCCCGCGCAGCCCGGGGTGCAGCCGCCGGTGGCCGCGCCCGATGACAAGGCGAGCGCCAAAAAGGGCAAGCGGGCCGGCCGCGGCGGTAAGCGGGTCAGCAAGGCGGTCGCCACCACGACCGGCGGCGCCAAGCCCACGCCCAAGAAGCGGGGCGATGACGATCTCAAGCGCCTCCTCGGCATCTGAATCGCGCGGCCGGATCCAAGCCTTCGCGCCGGCCGGAGTCTTACAGCCAGCGACTCGCTTTTACAATTCGGGTGTTGATTCACAGGGGCGCTCGTGGTAAAAGTGCAAGCTGCCCGCGCGGGCTCCGCGTCGCCGCGTGGGGCGGACCGAGGTAACCCGATGCCAGCCGACCGTCGCGACAATTCAGCCCTCATCGCCCTCTCCGAGCTCCGCTCGATCGAGGAAGACCGCATCAAGCAGGAAGAGGACGACGACAAGCGCAAGCGCGAAGACGAAGAGCGTCGCAAGCGCGAGGAGCAGGAGCGCCTGCGCGCCGCCGAGGAGGCGCGTCGCCGCGCCGAAGAGGACGCCCGCAAGGGCGAGGAGGAGAAGCGCCGCAAGGAGGAGCTCGAAGGGCACCTCCGCCTCCAGGAGGCCGAGCGCCGCGCCCGCATCGAGGCCGAGGCCCACATCGCGGCGAAGCGCATCGAGGCCGAGGTGCACGCGTCGGCGGTCCACAAGAAGGCGCCGCTCGGGCTGATCTTCGGTATCGTCGGCGCCCTCGTCGTCATCGCCGGCGGCCTCATCACCTTCATGTACATGCAGTCCTCCAAGGCCAAGGAAGCCGCCGCGCTCGCCATGCGCGGGCAGGAAGAGCTCGAGAAGGCCAACCAGGAGAAGAACGCCGAGTTCGCGCGGATCCAGGAGAAGCTGGACCGCCAGCTCGCGTCGGCCAAGAGCGCCGAGGACATCGCGAAGGCCAGGGCCGAGGCCGAGGCCGCCCGCGCCGCCGCCGAGGAGAAGCGCGCCAGCCGCGTGAAGGGCATCCGCCGCGCGCCCAAGGCGGACTCCGACGCGCCGAAGACGAAGAAGGTCAAGGTCAGCGACAGCGACAACCCGTTGTAGCGCCACTTCACGGCGTCGCGCCGCTCCCCTCGCGTTCCCCCCGATCCGCCGCCCCGATAAGAATTGAACCGCCAAGACGCCAAGGACGCCAAGGTATAGTCCTGCCTTTACTTGGCGTCCTTGGCGGCTTGGCGGTCTTCTTCTCCGAGCTTCATCTGCGCGGCAGTGGTGCTACCGGCGCGGGCGCCGGCTTCACGACGGTGAACATGGACGTGCGCAGCGTCGCGGTCGTCGTGCGGACCTCGAAGACGTTCGACACCGCGTTCGGGGGGACGATGACGACGAGCTTCTCCGCGGTCCGCTCGACGAGGGGCACCGCGACGCCGCCGAACGAGACCTTCGCGTCATGTCCGAGGTGCGTGCCGGTGATCGTCACGCGGGTGCCCGGCGCGCCGGCCTTCGGCACGAGGCCGGTGAGGACGGCGGGGTTGATCACCTCGAAGCGGAAGCGGCTGCGGCGGCGCACGCCGAAGCTCTCCCACTCGAGGTGGTCGGAGACGGCGCGGTCGGGGATGACGACCAGGTAGCCCTCGGCGGGTCGGCCGACGATCTTCAGCGGCTGCCCGTTGAAGAAGAAGCTGTCGCGGCCGGTGAGGACGTTCACGCGCACGGTCACCTGGGAGCCGGGCGAGCCCGCGGGCGGCGAGATGCCGGTGATCTCGGAGGGCGCGACGACGAGGAAGGTGACGGGCGCCGCGGCCCGGCCGCCGCGGGTGGCGACGGTGACCGGCCCCGAGACCACGGCCGGCGGCACGATGACCTCGAGCGCCTCGGGCGTGGTGCGCACGAGGCGCATGGGACGGCCGGACATCGTCACCTTGGTGTCGCGCATGAAGTGGCGGCCGGTGATGCGCACGCGCGTCCCCGGCAGTCCCTCGGTGGGCTCGATGGCCGTGATCACCGGCTGTTGCAGGATCTCGAAGGTCGCGCGGGCGGGGAAGGTGAGCCCCATCCGCTGCACCGTGAACGCGGCGGTGCGGGCGCCCTCGGGCACCTGCACGACCAGGCGCGTCGGCCGCATCTTCTCGACCATGCGCGCGGGCCGGCCGTCGAAGGTGACCTCGTCGCCGGGCTCGAAGCCCTGGCCGATGAGCTCGACCCGCGCGCCGGCGGCGCCGTAGGCCGGCGCGGTGCGCGCGATCACCGGCGGGCGGATCACGGCGAAGCGCTCGGCGGCCGGGAGCCGCGCCTTGCCGGACTGGATCGCGAAGAAGTCGCTCTTCGCCACGGTCGGGATCTGCACGTCGACGTGGCCGGCCTGCCGGTCCAGCTCGCGGAGCGGGCGGGCGCCGTAGAGGATCCGGTCTCCCGGCGCCAGGCCCTCGACGAAGATGCGGACGCGCGTGCCGGCCTGGCCGCGCGTCGGCTCGAAGCGCACGATGCGCGCGCCGCGGAGCGTCGCCGCGCCGCCGTCCGCGGCGCCGAGGACCTTCAGCGTGCCGCGGTTCGTCGGCGGGGCGGGCTTCGGCGCGCCCGGCTGCGCGGCGGCGGGCGCCGCCAGGGTGAGCGCCACGAGGACCATGGCCCGAGCTGTCATTGGATCTCCGACGGCAGGTGAGGCCGCGACGGTATCATCGGCCGGGAGGCAGGTCAAACAACGCGGGGTCGAGCTCCTCGTCGAGGGTGAGGCGGACGACCGTGATCTCGGCGCGGAAGCCGGCGGCCGGATCGTCGATGGCGATGTGGTACGGCTCGACGGAGCGTCCGGTCGGGCGCCAGTCGCCGTAGGTGATGCGGGCGCGGCCGCCGGGGGCGAGGCGGTAGGCGGCGCGGAGATCGTCGCACAGGGCGTGCAGCACCTGGTCGAGCACCCCGCCGGGGCGCGCGTCCGCGCCGGGGGCCGCGCCCAGGACGGCGCAGCGGCCGTCGCGGTCGACGAGGTCGAAGAGCGTGATCCCGGCGGGGCCGAGGGCGCGCAGGCGCAGGCGGTCGGGGCGGGCGGCCGCCACGACCCCGCGGACGCGGCGCGAGGTGGTGTGGCCGTCGCGCGTGCGCGCGGTGACCGTGGTGACGTGCTCGGCGCGCATCGTGCGCCAGGCGAAGGCGCCGGGCGGCGGCGGCGCGGGCGCGACCGCCGGCGGGGGGCCGCAGCCGGCGCTGGCGAGGGCGAGCGCGAGGGCGGGCGCAACTGTGATCAGGCGCGCCATCGGAGCTGCCGCAGCACCAGGCTGACGATCCGCGCGGTGTCGCGGGCCGGGCGGAAGTGCGTCCGCCGTGAGCCCCGGGGCGCGTACACGGTGCGGACGGGCACGCACATGATCGGCAGGCCGAGCTTCGCGGCGCGCAGCACGAGCTCGCTCTCCGTCTCGAAGCCGGTGCTGCGCGGGGGCGGCGCGATGAGGCGCCGCGGGTAGACGCGGAAGCCGGACTGCGAGTCGCTGATCGGCCGCCCGGCGAAGAGGGTGATCCAGTAGGTGCTGACGCGGTTGCCGACGCGGTTGAGGGCCGGCATCGGGCTCGCCGTGTCGTGGAGGCCGCGGGCGCCGATGACGAGCGCCGCGGGCGCGCGGCCGTGCGCCGCGAGGAGCGCCGGGAGCTCCGCCGGGTCGTGTTGCCCGTCGCCGTCGAGCGTGGCGACGCCGTCGGCGCCGCGGCCGAGCGCCCAGCCGAAGCCCGTCGCCAGCGCCGCGCCCTTGCCCATGCGCCGCGCGTGGCGCAGCACGTGCGCGCCCGCGTCCCGCGCCGCCGCCGCGGTGCCGTCGCTCGAGCCGTCGTCCACGACGGCCACGGGCAGCCCCGGCGCCGCCGCGCGGACCCCGCGCACGACCTCGCCCACGGTGCCCGCGCAGTCGAGCGCCGGGATGACGACGCACACGCCGCTCATGGCGCCGCCTCCTCGACGGCGAAGCTCATGGTCCCGTCTTTCAGGGGGGGGCTCTGCCCGCCCCCCCTCGACGGGCGGAGCCCGTCGAGGCCTCCGCTTCCCCGCACCGCGCGCTTCCCGCGCGAGCTGGCGGTCGGCCCGTGCGCGCGCACGTTCACGTCTCCTCGACGGCGAAGCTCATGGTCCCCTCGGCGATGACGGTGCCGTCCTGCGTCGCGCGCGCCTGGAACCGGTGCAGCCGGCCGAGGGCGGCGGTGTGCGCGGCGTGGAGCTCGAGCGGCGCGCCCGGCCGCGGCGGCGCGCCGAAGCGCATCCCGCGGACCTCGACGAGGTAGCCGCGGTGGGCGGCGGCGTCGGCCCCGGCCGCCCGCCGGCGCGCGCCCATCACCGCGGCCGCCGTCTGCGCCAGCGCCTCGACCACGAGCACCTGGGGCAGGGCGCCGTCGGGCCCCGCGGCGAGCGGGTCCCCGGCGCTCACCAGCCGCCGGCCGTGCGCCTCGTCGCCGGCCACCTCGACGCTGTCGAGGAGCAGCCAGGGCGGCCGGTGGGGGATGAGCAGGGCGGGGTCCACGCTGCATTCGTACCATTGCCCCGGCGTGAGCTCAACCCGGCGCGGGCCCTCGTCTTGATCTCCCCCGCCCGCGGTGGTACCGAAGGGGCCATGAGCACCGTGACCAGCCATCTCGAGGAGCTCTCCGTTCGCACCGCGCGGCGCGAGGAGCTGATCGACATCACCTCCCTCGTGCGCGCCGCGGTGCGCCGTACCGGCGTCGAGCACGGCGTGGTCTACGTCTACTGCCCCCACACGACCGCCGGCATCACGATCCAGGAGAACGCCGACCCGGACGTGCGCACCGACCTGCTCGCGCACCTGGCGCGCGTCGTCCCGCAGGAGGCCGGCTTCCGCCACGGCGAGGGCAACGCCGACGCCCACATCAAGTCGACTCTCACGGGCAGCTCCCAGGTCGTCCCCCTCGACGGCGGCAAGCTCTGCCTCGGCACCTGGCAGGCGCTCTTCTTCTGCGAGTACGACGGCCCGCGCAGCCGCCGGGTGCTGGTGAAGGTGATCGCGGGGTGAATCGCCGGGCGGCCGTCGAGGTCGCGTCCGCGTCGGACCGCGTCGGGCCCACCCCGCGTCGGGCCCAGCGCCGTTGACCCGGGGCCGCGCGCGGCGCACAATGTGAGCATGACGATCCGGATCAAGGTTCTCCGCGACGGTGCGGCGTGGGGGGCTGTCGTCTCGGGTCTGCCTGACAGGTCCACTGCCTTCGTTCACGGGGCGACGCGCTCCGAGGCGGTGCACAACGCGAAGGTAGCGGCGCTCGAGGCCATCGCTGAGTGCATGCAGAACGAGCGCAGGGATCTGCGCCTGTCCTCGGTCCTATTCGCGGCAGCCCCCGCGACGTAGCCTGCTACAGGTCGCCCGGCTCCAGCCTCGCTTTCTTGCAGACGGCCGCAACCATCGGCGGTCCCACCTCGTCGGAGTCATGAAAGCAGAAGCGGATCGTGGGCCGGCCGGGACAGGTGAGTTTGCGGTGTGACCCCTTCTGCCAGGCGATTTCGTAGCCGTGGCGAAGCAGGGCCGCGAGCAGTTGAGCGGCCTTCATGGCGGGGTAGCGTCGCTGGCCCATCTCACCACGCTACAGCGCGATCGTGAACCACACAAACCAGAGAGGATGTGCACCCAACCGACGGCGCCTGCCAGCCGATCGCCGGGAACTCCCGGTGGTCGGGCGGTGTCCGTCCTGTCCATGAGCGCGAATCGGCTCGGCATCGGTCTCTCCGCCCTCGCTCTCCTCGTCCTCGCCACCGGCTGCGGCCACGCCGGCGCCCCGGCTCCGGCGGGCCCGCCGCGCGTGGGTGGCGGCGGGGCGCCCTCCAGCCAGCCCGGCGTGGTCTCGATCGTGATGGAGCCCATCCAGGTGGTGGCCCACACGCGGAACGGCACGCGCGAGTACGAGATCTTCGACGCCGCCGGGCTCTTCGAGGCGGCGGGCGAGGCCCTCGGGCAGAAGCGCTGGGACGAGGCCATCGCCGCCTACGACCGCATGCTGCGGGAGTTCCCGGACTCGCGCTACGTCATCCCCGCCCTCTACAACGCCGGCCTCGCCCACGAGGCCAAGCGCGACTGGGTCCACGCCGTCGCGCGCTTCCGCGCCGTGGCCGACCAGGCGCCCGTGGCGAAGGATCAGATCGACGCGCTCTTCCACCTCGGGGCCTGCTTCTCGGAGGCCGAGAACTGGGCCGCCTCCGCCGAGGTCTTCGGCCGCGTCCTCGCGCGCGCCGATCTGCCGCCGGTCGACCGCGTCGAGGCCATCGCCCGCCGCGGCTTCGCCCAGTTCAAGCAGCGCGACTTCGGCGCCTCGGAGCGCACGCTGCGCGAGGCGATCGCGCTGTACCGCAAGGCCGACACCGAGCAGCGCCTCGACAACGACTTCTTCCTCGCGATGGCCCACTACTACCTCGCCGAGATCCCCCACGAGCAGTTCCGGGGCCAGCCGATCCGCCTGCCCGAGAAGCAGCTCGAGCGCGACCTCGAGCGCAAGGCGCAGCTCCTGCTGACGGCCCAGGGCCGCTACATCGCCGCGATCAACGTGCGCAACCCGCACTGGGCCGCCGCCTCGGGCTACCAGGTGGGCGCGCTCTACCGCGAGTTCTACGACGCCGTCGTCGGCGCGCCGATCCCCCACGACGACCTGCGCCGCCGCGCGAAGACCGCGGGCGTGACCTACCAGGAGGTCCTCAAGGCCTACAACGACGGGGTGCGTCAGTACATGCGTCCGGTCCTCGAGAACGCGATCCGCATCCACGAGAAGACCCTCGCCATGGCCGAGCGCGTCGGCGTGCGCAACGAGTGGGTGGACCGCGCCACCCAGGACCTCGACAGCCTCAAGCTGATCCTCGCCGGCAAGGAGCCGATGCCGGCGCCCGGCGCCGCGCCGCCCCGCGCGCCCACGCCCGCGCCCAAGGCCGCGCCGCCGCCGGCCAGCCAGCCGCGCCACAAGCTCAAGCGCGACTACTACCCGCGCGTCACGCTGTAGCCCGCCGCGCACGCCGGGGACCGCCGCGAGAATCGGCGTCGGTGTCGGCGACTACCGGGGCACGGTCGACGGCAGCTGCCTCAGGCGCTCGATCCGTTCGCGCAGACCGCACCCCTCGAGGGCGCCGTGCGCCTTCTCCGCCTCGGCGATGTCCTCTGCGGATGGGGGCCGGGGATCGGTCCGACTGAGCTCGGCCTCTGCGGCTTCCGCGAGCCGCCAGCGCACCCAGTCGGACAGGGAGATGCCGCGCGTCTTTGCGGCGCGGACGAAGCGCTCCTTCTCGGCCGCCGTCGCCTTGAACTCGATGCGCGCCACGGCTCGCGGGGACATGTGGACATGGTACGGACGCGGCCGTGGCGCCGCAACGGCTGGCGATGGGCGCTGGTGCCGCGCCTATCCCCGCCGCCGCCGCACTGCCAGCACCCCGAGCACCAGCAGCCCCGCGAGCGCCCCCGCGCCCGCGCCCGCCGCGCCGCCGCCGGCGCTGCAGCCGCCGCTCACCGCGCGGCCGCCGCCGACCTGGATCGTGAACTCGCGGGTGGTCTCCATCGGGGTGGCCGCGTCGTCGCTCACGTGGAGGCGGACGACGTACTGGCCCTTCTCGGTGAAGGTGTAGTCGGCGACCGCGGTGTCGCGGCTGTCCTCGGTCGTGACCGAGGTGGGGATGCGCCAGTGGAAGGTGAGGTTGTTGCCGTCGGCGTCGGTGCAGCCGCTCGCGTCGAGGCTCACGGTGAGGGGCGGCGGGCCCGAGAGCGGCGTCACGGTCGCGGTGGCGCAGTCGGGCGCGTGGTTCGTGGGCGGGCCGCTGCCGGGGGTGACGGTCCAGGTCTTCGTCGCGGCGGGCACGTCGGGCGTGCCGTCGTCCTTCGCGGAGAGCGTCAGCGTGAAGGTGCCGGCCTGGCCGTACACGTGGTCGCCCTGGGCCTGGGCCGAGGTGGGCGTGCCGTCGCCGAAGTCCCAGGTCAGCGTGAAGCCGTTCCCCTCGGGGTCGGTGACGCCGGTCGCGTCGAAATGGAGCGTCAGCGGCACCGCGCCGTACACCGGCGCGGCCGAGGCCGTCGTGAGGTCGGGGGCGCTGTTGCCGAGGGCCTCGACCGTGACGACGGCGGTGCTGCTGATCGGCGGCGTGCCGTCGTCGGTGACCGTGAGCACGACGTCATACACGCCGGCGTTCTGGAACGTGTGGGTCGGGCCCTGGCTGGTCGCCGCCGCGCTGCCGTCCTTGAAGTCCCACGAGTAGCTCAGGGTCTGGCCCGTGTCGGCGTCGCTCGAGCCCGAGCCGTCGAACGTGACGGTGAGCGGCGCCTGGCCGCTCGTCGGGGCCGCGGTCGCGACCGCGACCGGGGGCGCGTTGCCGCCCGACGAGACCGAGATGGTCACCTGGTCGCGCGCGGTGAGCCCGGTCGAGTCGGTGACGGTGAGCTGCAGGGTGTGGCCGCCGTCGGCGGCGAAGGTGTGGGTCCAGGTGGGGCCGGCCTGGCCGGCGGCGCCGTCGAGCGAGAACGAGGTCGCGGTGATGTCGCCGGCGCCGTTCGGGTCGGTGCTCGTGTTGCTGTTGCAGGTGACGGTGAGCGGCGGGGCGCCGGCGGTGGTGTCGCAGGTGAGGTGCGCGACCGGCGCGTAGCGCGGCACGCACGAGACCTCGGCCGAGTAGACGCTCGCGTTGCCCGCGGGGTCGGTCGCGGTCACGGCGAAGTAGTAGGTCTGGGTGCCGTCGAGGGCGGGGAAGTTGCGGTACACTTGCCCGTTGACCTGGTCGTTGTGCACGTAGGGGTCGCCCGCGTCGCCCGGCTTCGTCACGCCGCCCGGCCGCGCGGTGTTGCCCGAGTAGACGTTGTACTGGCTCACCGACTCGGGGCCGCCGTTCACGTCCTGGCTGACCTGGGTCCAGCTCACGCGGACGGTGCCGCCGGTCTGGGCCATGCAGGTCACGTTCGCGGGCGCCCGGGGCGCGGTCGTGTCGGGCGCCGCGGCCTCGTAGAAGCTCACGACGCCGGTGTCGCCGGCGTTCGGCGCCCAGCCGCGGCGGTCGAAGGCGACCAGTTCGAGGAGGCGCGCGGCGAAGAGGCCGTTGCCACCGGCCCCCTCGGGGAACTCCCACGTCGCCTTCGGCAGGAGCTGCTGCTCGACGTAGGCGTCGCCGCCCGCCGCCTTGTCGGCGATGCCGAGCGCGGCCGCGGAGACCGCCGAGACGTGGAAGCTCGACGAGCTCGCGTTGGCGACGACGTCCGCGTGGTAGGTGGTGACCCCCATCGCGAGCAGCGCGGCCTTGGCGAAGGCGGGCTCGTCGCCGCTGCCGCCCGTCACCCGGCCCTCGAGCCAGGTCTGGGCCGCCGCATCCGGGCCGAGGTACCCGAACGCGAAGATGGCGAGCGCCTGGAACGAGGCCTCCGTGTCGTCCTTGCCGCACTTGAGGCGCTCACGGATGGTCGGGATGCGCGCCCCGAGGCTCGCCTTGCGCGCGACGAGCTCGGCCAGGGCCCAGAGCTTCTGGTAGTCGTACTTCGAGGGGGAGCTGCTCGTGATCGGTGACGGGCAGGTCGTGCCTGAGGTCGTTGGACAGTAGGTCGTGAAGGGGAGGCCGCCCGGAGGGTTGGGGGTCGCGTTGTGGTCCCACGAGCCGCGGCCCGAGCAGTACTCCTGCATCAGGTTGTCGAGACCGGTGCTGGTGGTGCCGAAGTCGCTGATCGCCGCGCGCGTCAGGTGGCGCGCCTGCTCGTTCCCCGCGGGGATGCTGCCGGCGCCGGTCAGCACCACGGAGCCGTCGGTCTTCTTGACCACCACGTCGCCCCCGCCGTTGCCGTAGTACTGGCTCTGGGCGCCCTCGCCGAAGCTGACCGCGTACGTGATGCTGGCGGCGGCGAGCGACCCGCCGCCGCTCTTGCTGATGCTGAGCGTGTAGCGCTGCTTCTCGCCGGGCATGAGGTAGCCCGGGACCTTCGGCGCCTGCTTCGCGATCGCGATGGTGTAGCCGGAGGCCGTGGCCTGGAGGTCGAAGTTCTTGAAGGGCTCGCCGGTGTAGTTCTGGACGTCGAGGTTGAGGGTGACGGCGCCGGAGGCGGGCACGGTGACGGTGTCCGTCTCGGGCCGGACCACGATGTTGTACGAGGAGCCCCAGTTGTCGTCGCACCAGTGGGCGCGCGCCGGGGCGGCCGCGAGGGTCAGAACCGCGACGAGGACCGCGAGGGGGAGGACCTGTGGTCGATGCGCCATCGCCGCTCCTGCGGCTCCCGGCGTGGGAGCCCGCCAAAGGTCGAGTATACTCCGGAGCTCGGGATGCCCTCAATGCGCCTGCGGATCGCGACTCTCGCGCTGGCGGCCGCCACGGCGGCCTGCCAGGCGGCGCAGCCCGCGCTGCCCCGGCCAGCCGGCGCGCTGCACCGCGCCGCCGCCGACGGGCGCGTCGCCGAGGTGCAGCGGCTGCTCGCCCAGGGCGCGGCCGTGGACGAGCGGGAGCGCGACGGGTCGGAGTGGACGCCGCTGCACGTGGCGTCCATCACCGGTCGCGCGGACACCGCCGCGGCGCTGCTCGAGCGCGGCGCCGACCCGAACGCGCGCGCGCGCTACGACATGACCCCGCTGCACTGGGCCGCCCTCCTGGGGCGGGCCGAGGTGGCGGGGCTGCTGCTGCGGCGCGGCGCCCGCGTCGAGGCGCGCAACCTGTACGGCCTGACGCCGCTGCACGAGGCGGCCGACGACCGGGTGGTGGCGGTGCTGGCCGACGGCGGCGCCAACGTGAACGCGGCCGACGACCGGGGGCGCACCCCACTGCACCTCGCGCGCGGCAAGCGCGTGGCGCGGGCGCTGCTCGCGCGCGGCGCCGAGCTCAAGCGCCGCGGCCGCGACGGCCGCACCCCGCTGGAGGTGGGCGCCTTCGACGCGCTCGAGCCGCAGGGTCTGTCGGTGCAGGCGGCGCGCGCCGGGGCCCGGCTGCGCGGCGAGACGGCCACGTTCGAGCTCACGGTGCACAACGTCTCGGCCCGGCCGATCCAGGCGCTCGCGCTCGCCGCCGATAGCCCGGCTTGCGCGGTGACGGTCCGGCCGGCGGGCGTGGCGGCGCTCGCCCCGGCGCAGCGCGCCACCTTCGCCCTCGACCTGGCGCGCCGCGGCGGCCTGCCCGGCGGCGAGCACCCGCTCGGCGTCGCCGTGAGCGCCGGCGGGCGCGCGCTCGGCACGCTGGCCCTCATCGTCGACACCCGCGCCGAGGAGACGCCCGAGGACCGGGGCATGATCCGCCTCGGCCGCGGCCGGCTGCGGCCGCCGCCGTCGTGGGCCCAGTACGTGGCCTACGCGCTCGTGCCGCTCCTGCTCGTCGGCGCCTGGCTCTGGCTGCGCCGCCGCCGCTGACGCTCGCGGCGCGTGAGCCACACCGCCAGCAGGGCGAGCGGCCCGAGCGTGATCGGGAACGAGAGCCAGAAGGCGCCGTTCGAGCGCACCGGCGGCGCCGCGCGGCCGGCTTCGTCGAGCGGCAGGGCGCGCAGGATGCCGTCGTAGCCGCCGGCGTAGACCATGCGCCGGCCGCCGAGGCGCGCGGTCACCGGCGAGGACCAGGTGCTCTCGTCGAGGCCGGCGACGTCCCACAGCGGCCGGCCGGTGAAGCTCTGGAACACGGGCGCGCCGTCGTCGAGCCGCACCGCGTGGAGCAGGTGGTCCCACGCCGAGACGAGCACGAGCGGCGCCGGGCCGGCGGCGACCGCGGGCGACGAGTAGATCCCGCCGCGGGCGCCGTAGCGCCAGCGCACCGCACCGGTGGCGCCGTCGAGCGCGTAGAGGGTGCGGTCGTAGCTGCCGACGACGACGGCGGGCCCGGGCGCGGTCCCGAGGGACGGCACGATCGCCGGCGCCCCGGTCACCCGATCGCCGGTCTTGCGCTGCCACACCTCGCGGCCGGTCGCCGCGTCGAGCGCGCGCACGGCGCCGAACTTCGACGCCATCACGACGAGCGGCCGCGGCCCGTCGAGCAGCGCCGGGGGGCTGCGCACGGCGTCGAGCTCGGTGTGGCGCCACCGCACGTGCCCGCTGGCGGCGTCGACGGCGTAGACGTTGCCGTTGGTGGAGCCGAGGAAGAGCCGCCCGCGGCCGGCGACGGTGCCGTAGATCGCGGCGGTGAGCTCGTTGTCGCCGAGCTCCGCGGTCCAGCGCGGCTTGCCATCGCGCCAGCCGAGGGCCGTGAGCCCGCCGCGCTGCAGGCCGCGCCCGAGGGAGCGGTCCCACACCCAGTGCGGCACGAAGACCGCGTCGACCTCGCCGGCGCGGCCGACGCACGGCGCGCCGAGCCGGGCGCCGCCGAGCGTGGGCCGGTACTCCTCGACCGAGTGGACCCACAGCTGCCGCCCGAGCGCGGCGTCGATGGCGTAGACGAGGCGGTCGTTCGCGGCGGCCACGACCTGCACGCGGTCGCCCTGGCGCGCGATGACGGGGGTCGCGAAGACGGGGGCGCCGGCGGTGAAGCGCCAGCGCACCTCGCCGGTGGCGGCGTCGAGCGCGTACACGGTACGGTCGTAGCTGCCGGCCACGAGCAGCGCGCGCCCGTCGACCTCGGCGACCGCCGGCGGCGACCAGACGGTCATGCCCGGCTCGTAGCCCCACACACGGCCGCTGCCGTCGAACGTCCACGCGCGCGGGGCGCCGGCGCGGGGCGCCTCGAGCTCGACGGCGCCGGTGTTCTGGGCGTCATGCCGGCTCTGCGGCCACTCGCCCGGGGCGCCGCGCGCGGCCGGGCCGGCGAGGGCGCACACGGCCGCCGCGAGGACGGCGGCGCCCGCTCTCACGCGCCGGCCTCGCCGTCGGATGAGGAGGTGGCTGTGGGGGCCGGCGCGGGCGCGGGCGGCGGGGCCACAGGCGCCGGCGCGGCCGTCCGCTGCCACGTGTCCACGACGGTGAAGGCGCCGGTCGGGCAGGCGTCGACGCAGGCGTAGCACAGCTGGCACTCGGCGTGGCGGACCTCGCCGCCGGTGATCGCGCCGACGTCGCACGCGCGGGCACACGCCTCGCAGTCGGTGCAGCGCGCCGGGTCGCGGGCGAGCTTCAGCCGCGAGACGCGCGCGAGCAGCCCCATCAGGTACCCCCAGGGGCACAGGTAGCGGCACCAGGCGCGCAGCACGAAGAGCGAGGCGATCATGATGACCACGGTCGCGAGGGCCGAGGCCGGGTCGCTGCGTGAGGTGAAGGCGAAGTGGACCGGGGAGGTCACGACCAGGTTCGAGACGGCGGTGACGAGGATGGCGGCGACCGAGAGCAGCCGCAGCCGCCGCGTGGGCCCGTCCTCGACCAGGCCCGCGACGACGAGGAAGCAGAGCAGGATGAGCGCCGCCGCCCAGTGCAGGCTCGAGTCCTCGATGAACATCTGCTTCGCGAGGCTGAGCCAGATGACGAGCGCGAGGAAGCCGGCGAGGAAGGCACCGAGGAGCGCGAGCGCGCGCGGCGTCGCCTCGAGCCCGCGCGGCGCGAGCCGCTTGCGCAGCCACCCCGCGAGCTCCTGCAGCGTGCCGGTCGGGCAGATCCAGCCGCAGAAGAGGGGGCCCGTGACGAGCGTCGCCGCGAGCACGACGACCGGCAACGCCATCCAGTAGAAGGACTCGGTGTAGGCCGAGCCGACGAGCGTCAGGCCGTGCAGCGAGTTGCGGATCATGCCGAAGACGCCGAGGCACGAGTAGACGACGTAGAAGAAGAAGACCAGCGAGCCGAGCTGCACGATGCGCCGCACGAGCTGGCGGCGGCGGGTCACGTTCGCGACCACCATGGTCGTGAGGAAGAGGAAGAGCAGCGACGCCATCTCGACGCTGGTCCCGTCGAGCGACAGGAACGGCACGTCGAAGACCTTGGCGAGGGGGATGCGCTCGGGCTGCATGACGGGCGCATCCAGTGTACGAGGTCCGGCGCAGCGGGGCAAAGCCGCCGACGGCACCGTGGCGGTGGCGGTGGCGGCGCGGGCGGGGCGGGTGCTCGTGCCGCGCGCCGACGTCCAGCCCTGAGCTTGCGTGACTCCCCGCGTCGTGGCACAAACGAGCCATGGCGGTGGGTTGGGGCGAGCTGGGGCGCGTCGCGGCGCCCGCGCAACCGGGGCGGAGCTGGTCCATCGCCGCCCGCATCGCCCTCTGGTATGCCGCCGCGGGCGCCCTCTGGATCGCCTTCTCCGACCGGGTCCTGGCCGCCCTGGTCGGCACCGGCGCCCGGCTCACCGCCTGGCAGACCGCGAAGGGCTGGTTCTTCGTCGGCATCACGGCCCTGCTCCTGGGGCTGCTCGTCCAGCGCTACGTCACCGGCGTGCACCGGGCCCAGGAGCGGCTCGCGGCCACGGTCGGCGGCATGGCCGAGGCGGTCTTCACGCTGTCGGCCGCGGGCGAGCTGCGGGAGGTGAACCGCGCCGGGCTGGAGATGCTCGGCCTCGCCGACGCGGCGGCGGTGCGCCGGCCGCTCGCCGAGCTCGTGGGGCGGCTCCAGCTCCGCGATCTCGAGGGCCGGCCCATCCCCGTCGAGGATACCCCGGAGGCTCGGGCGCTGCGCGGCGAGGCCACCGGCGGGCGGGTGCTGATCGCGCGGCACGCGAGCGGGGCCGACCTGTGGGTGAGCGTGACGGCGGCGCCGGTCCGCGACGCCGCGGGCCGGGTCGAGCTGGCGGTGTCGGTGGTGCACGACATCTCGGAGCTGCGGCAGTTCGAGCGGCTGCGCGACGAGTTCGTGTCCAACGCGGCGCACGAGCTGAAGACGCCGATCGCCACGGTGCAGGGCTACGTCCAGCTCCTGCGCACCTGGGCGGGCAGCGGGCGCGACGAGCGCGAGGCGCGCGCGCTCGAGGTCCTCGAGCGCCAGTGCGGTCGGATCGACCGGCTGGTCCAGGCGATGCTCGGCGCCTCCCGCGCCGCCCTCGGCACGCTCGAGCTGCGGCGCGAGCGGCTCGATCTGGGCGAGCTCGCCGCCGAGGTGGTGGCGCAGGCGCGGGCCATCGCCCCGCGCCACCGCCTGGTCGTCGAGTGCGGGACCGCCGCGCCGGTCGAGGCTGACCGCGAGCGCGTGCGGCAGGTGCTCGTCAACCTGATCGACAACGCCGTGCGCTTCTCGCCGGAGGGCGGCGAGGTGCGCACGACCGTCCGGCGCGCCGGCGCGGACGCGGTGGTCGAGGTGCGCGACGAGGGCCTGGGCGTCCCGGCCGAGCGGCAGGGCGGCCTCTTCACGCCGTACTTCCGCGCCCACGCCGGCACGCCCCACGACCACGGCGGCCTCGGCCTCGGGCTGCACCTCAGCCGCGAGATCGTCGCCCGCCACGGCGGCGCGATGCGCTTCGAGAGCGCCGAGGGCCGCGGGTCGAGCTTCGGGTTCACGCTGCCGCTCGCGCCGGAGGCTGTCGATGCCGCGTGACCAACGGCCGATCCTGGTGGTGGACGACGACCCCGACCTGCGCGGGCTCCTCGAGCTCATCCTCCAGCAGGAGGGCTACCGCGTGATCGCCGCGGGCGACGGCGCCGAGGCGCTGGCGCGCGCGGCCGCGACCCCGCCGGCGCTCATCTTCCTCGACATGCGCATGCCGGTGATGGACGGCTGGGAGTTCGCCCGCGAGCTCCGCGCGCGCTACGGCCGGAGCACGCCCATCGTCGTCGTCACCGCCGCCGAGGACGCCGCCGCCCGGGCGCGCGACATCGACGCGGACGCCTGGCTCGGCAAGCCCTTCGAGATCGCCGACGTGACGCGGACGGCGGCCCGGCTGCTGGGCTGACGGCGCCGGCGGCTTGCGCCGGGAGGCCCCCGCCCCGTACCATCGGCGCATGCCGCCCGCGCGCCGCGTCGCCCTGCTGCTCGCCCTGGTCTCGTGTCCGCTCGCCGCCCGGGCCGCGCCGATCTTCCCGCCCGGCGCCGACCCGGACCTCGACGCCCAGCTCGCGCGCCACGGCCGGCAGTTCTATGCCCTGAACGCGCGGCCCTTCGGCCTCTCGCTCGACGTCTGGTTCAAGGACGAGGCGGCGCGCGCGCTCATCGAGCAGTTCCTGGCGCAGGACGCGAGCGACGACTTCGCGGCGGTCACGGGCCAGCACCCCTACACGATCATGACGGGGTACGGCGAGCACGGCGACCTCGGCTTCTTCGGCGGCGTGGCGGTCGCGGCGACGGCGTACGAGTACATCGCGCTCAAGCGCGAGGGCGCCGCCGCGGCGGACCTCGCCCGGGCCCGCGCGCGCGTGGTGCGCGCCGCCGAGGCGTGGCACGTCTTCTACGTCGTCACCGGCGGCGGCGGGGTGGTCGCCCGCGGCGTCCGCCGCGTGGTGCCCGAGGACGCGGCCGACCCGCCCCTGCCGGAGGCGCCGCCCGAGCTCGTGCCGCTGCACGACGCGACCGGCCAGCCGCTGCCGCAGCCGAAGGACAACGGCAGCGAGCGCGCGGACAACTCGGGGGGCGTCCTGCCGCCCGGCGCGTGGACGTGGATCGACTCGTGCTCGAAGGACCAGCTCATCGGGCAGGTCTTCGGCCTGGTCGCGCTCTACGAGGCGATGAACGGCGACCCCGCCGTCGATCAGACGCTGGTGACGCGCCTGCAGGCGGACGCGCGCCTCGTCGGCGAGATGCTGATGGTGAAGCGCGCGATCGACGGGCTCGAGGGGCCGGTCGGCACGGGCCTGTACGACCTCATCATCATGGACGCTGACGGCCGGCCGACGAGGTACCACGACCTCAACCCGAAGTCCCTCGAGCGAATCTACTTCGCCGAGACCTCGCCGCAGTTCAACCTCTTCAACACCATCATGGCGCTCGGTGTCATCAAGGGCCTGCACCACGTGACCGGGGACCCGGCCCTCGAGGACTACCTCTACCGGGAGCTCATGGTCGAGCGGGAGTACCTCGACCTGCTGAGCCGGTCCGAGGGCGCCATCGATTACATCTACATGGGCCGGACGACGAACTGGGACGACCCGGACATGACCGCGATCGCGCTCTGGCTCGCGCTCTACCCCGAGAGCGACCCCGCGGTGCGGGCGCCGCTCCTGCGCTTCCTCGAGGAGAAGTGGTGGCAGCCGCCGGGCGAGGACTACAGCGCGGCGCGCGCCAAGCAGCCGTGGTGGTCGGTCCTCTACATGGGGATGACCGAGCGCGGCGTCGATCCGGCGCTCTGCGCGAAGACCGCCGGCGAGCTGAAGGGCTTCTCGCTGGGCCCGTACTTCAATGACGCGCGCGTGAACTGCGATGACGCCGAGCTCGCGGCCGGCGAGTGCCTCGCCGTCGACGGCACCACCGTCCTGCACCTCGTCGCGGGCAAGGACGGCGAGCTCATGGCCGACGAGGCGCTCCACCCCTCGATCCGGCCGCCGTCGAACTTCGACTCGCGCTCGAACCCCTTCGCCGTCAACGGCGGCGGCGGCAACCTGCTCAACCCCGGCGGCGACCTGCTCGCGGCCTACTGGGTGGGCCGGGCGATGGAGGCGAGCGCGGCGGGGACGGCGAACCGCTCGGCGTTCGCGCGCGAGCACATGCCGCTCGGCGGGTGGCGGACGGCGGGCGGCGGCGGCGCCTGCGGCTGCGCGGCCGGGCGCGACGGGAGCGGGGCGGGGGGCGTGCTCGCGCTCGTGCTCGCGCTCGTGCTCGCGCTCGCGCGCGGGGGTTCGGCGGCGCGGCGGCACGAGCGCCGCTTGCGACGGTAACGCCGTTACGTTAGGGTCAAATCATGGCCACCGAGCACGACCGCCGGGAGCGGATCCTCGAGGCCGCCCGCGAGGACTTCCTCGCCCACTCGTACGACGGGGCGACCCTGCGGGCCATCGCGGCCGCGGCGCAGGTGACCACCGGTTCGCTCTACCACCACTTCGCCGGCAAGGACGAGCTCTTCGTCGAGGTGTGCCTCGAGGGCATGCGGCGGCTCGTGCAGCGCTTCCGGACCGCCGTCGAGCTGAGCCAGGGCCGCCCGTTACCCGAGCGGCTGGTGATGCTCTTCGACGCCTACGCCGCCTTCTTCGTCGAGGAGCGCGGGTACTACGAGCTCATCGAGCGGCTCGACCGCAGCCGCGAGGAACTCGCCATCACGCCGGCGCTCGGGCGCCGCGTCGACGCCGTCGGGAACGAGATCTTCGCGACGCTCTTCGGCCTCATCCGGGAGGCCTCGCCCAGGCTCGACGACGAGGCGGTGCGCGTCAAAGCCCTGACGCTGCTCGCGGTCGCCGAGGGCCTCTTCAGCTGCCAGCGCCGCGGGCTGCTCGGCCGCTTCGGCCTCAGCCTGGGCACCTTCCGCTCCCGCCTCCCGGTGGACTCGCTGCTCAAGGGCTGACGCGCCCGCCGCAGAATTCCGGCAGAGCAGGCTTGCGCGCGCTACATAACGTTGTTACGCTGGGGATCAGGAACCCACGAAAGGAGAGCCCCGTGAGAGACACCGGCACCACTCCGTCGCGCCAGCCTGGTGGGCGCATCCTGGCCGCAACGCTGATCGCCCTCTGCGCCGCGGCCGCCCCGCGCCTCGCCTCGGCCGAGGGCCTGTCGCTGGCCGCCCGCGTCCCGGTGGCGGCCCCCTTCGGGTACACGAGCCACGGCGGCGCCGGCTTCGCGCCGAGCCTCAACCTCCAGCTCGGGAGCCATCTCGCCGTCGGCGTCACCAGCGGCATCCTCTGGTACAACGACGGCGATCGCTGGGAGAAGGAGATCCCGGTCCTCGTCGGCGCGACGTTCCTGCTGCGCGACCGGGACTCGTGGCGGCCGTACCTCGAGCTGCGCGCCGGCTACACCTACGCCATCGACACGGCCAAGAGCCCCCACTGGCTGACCGTGATGGCCGGCGTCGGTGCGCTCGTGCCGGTGTCGCGCACCTTCGCGCTCGACCTCGGCTTCGACGTCATCGCGCCGGACCTCCGCGGCAACGCGCGCGACCCGGTGGGGCTGCTGCTGAAGGTGGGGGTGGTGCACCAGCTCATGTGATCGCGGGCCAACGCTGGGCGGTTCGGCGGCGTACCATGAGATCGTGGGGACGCCGGACGCCCAGCTCGAGCGGCTGCTGACCGAGGCCGAGTGGATCCGCCGCCTGGCGCAGGGGCTCGTCGGCGACGAAGGCGACGACCTCGCGCAGGACGCGTGGGTCGCGATCCTGCAGCGGCCGCCCGATCCCGCCCGCCCGCCGCGGCCCTGGCTCAAGCGCGTCCTGGCGAACCTGCGGGCGTCGCGGGCCCGCGCCTTCGCCCGCGGCCGTGCCCGCGACTCCGCCAGCGTCGCCGACGCGGCCGCGGCGGACGACCCCGAGGCCCTCACGGCGCGGATGCAGATCCAGATCCGGCTCGCGCACCTCGTGATGGACCTGCCCGAGCCGTTTCGGGCGACCGTCATCGCCTGCTACTACGAAGGACGCAGCCCGACCGACGTCGCGCGCGCGGCCGGCGTGCCGCCCGGCACGGTGCGCTGGCGGCTCATGCGTGCGCTCGCGCTCCTGCGCGAGCGCCTGGACGCGGAGCGCGGCGCCCGGAGCTGGCGCCTGGCGCTCCTGCCGCTGGCGTCCGCCGACGGCTGGTCCAGCGGGGCCAGTCGCGCGCTGCTCATCGGAGGGGTCGCCGTGAACACCACGAAGTGGGTCGTCGCCGCGCTCGTGCTGCTGCTCCT
The DNA here is from genome assembly GCA_036504295.1 of Polyangia bacterium. Taxonomy (GTDB): domain Bacteria; phylum Myxococcota_A; class Polyangia; order JACRCY01; family JACRCY01; genus DASXVK01. The sequence continues at coordinate 31,886 of DASXVK010000390.1, forward strand.
GCTCGCCGCCTCGCTGTGGCGCTGGCAGCCGTGGCAGCCGCACGTCGCTCCGCCGGGCGCGTCCCCGGTCGCGGCCGGCGCGGTGCCGGGGCGCCCGGGCGCGCCCGGGCTGCTGGGCGCCGCGGCGCCGGGCGCCGCGGTCGAGGCGCCGCTCCCGTCGTGGTTCGTGCAGAAGGGTTCGCCGAGCCGGCGGGTCGCGGGTACGGTCGTGTCGGCGGGCAAGCCGGTCGGGGGCGCCACCGTGACGCTGGCGAGCGTCCTCACCGAGGCCGGCTATGTGCCGGAGCTCTCGGTGCAGTCGCACCCGGACGGGCGATTCGACCTCGGCATGCAGCCGCCGGCGCGGTTCACCGTGTCCGCGAGGGCCGAGGGGTTGACGCCGGCGGCGCAGGAGATCCCGCTGGCCGATCCAAATCTGCGACCCGCCCCGGACGCGCTGGTGCTGGAGCTCAGCCCCTGCGACCACACTCTCACCGGCGTCGTGCGCGACGCGTCGGGCGGCGTCGTCGCGCGGGCCCGCGTGCGCCGCTCGCTCAACGGCTGGGCGTTCACCCCGGGCGTGTCCGCCGACGCGGCCGGCCGGTACGAGTTGTGCGTCGGCGAGGGGACCGTCCGGATCGAGGTGACTGCCGCGGGCTACGGCGCGCTCGCCGTCTTCGCGCGGACGCGGGGCCGGAGCACGCGCGATTTCGTGCTCGTCCCCGAGGCCCTGGTCTTTGGGCGCGTCCTGCGCGGCGAGGGCGGCCCGCCGGTGCCGCATGCTCACGTCTTCCTGCACCCCGCCGACCAGCCGGGGCAGCGAAACGTCAGCCGTCGGGCGGTGACGGACGCCGACGGGCGTTTCCGGCTCGATCAGGTGCCCGCCGGCAAGCACCGCGTCACCGCCTATGGGGAGGGCGCCAGGACGGCGAAGCCGGTCGACCTGCAGGTCACGCCGGGCGAGCTGGCGCGGGAGCTCACGGTCGCGCTCGAGCCGGCGGTCGAGGTGAGCGGGACCGTCGTCGCGGCCGGGGCGCCGGTCGCGGGGGCCGTCGTGTGGCTCGCGGGCAAGGACGCGCCCGTGCAGTCGCGGGAGGCGGTGTCGCAAGTCGACGGCCGCTTCGTCATGCAAGGGGTGCCGAGCAGCCAGCTCGTCGTCGAGGTCCAGGGCTACCGCGTGCTCAGCCCGCAGCTCCTCACGGTCGGCGCGCGACCGGTGACCGTCGTGGTCGAGGTGGCGGCGCTCGGCGGTATCCGGGGACGCGTGACGCGGAAGGGCCAGCCGGTCGAGGGCGCGGAGGTGATGGGTGCCGGCGGGAAGCGGTACTGGCACAAGGCCACGACCGGCGCGGACGGCCGCTTCGAGCTCAAGGGGCTCGACCCCGCGACCTACGCGATCAACGTCCAGAGCGAGCACCTTGGCGCGTTCCTCGCCAAGCCGGCCCGGGTCGTGCACGCCGAGGGCGTGTTCGACGAGGTCGAGATCGCGCTCGACGCGGCGGCGTCCATCGCCGGGCAGGTGCTGGACGCCACCGGGCGCCCGGTTCGAGACGTGCACGTGCGCTGGGAGCGCGATGACCGCCGCGATGAGGGACTGGGCATGACCGACGGCGAGGGACGCTACCTCGCGCGGCTGCTCGCCGGCGGCGGTCGCTATCGGGCCGAGGTGCGGCGCTCGTACGCGGGGGCGATCGCCCTGGCGCCGGCGTCGAGGTTCCCGGTGGTCGTGCTGCCCGACGGCGAGACCCAGATGACCGGGGTCGTCCTGCGGGTCGATACCAGCACCAGCTCCATCTCGGGGCGGACCGTCACGAGCGGCGGCGCGCCGCTCGCCGACATCACGCTGACAGCCGTGCCGGTCGCGATGAAGACCGTCGAGGACTACGCGGAGTGCGTCGAGTTCCCGACCGCGATCTCGGCTCAGGACGGCGCCTTCGAGCTCGCCGGTCTGAGCGCCGGGCAGTATCACGTGACGGCGAAGTCGGCGTCGGGCGCCAGCGTCACGGTGCGTGGCGTCGGGGCCGGTCGCCGCGGGCTCGTCCTCGAGCTGCCGGCGACCGGGGTGATCGACGGCACCCTGCGCGGGTTCACCGCGCGGCCCGTCGTCTTCGTGCGCGAGGAGGTGAGCCGGCGCCGCCTCCTCACCGAGGTGCGTGGCAACGGCTTCCACGTCGCCGGGCTCAGCCCCGGCAGATACGTCGTCGCGGCCCAGAACGCGGGCGAGGCGGCGGCGAGTGTCGTGGAAGTGAAACCGCTGCAGACCACCGCCGTGGCGCGCGAGGCCCCGGCGCCGGCCCGCGTCGACGGGCACGTGACCGAGGAGGGCACGGGCACCCCGCTCGCCGGCGTCTACTGCAGCGTCGTCCCCGAGCTCGTCGCCGAGGACGAGGTGTTCTACCCCGCCTGGATCGGCATGTCCGCCCAGGCGGCGACCGACGCGACGGGGAATTTCGCCCTCGAGAGCGTGCCGAGCGGCACCGTCGCGCTCGTCTGCCTGCGCAACCTCGTTACCCGCGAGGCCACCCAGCTCCGGCTCACCCTCCCGCCGGCCGGCCGCCAGGCGGTGGCGGTCGTGATGACGCGGAGCGAGTGATCGGTCGCTGGACGCGCTCGGGCGCGCGCGCGATGATCGGCGCAGGGGGCACCAATGCGCGCGATCCTGCTCGGCCTCGGGCTCATCCTAACTGTCGCGGGCGGCTGCACCACCACGCCGGTCCTCGGCGCGGTCGACGGCGGTCCCGGCGACGCGCCCGCGGACGGCGGTCCCGGCGACGCGCCGGCCCCGGACGGCGCGACCGACGGCGCGACCGACGCGCGGGATGCGCCGACGGACCGGTGCGGCGACGCGTTCGTCATCGAGCGCATCGATGCGAGCTGCAGCCTGCCGTTCGAGGCGCCGGCCGCCCCACCCGCGGTCAGCCTCACCGTCGCGAGCGACGTGGACACGGGCGAGTCGGTCTCGGTGCTGCGCGTCTTCGTCGATGACGGCGGCGCCCTGGTGGTCGGGCGCCAGCAGCTCGTGCGCGTGGCGCTGAGCGGGGTGACGACGGTCATCGACAACCCCTTGCCGGCGATGACCATCGACGCGGCTCAGGGCGCGACGACCTACGGCGTCGTGGTCCAGACTGAAGGCACCAACCCGGCGACGCGGCTGTGCATCATCAAGGACGACTTCTGGCCCGCGCTCGACGCCTGTCCGAGCTTCACGCCCTCGGTGCACGAGTTTGCCAGTGTGCGCTGGAGCGGGGCGGCCTACTGGACCTTCGGCGGGGCGACCGGCGGGGCGCGCCGCGTCGCCGCGTACGACGAGACCGGGGCGCTGGTGGAGGAGCACGTCGGCGCCCCGGGCGAGGACGAGCTCATCACCCCCGAGCTCCTCGCTGATCAGATCGTCGACGGCGCCTTCGCGCTCCCGGCCGGCGGATGCGAGTCGGTGCTCGTGGACGTGCAGCCGCGCACCCTCGACGTCCCGCCCGTCCGCACCGGGCTGCTCCCGGTCGACTTCGCGATCGACCACATGTATCCCCCGCCCGGCTTTCGCCTCGCCGCCAGCCCGAGCCGCGCGATGGTCATCTACCGCGGGCGCTGCGGGGACTTCGTCGCCGGCGCGCCGTCCTGCGGGTACTGGCAGCACGCCGCGCCCGCGCCGCTGCTGGCGACGGTGCTCGGCGGCGACGGGCTGCCCGTCGTCGTCGGCAAGCGCCTGCCGGACCTCCCCATCTTCGCGCTGCACTGGGACGGCAGCCGCTTCGTGGCGCTGGTCTATGAGGTGGGCACCTGCGGCTGCTATTGCGACCCGCCGCCGCCCCAGGGCGGCGCTCTCACGCTGGCCGCCCTCGACGAGGATGGCACCGTCGTGGCCATCGGCAACCCGAGCAGCAGCTACCCGGCCCTCTGGGCCGCCGGCCCGCTCGGTGACTTCGCGGTCGTCCCCGGCGTCGGCTACGTCATCGCGTACCCGACGCCCTACGGCGGCAGCGTGCACGTGGCGCTGGTCACGGGCGCGCTCCAAGCGCCATGAGCTTCGAACATCTCAATCGCATCGCCCTCCCCATCGCGGTCGTGCTCTACCTCGGCGTGGCGCTCGTCCTGCCGACGGTGCGCCTCAAGCGGATGACCGGCGTCTTCGCGATCGTCTTCCAGCGCGACGCCGCCGGTCCGCAGCGGCTCGTCGGGGTGCTCTTCGGGCTGCTCACGGCGGCCATCCTCGGCTGGGCCCTGGCGTACGCCGTGCTCGGCCCCGCGCGCCTCGGCCTCTGGCCCGTGCCGCTGCCGCTGGCCGCGCTCGGCTGGTTCGCGATGGCGGCCGGCCTGGTCGTGACCCTGATCGCGCAGCGCGACATGGGCGCGTCGTGGCGCATCGGCATCGACGCGCGGCCGACGGCGCTCGTCACCGGCGGCCTCTTCGGCCGCGTGCGCAACCCGATCTTCTCCAGCATGCTCCTCTCGGCCGCGGGCACCGTGCTCCTGACCCCGTGCCCGGGCACGCTCGCCGCCTGGGCCGCGTTCGTGGTCGTGATCGCGGTCCAGGTCCGCTTCGAGGAGCGCCACCTCCTCGCGCTGCACGGCGACGCGTACCGGGCGTACGCCGCGCGCGTGGGGCGGTTCGTGCCGGGGGTGGGGCGGCTGCGCGCTCCTGGCGGACGCGCGTGAAAACGATGGGCCAAGGAACTTCCCGGATCCGGTAGTCATCTCGGACATCGCCAGATGATGTGCCAGGCAACTACCCGGATCGGGAAGTCCTCCCGGACATCGATCTTGGCTGCGCGGAGCTCGCGGCGGAGAGGCTCGACCCTGGCGCGGCCTGGGTCGGAGTCGCGCGCCCCGCTACCCCGGCACGCACTCCAGATTCTCCGCGTGCCACCCCTCTGCGCACTCGTCGCACCGCGCCCCCGCGTACCCCGCCTGGCACTCGCAGTAGAACGCGTCGCCCTGCGCGTAGCACGTCCCGTAGACGCACGGGCCCGCGGCGCACGGGTCCGTCGCGACGCAGGTGAGGCCGGCGGGGGCCCAGCCGGGGGCGCACTGGTCGCAGAGGAGGCCGGCGTAGCCGCGGTCGCAGATGCAGGCGTCGCCGGTGCCGGCGTCGGCGCGCAGGCAGGTGCCGTGGACGCACGCCGGGGCGGCGCAGTCGACGACGGGGGCGGGGCAGTCGTAGCCGTAGCCGTAGCCGCAGCCGCCGCCGGGCTTCGGGCCCGGGTCCCACAGGTCGGGCGGGTGGACGCCGCTCGCGGCCGGCGCGGCGAGCGTCACGGGCGCGGCGCCGAGCGTGACCCCGATGGTGCCCGGGTCGAGCGGCTGGTCGGCGCGCCCGCGCAGGAACTGCACCTCCGCCTCGAGCGCCCCGGCCGGATCGACCGCGAAGCTCGTGACCTCGAGCGCGGGCCGGGCGCAGTCGGCGATGCGCATGGCCGAGGCCTCGCGCCCGTCGGCGCCGGTGATGGTGAGCGGGTTGTACGGGTCGAGCGCCGCGACGCCGTCGGCGTCGAGGCGGTAGGCGTGCAGGCCGGGCGCCGGGCTGACGACCGCGGCGTAGAGGCCGCTCGCGTCGACCGGGGCGAGCGGGGTCGCGTCGGGCGACCAGTCGTTGAAGTCGCCGACGACGGCGACGCGCGCGACGGTGCTCGTGGCCTGATAGTAGACGACGAAGCTGCAGTCGCGCCGCGGCCCGGGCGCCGGGGCCTCGCTGCAGGCGAGGACGGCGCCGAGCGCGAGCGCGAGCGCGGCCGCGCCCCGGCGGCTCATGGCGCCTCCCACCCCCCGCACACCGGCAGCGCGGCCGGCGGCGACTCGCGGTCGAGCAGCGCCATCAGGTACGCGCCCGCCCCGTAGCCGACCATCGGCACCTCGCCCTCGTAGTCGCCGGTCGACGGGTGGTACAGCTCGGCGATCATGCCGTGGTTCGCGAGCGCCTGCGCGCCGACCCACCCGACCAGCCGGTCGGCCGCGGCGGCGCTGCCGGCGAGACGGCGGGCCTGGGCCACGCGCAGGTCGGCCCACACCCACTCCTGCGAGTCGTACCAGCCGCCGTCGTCGTTGCGGAAGTAGCCGTGGCCGCTCGCGACGTCGAGGTGCGCGTCGAAGGACGCCAGCGTCGCGCCGGCGACCGCGCCGGCCGGGTTGAAGAGCAGCCAGTTCACCGCCTCGACCGAGGCCACGTCGCGGTAGCCGCTGCCCGCCGTGAGCTCCTCGTACGAGCTGGCGAGCGCCTTCGCGCCGTCGACGCTCTTCGTGCGGAGCGCGTCGCGGATGCCGGCCGCCGCCGTCTCCCACGCGTCGGCGACCGTCGGCTCGCCCCGGCTGCGCGCGAGGCCGGCAGCGGCGCACAGGCCGCGCGCCGCCGTGAGCGAGGTGTACGTGTAGCGCTTCTGCTTGCCGTTCCAGTGCACCTCCCAGATCGACGAGTCGGCCTTGACGAGGCCGGTGGTCGCGTCGGTGAGGCCGGCGAGCACGTTCCCCACCCGGTCGCGGATCGTCGCCCAGTACGTGTTCAGGAGGCCCGTGTCGCCGCCCGCGGCGGCGTACTCGGCGAGCGCCCACAGGAAGAGCCCGAAGCCGTCGAGCTCGATGTTGAGGCCGTCGGCGTTGAGGTCGCTCTCCTCCTCGCCGCGCCCGAAGTACCGGCACACGCTCACCTGGTACGGCGCGCCGACGTAGCTCTGGTACTTGTTCGACGCGGCCTTGAGCATGAACTCCAGCGCCGCCTTCGCCTCGGGCAGGTGGCCGGTGCGGGCGAGGGCGACGATGGCGTAGGACATGTCGCGCGCCCAGGCGATGTTCCACTGCCCCGGCGGCAGCGAGGCGACGATCTGGCCGTACGAGAGGTCGGTCGGCTCGCGCACCTGGCCCTGGCGCAGGATCGCCTCGGACTGGCGCCACACCCAGGTCTCCTGCGGGCTGAGGCCGGCCGGCGGCGCGGTGCGCCAGGCCTGCCAGCCGGCGAGGGCCTCGGCGAGGGCGGCCTGCGCGTCCTTCGCGCCGTACGCGTTCTCGACGTCGGTCGTGAGCTGCGTCTGGTCGCCGGAGCGGTCGAACGCCGCCACCACGCCGAACCACCCCGACTGCCCCGCGGCGAGCGTGAAGTCCTTCTGGAAGCCGGCGACGCGGTCGCTGCCGACGCCGCTGTCGGCGGTGTCGCCGAGATCGGCGGCGCTCTGCAGCGCCTGCCACGGGTTGTTCGGCGTCGCGCCGTGGTGCGTGGCCGCGCCGAGCGGCCGGTAGAGGAACATGCCGCCGGGCCCGCTCTCGACGTAGCTCGCGCCGACGTACTGCACGCGCTCGCCGGTCGCGTCCGGGTTCACGGGGTCGGCCACGGTCGTGTTGCCGACGTGGTAGTTGTGGATCGTGTAGAGCGAGGCCGTCGCGGGCGCGCTGCCCTCGTTCGTCACCTGGCCGAGCATGACGAGGGCCGGCCGGCCGAGCTCGAAGGGGGCGTAGTAGTAGGAGTCGACGCGCAGCGTCCCCTGGCGGTGCACGACGTGGATGACGCCGGTCTGCTCGAGGTACTCCTCGCGCACGGGCGTGACCGTGTTGAGCCAGGTCCCCGTCCCGCCCGTGCGCAGGCCGAGGTAGGTGTCGTAGAGCATGTCCCGCGTCCAGGCGGTGCCGTTCCACTGCTTGTAGAGGTGCTCGAGGAGGGCGGTCGCCTTGTGGGCGGTCGTGTCGTAGCCGACGGAGCCGTGGCCGTTCGACGAGACCAGCGTGTGCCATGAGCCGTGGGCGGCGGTGCAGAGGTCGCTGTCCGCCCCGCACCGGGGCACGCAGCGCTCGGTGACGAGCTGCCAGCCGGGATCGCAGACGCACGCGTACCCCGCGGCGCCGCCGAGCTGGCAGGTGGCGCGGCCGAGCTCGGTGCAGGGATTTGGATGGCACACGTCGGCGCCGACGCAGCCGCCGCTGCCGTCGGGGTTGAAGCCCGGGTCGCAGGCGCAGGTGTGGCCGCCCCCGCTGATCGTGCAGACGGTCTGGTTCGCCTGGGTGCAGGGGTTGGGGTGGCACGCGTCGTCGGCGACGCAGCCCGCGCCGTCGAGGTGGAAGCCGGCGTCGCAGCCGCAGGTGAAGCTCGCGCCGGTGATGGTGCACACGGTGCGGTTCGCGGCCGTGCAGGGGTTGGGGTGGCACGCGTCGTCCGCGACGCAGCCCGCGCCGCCCGCGTGGTAGCCGGCGTCGCAGGCGCAGGCGTACCCGGCGCCGTCGAGGGTGCAGACGGTCTCGTTGGGCGCGGTGCAGGGGTTCGGGTGGCAGGCGTCGGCCGGATCGGCGACGCAGGTGAGGCCCTCGGCGTGCCAGCCGGTGTCGCAGGCATCGCAGACGTCGCCGGCGTAGCCCGGGTTGCAGTCGCACAGCTCGGCGGCGCCCGCGACGTGGCACTTGCCGTGGACGCAGTGGTGGGTCTGGCACGGCTGGTCCGGCATGCAGTCGCCGCCCTCGAGGTGGTACCCGGCCGCGCAGTGATCGCAGGCCGCGCCCGCGAAGCCGGCCTCGCACTCGCACAGGCCGTACGCCGGCCGGCAGCTGCCGTGGCCGCACTGCCGCGCCGCACACGGGTCGGGCTGGCACTCGATGCCGAGGGCCATGTAGCCGGGGTCGCACTGGCACTGCGGCGCGCCGCCCGCGGTGACACAGGTGCCGTGGCGCGAGCAGTCGATGCCGGGGCAGGCGTCGCCGCCGCCGCCGTCGCCGCAGCCGGCGGCGAGTACGAGCACGAGCAGGAGGGAGCGGGGGACCATCATCAGCCTCACTGGAGCACGAACACGGCGGAGTCCCGGCTCCCGAGCGTCACGCTGATCGCGCCGCCGCTCACGGTGACCGTGGTGTTGTGGATCACGTCGCGCAGGGTCTGGCCGTTCGTGAGGCCGAGGCCGGCGACGCCGATGGACTGCGTCTTGCTCGAGGTGTTGCGGTTGAAGACGACGACGCCCACGTCGCCGCCGTCCTTCATGCCGTAGGCCCAGAAGAGGCCGCTCACCGAGTCGAGGTACAGGGTCGTGCGCTGGCCGTAGCGGAACGCGCGGTGGGCCTTGCGCGCGGCCGTGAGCTTCGCGACGTGGGCGAGGGTGTCCTGTTGATTCTGCGAGAGGCTGGCGCCGAAGCGCATCATCTTGCGGTTGTCGGGGTCGCCCGCGCCCTCCATGCCGAACTCGTCGCCGTAGTAGATGAGGGGCACGCCCTTCACCGTCATGAGGAAGGTCCACGCCAGGCGCAGCTTCTGGTACGGCTCGGG
>DASXVK010000391.1:0-29929 GCA_036504295.1 Polyangia bacterium
GCGACGGCCCCATTGAAGCCGGTAGACGGTCGTGCCAGCGCCGTCGGTGTGCGCCTCTCTCCGTCGCTCCTCAGCGACGGCCCCATTGAAGCTATGCGTACCGCGACGCGCACGCGGCGGGGGCGCCGGCGTCTCTCCGTCGCTCCTCAGCGACGGCCCCATTGAAGCAGCGTACCACGGTCTGCGTCGGCTGGGGAGGGGTCTGCTCTCCGTCGCTCCTCAGCGACGGCCCCATTGAAGCATGCGGTCCTGGAGGACTACATGAAGAAGGGCTGGCCTCTCCGTCGCTCCTCAGCGACGGCCCCATTGAAGCATGGTCAACTCGAGGGGCGGAGTGGGGGCGGTCGGCGGCGCTCTCCGTCGCTCCTCAGCGACGGCCCCATTGAAGCACCTCGACCGTATGACCCGACTTTGAATCGGCAGAGCCCGTTTTGGGCATTCGCGGAGCCTCGCGGCGAGGGTTTTCGCGAGGTTGGCTGGGTGCGCGACCGCGAAATGCATAGGCACACGACGTGGCCTGTGGATACTTGACATGCCGTCGCGCGAGTGCTGTGATGCATAGGCATGTACCTGCGCATGACCAAGCGCCGCAACGCCGACGGCTCCGAGGTCCGCTACTACCAGCTCGCCGAGAACGAGTGGGACAGCGACAAGGGCTGCGCCGTCGCCAAGGTGGTCTACAACTTCGGCCGCGCCGACGAGCTTGACCCCGAGAAGCTCCGGCGCCTCGCCGAGAGCATCGTGCGCTTCTTCCCCGCCAGCGCCGTCGGCAAGCCCCAGGACGACGTCCGCATCCTGCGCTCCTGGCCCTACGGCGGCATCTACGTCCTCGAGGCGCTGTGGCGTGAAGTCGGCCTCCGCGACACCGTCGAGAAGCAGCTGCGTGCCACGAAGGTGCAGCAGCCCTTCGAGCGCGCGCTGCTGACGATGGTCGCCAACCGCGCCCTGTGCCCCTACTCGAAGCTGTACGCCTACGAGCAGTGGGTGCCCAAGAAGGTGTTCCTCCCGAGCGCCCGCGCGCTCGAGCTGCACCACTTCTACTTCGGCATGACCTTCCTCGAGGAGAACAAGGAGGCCATCGAGAAGGCGGTCTACTTCCGCATGGCCGACCTGATGAACGCCGACGTGGACCTCATCTTCTACGACACCACGACGCTCCACTGCGAGATCGACGAGGAGGACGAGGTCGAGGTCGAGCGCCGGAGCCGGTCGCACCCGGGTGAGCGCCAGCACTACCCGCCGCTGCGCAAGCGCGGCCACGCCAAGAACGGCCGTGACGACGCGCCCCTGATCGTCGTCGGGCTGGCGGTGACGCGCGACGGCCTGCCGGTGCGCTCCTGGGTGTTCCCGGGCAACACGACCGACGTCACCACCATCGAGCGGGTCAAGCAGGACCTGCGGGGCTGGCGGCTGGGGCGCTGCATCTTCGTCGGCGACGCGGGCATGAACAGCGAGGAGAACCGGCGCACGCTCGCGCTCGGCCACGGCAAGTACATCCTCGCCGCCAAGATGCGGGCCGGCGACGAGGTCACGAAGCTGGTGATCACGCGGGCGGGCCGCTACCACACGGTGCGCGACAACCTGCGGGTCAAGGAGGTCATCGTCGGCGGCGACGGGGCGCGGCATCAGCGCTACGTGGTCTGCTACAACCCCGACGAGGCCAAGCGGCAGGCCCGCCACCGGCAGCATCTCCTCGACTTGCTCACCGCCGAGCTCGCCACCCTGGCCGCCCCCAAGGGAGAGCACGGGCACTCGAAGCGGACCTGCGAGCTGCTGACGAGCGGGCGCTTCGGCAAGTACCTGCGGCAGACCGGCCGGGGGCGGCTCAAGATCGACCGCGCCGCCGTCGAGCGCGAAGCCAAGCTCGACGGCAAGTGGGTCATCACCACCAACGACGACACGCTCACCGTCGAAGATCTCGCGCTCGGCTACAAGCAGCTCATGCGCGTCGAGGAGTGCTGGCGCAACCTGAAGTCGGGGCTGCGGACCCGGCCGATGTTTCACTGGCGGCCACACCGCATCTGCGCGCACGTCTCGCTGTGCGTGCTGGCGTTGCTGCTCGAGCGCATCGCCGAGATCCGCGCCGGGGACACCTGGCGCAACATCCGCGCGCAGCTGCAGGACATCAAGGTCGTCGAGTACCTGCGCGGCGACGTGCGGGTGCTGCAGACGACCGAGCTCGAGCCCACCACCGTGGCGTTGCTCAAGCGCCTCGGGGTGCCGCCCCCACCTCGGCTGCACGAGGTCCACGAAGCCGCTCCCGCCTAGTAACACGACCTCTTCGGCCTGATCTCACCCAAGCCCGCGTAGTGCCACGAGAACAAGGGCAGATCCGTGCCTATCACGATTCAAAGTCGGGTATGAGCGACGAGTACGCCGCGAACGACTCTCCGTCGCTCCTCAGCGACGGCCCCATTGAAGCGCCTCGAGGCGCGCCACGAACGCGCGCAGGACGTCCTCCTCTCCGTCGCTCCTCAGCGACGGCCCCATTGAAGCGCCGCCGAGGCCGCCAAGCTCATCGGCGCCCCGCTGCTCTCCGTCGCTCCTCAGCGACGGCCCCATTGAAGCTTGAGCATGGCGAGGAAGCGCACCGCGCACACCGCCCTCTCCGTCGCTCCTCAGCGACGGCCCCATTGAAGCCACGCGCTCCGCGGCGCCTTCTCGGCGCTCGCCTACTCTCCGTCGCTCCTCAGCGACGGCCCCATTGAAGCCCTGACTGCGAGGGCCTGGGCGTGGAGGACGGCATCCTCTCCGTCGCTCCTCAGCGACGGCCCCATTGAAGCTTGGCTTCCTTCGACCCGCCCACCGCCTGATGCAACTCTCTCCGTCGCTCCTCAGCGACGGCCCCATTGAAGCATCCAGTGGCAGGGCGCCAAACTCCACCTCGGGTGCCTCTCCGTCGCTCCTCAGCGACGGCCCCATTGAAGCCCCTCGGGTCCCCGGCGCCCGGCGCGCCCCCTCACGCTCTCCGTCGCTCCTCAGCGACGGCCCCATTGAAGCATCAACCTGCCGGCCATCGACGACCGCGGGGAGCCGCCTCTCCGTCGTTCCTCAGCGACGGCCCCATTGAAGCCACGTCGCGGCGCTCGTGCCCGAGTGGGTGGCGCTCGACTCTCCGTCGCTCCTCAGCGACGGTCCCATTGAAGCGCGTCGGTGTCGCCGACGTCGGTGCGGTTAGCGCGGCTGCTCTCCGTCGCTCCTCACCGACGGCCCTCACCGCCGGTGGTCCCGGCGATGGGCGCGGTCGCCCCAGCCCACCTTGACCCCTCCTGCGCAGCCTCGCCCGCGAGCCGCGTCGAGCGCAGTCCCTCGCGGGATCAGTGCTCGGCGGCGCGGGACGCCGCGTTCACGATGTCGTCATGGAGGCGGCGCGGGCAGATGTCGACGCCCCCCGGCCAGCAGAGCGTGTGCGTGTCCGGGTCAATCGTGACCTGGGCGAAGACCGTTGGGTCGCTCCAGGCGGCGAAGACGCCGTGTCCCGCCAGCTCAATCAGGTCGACTTCTCCCGCGACACCGTCGCTGAACCGCACCCACACGCGGTACGGGGCCAGCGCTCGGACCTCGACGACGTCCACCATGGTCCTTCCTAGACGAGCGGGGCGATCCGGTCGAGCGGCTGATGCGCGACCGCCTGCTCCCAGGCCCGGCGCAGCTCGTCCTGGTGCAGGCTGGCCCACTCCACCACCAGGCCCAGCGCTCGTGGTGGCAGCGACCCCGCGAGCACCTGAAGACCTTCGATCCCGATCTCAGCCTGCTCGCCCCCGTAGAAGGCATGGAAATGCGGGGGCGCATGTTCTCGGTAGTACATGTAGATTGCGATGCCAAAGAACTCCGAGAGCTTCGGCATGGGTCCTCGCGGGTAGGATCAAGCCTACCACGCGTCGCCGCGCAGGTCAGGAGGCTGCGGTTCCCCTCACCGCCCCCGCACCCGCCGCGCCAGCTCCGCCAGCGGCAGCGCCTCCACTCGCGCCGGCCCCGGCGTCGCGACCTCGCGCACGGCCTCGACCGCCCGGCCGGTGCGCCGGACCCGGAAGACGCCCTGCAGCATCCCGACCGGCGCCCAGGCGCCCGCCCGCGAGCGGCGCAGGAACACCACGAGCTCCTCGCCGACCTGCGTCCGGGCGCGGCCCTCGACGTGCAGGCCGACGCCGTCCACCTCGCCGCCGAGCTGGCGGACCGTGACCGTCCCGCCGCACCGGCCGCGCCAGCAGCGGCCGACCGCGAGCGTCGTGTCCGTGACGATGAGCCGCCCCACGCGCAGCGACTGGACCGCGACCACGCGGCCGTGCAGCACCGCCTCGGCGCGCGCCGCGGTCGTGTCCACGGGCAGGTAGCGCACGCTGGCGGCCGCGCTGCCGGTGCCGAGCAGCGCGAGCAGCGCCACCGCGGCCGCGCCCCGCCGGCGCGCCGCCGCCCACGCCAGCAGCAGCAGCGCCGCCACCGCCGCCGCGCCCGGCGCGCGCCGCGCGCCGCCGCCCGCGTCGCAGCCGCGCGCCCGGAACGGATCCGCGTCCTCGCTCCCCGCCGCGGGCCCGGCCCCCGCCACGGCGTAGATCGCCGCGAAGCCCGCCTCGTCGTCGGCCGCGAGCCGGCGCTTGCTGACCTCCCCCGGGGCGACCGTCGGGAACATGGCCGCCTCGGGGTGCTCGGGCGAGTGGCCGAGGCCCACGAAGTGGCCGGCCTCGTGCGTGAGCGCGTTCTGCAGGTCCTCCTCCCCGAACCCGCCGCTCGCCCCCTGGTCGGCGCGCCAGTCGTGGTCGACCCCGTTGATGAGGATGTCGGCGTCGACGATGGCGCCGTCGCTCACCCGGTAGTGCGTGAAGGTCAGCATCACGGCGTCGGGCTCGTAGTCCCAGTTCTCGAGCTCCCAGCGCACCACGTTCGCGTTCGGGCCGTCGGGGTCGTAGCCGAAGCCGCCCGCCGCGGCCGGACCCGGCTCGAGCGCGAGATCGCCCCCGGGGACCGTCGCCCACGCCGCGAACGCCGCGTCGACCGCCGCCCCGAAGGCGTCCGCCGCGACCGGGGCGCCGCCCGCGGGGTCGAGCTGGTAGCGGACGGCGGCGGCCGGCCAGTGCAGGGGCCGCCCGTCATCGGTCGTGTTCACGTGAAACCCCGCCGCCGGCGCGGCGACGAGGACGAGCGCCACGACCAGGGCGCGGCTCGGGCTCATCATCCCTCCTGCGTCGGCGCTGCCGACGTGCAGAGGATGAGTGCCCGGAGGCCGCGCAAACGTTCGTGGCCGCGGCTACTTCACGCGCGCGGACGTGATCACGACCGGATCGACCGGCACGTCCTCGTACGCCCCGACCGTGGTCGTCGGCACCGCGACGATGGTGTCGACGACATCCATGCCGGTGACGACCTGGCCGAAGACGGCGTAGCCGAAGCCGTCGCTTGCTTCGGCTCGGTCGAGGAAGGTGTTGTCGGCCACGTTGATGAAGAACTGCGAGGTCGCCGAGTCGGGGTCCGCGGTCCGGGCGTACGCGATCGTGCCGCGGACGTTGCTGAGGCCGTTGCCGGCCTCGTTCACGATCGGGGCGTCGGTGGGCTTGCGCGACATGTTCGCGTTGAGCCCGCCGCCCTGGATCATGAAGTCCGGGATGACGCGATGGAAGATGGTGCCGTCGTAGTACTGCTGGTCCACGTAGCTCAGGAAGTTCGCGACGCCTACCGGGGCGGCCGTGGGGAGGAGCTCGACGTCGATGGTCCCGAGCGTCGTGACCAGCGTGACGACGGGGTTCGCCGGGGCGGCGTCGTCGGCGACCGCGGCGTCGGCCGGCGCGGCGGCATCGTCCTGGGGGGCGGCGTCGGCTTGCGTGGCGGGGCTGGCGTCGCCGCACCCGCTGACGAGCGCGAGCGCGCAGGCGATGAAGAGCGGGCGCATGGCGGAGCCTCCGTCGGTCATGAGTGGCTGATTATTAGCCCATCCGCACCCCGCTGGGATCAAGGTATTTGTCGCGCGGGCAGCGCGCGGCGGGGGGGAGGCTCGCCTCGGCTTTGCCGGGGCGAGGGGGGACGGGAACGTCCCCCTGTCAATAGACGAGCGCGAGCGCGCAGGCGATGAAGAGCGGGCGCATGGCGGAGCCTCCTCGGTCAGTATCAGTAAATGAAGGCGTCGTTGCCGTCGGTGACGGTGACGACCAGGATGGTGTCGCCCACGATGGTGGCATCGATGAGCGCGAAGGCGTCGACGATGGCGGTGGCGTGCTCGGGGCCGTAGGCGAGGACATGCAGGATCTGCTTCTCCCAGGCGTCGGCCGCGCTCACGTTCGCGCTGCTGACGTGGATGTCCGCGAGCTTGCCCTCGAGCAGCTGGCGCGCGATCGTCACGGTGTAGGGGTTCGTGGTCGGATAGACGAACGCTCGGGTCACGCTGACGCCGACCCGGTAGCCGTCGATGCGTACGACGTAGTCGGTCTTCTTCGTGGTCGTGGTGGTGTAGACGACCTCGTTCTCCGTCTTGAGCAGCTCGGCCAGCTCGCAGCGGTAGAGGATGTCGTACGAGAAAGCCTCGGAGAGCAGCGACGAGCCGCCGGCGTTGCCGTCGGTGATGACCTCCTGCGCGCCGGCCGAGAGCTGGCCGAAATCGGCGCTCGTGTACCCCGCCGCGCCGAAGTCGACGTGGTCGCTGAAGACCGCCGGCTGCGGGCTCGTGATGGCCGCCGCGGTGAGGAAGCCGCAGTCGCCGGTGATGCCGCCGAAGCCCGCGAGCGGCACCGTGGGCCCGGCGTCGTCCCCCGCGCCGGTGTCGGCCGCCGGCGTCGCGTCCGCGGCGGCCGCCGCGTCGGCGGCGGGCGGGGCGTCGCTCGGCGCCGCGGCCTCCGCGGCCGGGGCGTCGTGGCCCGTGCCGGCGTCGGCGTCCCCGCCGCCCGCCGCGCCACACGAGACGAGCAGCCACACCAGGCCCGCGAGCGCGACGGAACGCATGGGCCTTTTGTACCAAAGCGCCGGCGCGCCGCGCAAGAGCGCTTGCACCGGCTCTGCTTCCCCGCCATCCCCAGGGCATGACCACCCATCGGAAGGTCCTGCTCGTCGAGGACAACCCGGATCTCGCCGAGGCGCTCATGGAGACCGTGAGGCTGCTCGGCCACGACGTGCGCGCGGTCGGGACCGGGGCGGCCGCCCTCGCCGCCGCCGTGGCCGACCCTCCCGAGGTGGTGCTGCTCGACATCGGGCTCCCCGACCTCGACGGCTACGAGGTGGCGCGCCGCCTGCGGCCGCGCCTGGCGAGGGCCTGCCTCGTCGCCGTCACGGGTTACAGCCAGCCCGCCGACCGCGAGCGCGCCCGCGCCGCGGGCTTCGACCGGCACCTCGCGAAGCCGGTCGCCATCGAGGCGCTCGAGCAGCTGCTCGACGCCGGCCTCGACGCGCCGCCGGCGGGGTTGCTGCCTTGACGCGTCCCTCGGCGGCTCAGCCGCCGCTCATCATGAACGAGGCGAGCAGCACGAACGGGCCCTGGTAGGCCGCCATCGGCTCGGTGATCTCCCAGGACGCCGCGAGGCACGCCGCGCCGCTCCAGTCGCAGCCGACGGAGAAATCGCGGTACGCGTAGGCGGGGTAGGTGCGGTTCGGGATCTCGTAGGTGGCGCTGTAGTAGAAGTTCGGCCCGCCCGGGACGAGGCCCGGCGCCGGCCCGTAGGTCGAGGTCTGGGTGTCGGCGGCGTAGTAGGGGTACAGCGGCTCGACGACCCCCGCGGGCTTGCCGTTGGTCGACGCGTTGCCGTGGTCGCCGTCGCCGCCGGTGTACGAGAACCAGCCGTGGTAGATCTGGAACGACGAGTGCTCGCCCCCGTAGGCGGCCATGTTCGTCAGGTACACCATGTTGAGGGGGTTGAGGCCCAGCATGTAGTGGAAATGCTTGGCCGCGCGGGCCGCCACCTCGGCCTCGGTCCGGGTGCCGATGGCCCCGAGGCGGGCCGCCATGAAGAGGTTGGCCCCGTAGGAGCTCTGCGAGCGGTTGCTGCCCCAGCTCCAGTCCCAGCCGTTGCCCGCGCCGCCGAACATCCCGCCGTACGCGCCCTCCTCGGCGAACGCGCCGTCGACCAGCGCCTGACGCACGGCGTCCTTGATCGTGGCCTTGAGCGCCGCGCCGCCGGCCGGGTTCATGAGGTAGTGCCAGGCGCCCGCGGCGAGCGTGCTCTCGCCGGGCGTCACGCTGCCCGGGAGCAGGCCGTCCCAGGTGCTCCAGGCGAGGCCCTCGACCACCGCCTTGGCCGTGGTCGCCGTCGGATCCATCCGGTAGACCGCCGCCGCCGCCGCCGCCCGCACCCGGCGCTCGCCGTCGGTGCCGGGGGCGTGCCCGTTCAGCCAGCCCCAGCCCGCGGTCGCCGCCGCCTGGTAGCCGTCGGCGATCGCCGCCTGGCCCGCGGCGCGGAAGACGACGGCCGCGTGCGCCAGCGAGAGCACCGCGTTGCCCGTGGCCTCCGCGACGGTGACGCCGCCGCCGGACCACTCGCTGCTGCTGGGCGAGGTGCAGTCGAAGTACACCCGCGACTCGTCCGACGCGCTCGGCGGCGAGGTGACGGTGCCGTTGTGCCCCTTCGCGGAGGTCATGAAGTGGCCGTCGGGCCGCTGCATGCGCACGTAGAAGTCGAGCTCCCAGCGCACCTCGTCGAGCAGGTCGGGGATGCCGTTGCCGCTCTCCGGGAGGTTGAGGTGGTCGTCGGGCCACGCGCCCGGGTTGACCTCGTAGGCGAAGAGCATCTCCGGCACGCCGCGCGCCCAGAGCGTCTTCTGGTAGTCGCCCGCGTCGTGCCAGCCGCCGTGGAGATCGAGGGTGCCGTTGTTCGCCGACCCGGGGCCCGCGGGGCTCGCGCTGTCGCCGGCGTGGCACGCGCCGTCCACCCACTGTCCGCCGAGGCCCGCGAACCCGCCGAGCGCGTCCCCGGCGTAGGGCAGCGCCTTGTCGTGGTTGCAGCGCTGGTAGTAGTACGACTTCACTGCCGCCGCGCCGACCACGTCGTACACGTCGGGCGCGATGCTGAAGCCGTAGCTGCGCAGGCCCGCGGCCGGGATGATGAGGTAGTAGTCGCCGACCTCCACGAGGGCCGTGAAGTCGACGGTGGCGACCGCGTCACCGGAGTCGTCGTCGGTCGTGGCGCCGCTGGCCGTGTGGCGGGCCGTCGCCGCCGGGCCCGCCGTCGCCGGCGTGCGCGCCGATCGCCCCCGAGCAGGCCGGGGCGCAGAGCGCGAGCAACAGCACGACCGGGAGACGCGGCGACTGCACGACCGGCATGGCGCCCTCCTTCTGGCGGTCCAGTGTACCCCGGACCGGGCCCGGCGGCGCCGGATCTATGCGCGACGGGCTCCTAGGCCGCGGTCACGGCGGACGCCCGCGCCCGCGTGCGCCGCGAGAAGCGGTCGAGCGTGAGGTACACGACCGGGGTCGTGAAGAGCGTCAGCGCCTGCGACACGATGAGCCCGCCGACGATGGCGATGCCGAGCGGGCGCCGCAGCTCGGAGCCGGGGCCGCTGCCGAGCGCCAGCGGCAGGGCGCCGAGGAGCGCGGCCATGGTCGTCATCATGATCGGGCGGAAGCGCAGCAGGCAGGCGCGGTAGATCGCGGCCTCCGGCGTGAGGTTCTCGGCGCGCTCCACCTCGAGGGCGAAGTCGATCATGAGGATGGCGTTCTTCTTCACGATGCCGATCAGCAGGATGATGCCGATGAGCGCGATGATCGAGAGCTCCGTCCGGCAGATGAGCAAGGCGAGGATCGCGCCC
Source organism: Polyangia bacterium (assembly GCA_036504295.1). Classification (GTDB taxonomy): domain Bacteria; phylum Myxococcota_A; class Polyangia; order JACRCY01; family JACRCY01; genus DASXVK01. Next base: position 9,721 of record DASXVK010000391.1, read on the forward strand.
ACGCCCGCCGACGGCAGCGTCGAGAGGATCGTGATCGGGTGGATGAGGCTCTCGTAGAGGATGCCGAGCACGAGGTAGACGGCGAAGAGGGCGAAGAGGATGAGCAGCGGCTCGCTCTTGAGCGATTGCATGAAGGCCTGGGCCGTGCCCTGGAACCCCGCGCGCACCCCGGCGGGCAGCCCGATCTCCTGCTCGGCGGCGGCGATGGCGGTGATGGCGTCGCCGAGGGCGACGCCGGGGGCGAGGTTGAACGAGATCGTGACGGCGGGGAACTGCCCCTGGTGGTTCACCGACAGGAGCGTGTTGCCCGGCGTCGCCCGCGCGATGGCCGCGAGGGGCACCTGGTCGCCGCTCTTCGCCTTCACGTACAGGCCGTCGAGCGACCCGGGGTGGCGCTGCAGCTCCGGCTTCACCTCGAGGACCACGCGGTACTGGTTGATCTGGGTGTAGACCGTCGCGACCTGCCGCTGCCCGAAGGCGTCGTAGAGCGCCTGATCGACGTCCTGGGGCGTGACGCCCAGCCGCGAGGCCGTGTCGCGGTCGATGTCGAGCTTGAGCTCGAGCGCGGCGGTCTGCTGGTCGATGGCGACGTCGCGCAGCGCCGGCAGCGTGCGCAGCTTCTGGAAGACGCGCGGCGCCCACTCGTTCAGCTCCGCGAGGTCGGGGTCCTGCAGCGTGTACTGGTACTGCGTGCGCGACGAGCGTCCGCCGACGCGCACGTCCTGGGTCGACTGGAGGTAGAGCGCGATGCCCGTTAACCGGCCCAGCGTGCGGCGCAGCTCGCCGATGACCTGGTCCGAGCTCATCTTGCGCTCGCCGACCGGCTTGAGCTGGACGAAGACCGTGCCGGTGTTGCCGCTGCCCATGAAGCCGCCGCCGATGAACGAGACCATCTGGTCGACGGCGGGGTGCGACAGGACCACCTGGTTGAGCGACTCCTGCCGCTGCTTCATCGCGGCGAAGGAGATGTCCTGCGGCGCGTCCGAGAAGCCGCCGAGCTGGCCCGAGTCCTGCTGCGGGAAGAGGCCCTTCGGGACGACGACGTAGAGCCCGACCGTGACGACGGCCGAGGCCAGGGTGAGCCCCAGCATCAGGTGGTGGCGGCGGAGCACCCAGCGCAGCCCCCGGCCGTAGCCGCGCAGCAGCCACTCGAAGAACGACTCGGCGGCGTGGTAGAGGCGGCCGTGGGCGCGCCCGGCCTCGGGCTTGAGGAGGCGCGCGGCCATCATCGGCGTCAGCGTCAGCGACACGACCGCCGAGAGCGCGATCGCGATGCTCAGGGTCACCGCGAACTCGCGGAAGAGGCGGCCGACCATCCCGCCCATGAGCAGGATGGGGATGAAGACCGCGAGCAGCGAGGCGGTGATCGAGATGATGGTGAAGCCGATCTGGCGCGCGCCCTTGAACGCCGCCGTGAGCGGCGGGTCGCCGTCCTCGATGAAGCGCTGGACGTTCTCGGTGACCACGATGGCGTCGTCGACCACGAAGCCGGTGGAGATGGTGAGCGCCATCAGCGACAGGTTGTTGAGGCTGTAGCCGAGCAGGTACATCGCGCCGAAGGTGCCGACGAGCGCGAGGGGGACCGCGACGCTGGGGATGGTGGTGGCCCAGCCGCTGCGCAGGAAGAAGAAGACGACGAGCACGACCAGGAGGACGCTCAGCGCGAGGGTCAGCTCGACGTCGTGGACCGAGGCGCGGATGGTCCGGGAGCGATCGACGGCCACCTTCACGTCGATCGCCGGCGAGAGCGTGCGCGTGAGCTCCGGGAGGAGCTGCTTCACGCGGTCGATGACCTCGAGGATGTTCGCGCCGGGCTGGCGCCGCACGATGAGCGTGATGGAGCGCTGGCCGTTGGTCCACGCCGCCACGCGGTTGTTCTCGACGTCGTCGATGACGTTCGCGACGTCCCCGAGCCGCACGCCGGCGCCGTTGCGGTAGCGGATGACGAGGTCCTTGAACGTCGCCGCGCCGCCGAGCTGGTCGTTCGCGGCGATGGCCGCGGTCTGCGCGGGCCCGGACAGCGACCCCTTCGGCTGGTCCACGGTGCCCTGGGCGAGCAGCGTCCGCACGTCCTCGAGCCCGAGACCGAGGCCGGCCAGGGCCGCGGGATCCACCTGCACGCGCACCGCCGGGTTCTGGCCGCCGCCGACGAAGACCTGGCCGACCCCCGGCACCTGCGCGATCTTCTGCGCGAGCACCGTGTTCGCCAGGTCGTACACCTGGCTCAGCGGCAGCGTCGGCGAGCTGACCGACAGGATGACGATGGGCGCGTCCGAGGGGTTGATCTTGCGGTAGCCGGGCCGGCTCGGCAGGTTCGGGGGCAGGTCGCCCATGGCCGCGTTGATCGCCGCCTGCACGTCGCGGGCGGCGGCGTCGACGTCGCGGTCGAGGTCGAACTGGAGCGTCACCTGCGCCGAGCCGAGCGAGCTCACCGAGGTGATCTCCGCGAGCCCGGCGATGCGGCCGAAGCGGCGCTCGAGCGGCGTCGCTACCGCCGAGGCCATCGTCTCGGGGCTGGCCCCGGGCAGCGCGGCGCTGACCGCGATGGTCGGGAAGTCCACCCGGGGCAGCGGCGCGACGGGGAGCTGGGTGAAGGCGACGGCGCCGGCGAGGAGCAAGGCGGCCGCGAGGAGCGTGGTCGCCACGGGCCGGCGGATGAACGGGTCGGAGAGGCTCACCGCTCGCCGCCCCCGGCCGCCTCGGCCCGCGGCGCCGGCGCGGGCGCCGGCCGGGCGGCGCGACGCGGCCGCAGCAGCCGGCCCAGCCGATCCATGTAGAGGTAGACGACCGGGGTCGTGTAGAGCGTGAGGAGCTGCGAGATGACGAGGCCGCCCACGATGGAGATGCCCAGCGGCCGCCGCAGCTCCGCGCCGGTGCCGGTGCCGAGGGCCAGCGGCAGGCCGCCCAGCAGGGCCGCCATCGTCGTCATCATGATCGGCCGGAAGCGCAGCAGGCACGCGCGGTAGATCGCCGCGGGCGGCGCCAGGCCGTCCTCGCGCTCGGCCTCGAGGGCGAAGTCGATCATCATGATCGCGTTCTTCTTCACGATGCCGATCAGCAGCACGATGCCGATGAGGGCGATGACGCTGAAGTCGGTCCGCCACAGCATGAGCGCGACGAGCGCGCCGACGCCGGCGGAGGGCAGGGTGGAGAGGATCGTGACCGGGTGGATGTAGCTCTCGTAGAGCACGCCGAGGACGATGTAGACCGTGAGCAGCGCCGCGAGGATGAGCAGGGGCGCGGTCGCCAGCGAGTCCTGGAAGGCCTGCGCCGTGCCGGCGAAGCTCGCGCGCACGCCCCGCGGCAGGCCGATCGCGCCCTCGGCGCGGCGGATGGCGGTGACCGCGTCCCCGAGCGCCGCGCCGGGCGCCACGTTGAACGAGATGGTCACCGCCGGGAACTGGCCTTGGTGGCTGATGCCGAGCGAGGTCCGGGTGGGCTCGAAGCGCGTGAAGGCCGCGAGCGGCACCTGGTCGCCGCCGGGCGTGTGCACGTAGATGTGGCTGAGCGCCTCCGGATCCTGCTGGAACTCCGGCTTCACCTCGAGGATGACGCGGTACTGGTTGAGCTGGGTGAAGATGGTGGACACCTGCCGCTGGCCGAACGCGTCGTAGAGCACGTCGTCGATCGCCTGCGGCAGGATACCGAGGCGCGAGGCGGTGTCGCGGTCGATCGTGAGGCGGAGCTGCAGGCCCGCGGTCTGGAGGTCGCTCGTGACGTCGTGCAGCACCGGCAGCGCCTGCAGCCGCGCGAGGACCTGCGGCGCCCAGACGCCGAGCTCCTCGGGGTCGGCGTCCTCGAGCGTGTACTGGAACTGCGTGCGGCTGACGCGGCTGTCGATCTGCAGGTCCTGCACCGGCTGCATGAAGAGCGAGATGCCCTGGACCTCGGCGAGCCGCGGCCGGAGGCGCGCGATGATCGCGGCGGCGTCGGCGTGGCGCTCCTCGCGGGGCTTGAGCGTGATCGAGAGGCGGCCGCTGTTCGGCGTCTGGTTCGTGCCGTCGGCGCCGATGAACGAGGCGACGGACGCGACGTCGGGGTCGGTGCGGACGACGTCGGCCAGCGCCCGCTGGCGCGCCATCATGCTCGTGAAGGAGACCTCGGGCGGCGCCTCGGACACGCCCATGATGAGGCCGGTGTCCTGCTGGGGGAAGAAGCCCTTCGGGACGGCGACCGCCAGCGCGACGGTGACGCCGAGCGTGGCGATGGTGATCACGAGCGTCAGCGGCTGGTGGCGGAGCACGACCTTGAGCGTGTGATCGTAGAACGCGAGCAGCCCGTCGAAGCCGCGCTCGAAGAGGCGGGCGAGCCGGCCGGGCCGCTCCTCGGAGCGCGGCCGGAGGAGGAAGGCGCACATCATGGCCGTGAGCGTCAGCGACAGCAGCGCCGAGACGCCGATGGCGATGGAGAGCGTGACGGCGAACTCGCGGAAGAGGCGGCCGATGATGCCGCCCATGAAGAGCAGCGGGATGAGGACGGCGACGAGCGAGACGGTGAGCGAGACGATGGTGAAGCCGATCTGCTTGGCGCCCTTGAGCGCCGCCTCGAACGGCCGGTCGCCCGCCTCGACGTAGCGGGCGATGTTCTCGATCATGACGATGGCGTCGTCGACGACGAAGCCGGTCGAGATGGTGAGCGCCATCAGCGACAGGTTGTTCAGGCTGTAGCCGCACAGGTACATCAGCCCGAAGGTGCCGATCAGCGAGAGCGGCACCGCGACCCCCGGGATGATGGTGGCGCGCCAGCTCCGCAGGAAGAGGTAGATGACGCCGACGACCAGCACGACGCTGAGCAGGAGCGTGAACTGGACGTCGTCGACCGACGCGCGGACGGTCTCGGTGCGGTCGGAGAGGATGTGCACAAGGGCCCCGGCCGGGAGCGCCGTGCGCAGCCGCGGCAGCAGCGCCTTCACCCGATCCGCGACGTCGATGACGTTCGCGCCGGGCTGCCGCTGCACGTTCACGATGATCGCGCGGCGGTCGCCGGCCCAGCCGGCGAGCTGATCGTTCTCGACCCCGTCGACGACGTCGGCGACCTCGCGCAGCCGGATGGGCGAGCCGTTGCGGTAGGCGAGGATGAGGGGGCGGAAGCTCGCCGCCTGCTGGAGCTGATCGTTCGCCGCGAGGGTGAAGTTCTGGCGCGCGCCGTCGAGGTTGCCCTTGGGCTGGTTGACGTTCGCCTGGGCGAGGACGGTGCGTACGTCCTCGAGGCCGAGGCCGGCGCCGGCGAGGGCGCGCGGGTCGACCTTGACGCGCACGGCCGGCTTCTGGCCGCCGTTGATCGTGACCAGCCCGACGCCCGACACCTGCGAGATCTTCTGCGCCAGGATCGAGTCGGCCACGTCGGAGACGCGGTCGAGCGGCAGGGTCTCGGAGCTGATGCTGAGAGTGAGGATGGGCGTGTCCGCCGGGTTGCTCTTGCTGTAGGTGGGCGGGGCGGGGAGGTTGCGCGGCAGGAGGTTCGTCGCCGCGTTGATCGCGGCCTGGACGTCCTGCTCCGCCGCGTCGATGTTGCGCGACAGGTCGAACTGCAGCGTGATCTGCGAGGTGCCGAGGCTCGACACCGAGGTCATCTGCGTGAGCGCCGGCATCTGGCCGAACTGCCGCTCGAGGGGCGTCGTCACCGCCGAGACCATCGTCTCGGCGCTCGCGCCGGGGAGCGCGGTGGCGACCACGATGGTCGGGTAGTCGACCTGCGGCAGCGCCGCGACCGGGAGCTGCTGGTAGCCGAGCAGGCCCGCCATGAGCAGGCCGACGGTGAGCAGCGCCGTCGCCACGGGGCGGCGGATGAACGGCTCGGAGACGCTCATGGCGGCGGCGCCGGCCGGCGCGGGCCCCGGGGGCCGCCGGGCGCCTTCGTGCCGTCGGCCACGCCCGGCGCCCGCCCGCCGCCGCGCGCCGACGGCTGCGTCGCCGAGCCGCGCGGGCCCTGCGGCTCCTTGCCGGGCTCGCGCGGCGCGATCCGGCTGCCGGGCCGGAGCTGGTTCTGGCCGTCGGCCACGACCTGCTCGCCCTCGGTGAGCCCCTGCTCGATGACGGCGATCTCGCCGCGCGGCGGCTCCGCCTCGACCGGCCGCACCGCGACGGTCTGGTCCGCGCCGATGACGTACACGAACGTGCCCATCGGCCCGCGCTGCAGCGCCGTCGCCGGCACGCACAGCGCGCCGCGGCGGGTCGCGAGGTGCAGCCGCGCCTTCACGAACTGGTTCGGCCAGAGGAACCGCCTCGGGTTCGGCATCACGGCCTTGAGCCGCAGGGTCGCCGTCTGCTGGTTGATCTGGTTGTCGATGAGCTCGAGCTGGCCCGTGCCGAGCAGGGTCGCGCCGTCGCGGCTGAAGGCCTCGACCGCGAGCTTGCGGCCCGCCATCTCGGCGACGATGCGCGGCAGCTCGTCCTGGGGCACGGTGAAGAGCACCGCGATGGGGTCGAGCTGGGTGACGACGACGATGCCGCTCGGATCGCTCGCCCGCACGACGTTGCCCTGGTCGACCAGGCGCACGCCGGTGACGCCGTCGACGGGCGAGGTGATGCGCGCGTAGTCCAGGTTGAGGCGCGCGGCGGCCACCGCGGCCTGATCCACGCGCACGGCGCCCTCGAGCTGCGCGGCGAGGGCCACCTGGTCGTCGAGCTGCTGCGCGGCGATGAGCTTGCCGGCGACGAGCTTGCGGTTGCGCTCGGCGTTCACGCGCGCGTTCGCGAGCTGGGCCTGGTCGCGGGCGAGCGCGCCCTCGGCCTGCTGGAGCTGGATGCGGTAGGGCCGCGGATCGATCTGGGCGAGCACCTGACCCTGGCGCACCGCCTGGCCCTCCTGGAAGAGCACCTGGTCGAGCCGCCCGTCCACCTGCGCCTTGACCGTGACGGTCTTGAACGCGACCACGGTGCCGAGGCCGTCGAGGGTGACCGGCACGTCCCGCCGCGCCACCGTCGCCGCGACCACCGGCACGGGCCGGCCGGCGCGGGGATCGCCGGCCGCGCCCGACGCGCGCGCGGCCCCGCCGGCGCGCCGGGAGCAGGCGCTCCCGGACGCCAGCGCCAGCACCGCCAGGCCCGCGGCCAGCCACCGACTCACGCGCATGCCGGACTCTCTCGGGCGTCGTGCTCCATGGGGGCCCCAAGTGTGCCACGTCAGAGCGGCGCGGGGGGACGGCGGATGTGTGAAGAACTGTTAACAGGACACGGGTGGAGGGCGGCTGCATCAAACCCTGGGGGTGCTCAGGAGGGATTCCATGCGGGTGGCGCGAGGTTGGACCCTCGCGGGCGCGGCCGCGGTCGCGCTCGTCGTGGGGTGTGGCGTCGGCGAGCGGCAGGCGGGCCTGCAGCCGGACGGGGGCCCGCCGACGGGCTGTGCGAGCGGCCTCTGCGCCGTGCCGCCGGGCGCCTTCGTCATGGGCAGCCCCGAGGACGAGAGCTGCCGCGCGGCGGACGAGACCCCGCACCAGGTCGTCCTCACGCGCGGGTTCTTCATGTCCCAGACGGAGATCCGCCAGGCCGACTTCGCCGCGCTGATGGGGTACAACCCCTCCAAGTACGGGGCCTGTGGCGACGACTGCCCGGTCGAGATGGTGTACTGGGACGAGGCCGCGGCCTACGCCAACGCGCGCTCGGACGCGGACGGGCTCCCCCGCTGCTACGCGTGCACGGCCACGCCGGCGGGCAACCCGCCGACCTGCACCGTCGCCCCGGCGCTCGACGCGGCCGGGACGAGCATCTACGCCTGCGCGGGCTGGCGCCTGCCGACCGAGGCGGAGTTCGAGTACGCCTACCGGGGCGGCGCGACCACCGCGCTCTACTCCGGCGCGCTCGGCTCCTGCGACGGGTCGGACCCGGCGGCGGACGCGATCTCCTGGTACTGGGGCGACTCGACCGAGGACGGCGGGCCGCACGCCGCCGGGCTCAAGACGCCGAACGCCCTCGGCCTCTACGACATGGCCGGGAACGTCGCCGAGTGGGTGCACGACGGCGACCAGGTGTGGTCCGGCGATCCGGTCACCGACCCGGTGGCGCCGCCCTCCAGCGAGGGCCGGCACGGCCTGCGCGGCGGTTCGTGGCAGTACTCCGCCGCCGCGCTGCGAGCGGCGTCGCGCCAGGTCGAGTCGGGGCGCGACGCGCGCGGCTACTGGGGGTTCCGCGTCGTGCGGACGTTCCCGTAGCGTCCCGGCGCCGCGGCGTCAGCGCGACCCGGCCGAGCCGCCGTCGACCGCCACGCGACGCGATGGCCAGCCGAGCCCCTCCTGCGGCGGGTGATGCGTCCGGCTCGCGCTCACCCCCGCAGCGTCGCCAGCCGCCGCACCCGGGTGATCTGCTGGAAGTCGTCATCGTCGTGCAGGAGCGTGTCCGGGGCCTCGAGCACGAGCGCGGCGATGAAGCAGTCGATCGTGCTGCGGACGGTGATCCTTTTGCGCCGACAGTCGAAGAAGATGCGCGCTGCCTCCCAGTGGACCGCCTCCGGATCGCGGGGGGCCACGAGCCGCTGGCTGCCCAGGTAGGCACGCAGCGTCCGCCACTCGCGCTCGTCCTTCGCCCCCTGCAGGACCTCCTGGCCGCACACGAGGGGGAGCCCGAACGGGGTGCCCGTCTCCTCGAGCGCGACCAGCCGCCGGGCGGCCGCGGTGTCGCGCCCGCGCAGGAAGTCGATGAGCACCGAGGTGTCGACGAGGATCACCGCTTCCGCTCACGCAGCGACTTGTAGTCGTAGCCGGGCGCGAGCGCGATCTGCCCGCGGAGGTCGAGCAGGCTGCGGCGCTTGCGCGTCTCGATCAGGGTTCGGAGCGCCTCGCGGACGAGCGCCCGCCTGGTCGTGATCCCCGTGAGGCGGGTCGCCTCCGCCACGAGGTCGTCGTCGAGCACGATGTTGGTGCGCATGTGCGATTGCTCTTTACACATCATGATACACACGCTGCGGTGTACGCGCAAGCGCGCGCCTGCGTGGCCGCCGCCCCCCGGGTGGACAGGGGGCCTCGATTCGGTAGCGGTCGAAGGAGGCCCCGACCTCCAGCATCGCTTCAGTATCGCCCCGCAGCGCCGCGGCGGGCCAGCGCAAGCCCGCCCCGCGCTACTTCGCCGCCGCCCCCGGCACGCGGAACCGGTGCGTCACCGGGATGCCCGGCAGCAGGTCCATCTCCGTCGTGCGGGCGCCGACGGTCCAGTTGTTGATGACGAGTGGCCAGCCGCTCTCGCCGAGGCGGTCGGAGAGGATGCCGATGTGGTCGGGGCCGGGCTTCGACGGGAAGGTGTCGAGGAGCACGACATCTCCCGGCAGCCAGTCGCCGCGGGCGGCGGCGGCGAGCGCCGGCGGGCGCGCGCGGAACTGCTGCTCCATCAGCACGCGCAGGTTCTTCACGCGGCGGTGGTCGATGTTGGTGTCCGGGCGCGTGACCCAGGGGTAGGCGCGCAGGCGCCGGCGGAGGTCCTCGTGCACGAGCGCCTGGAGGTCCATCGAGGCGGTGCTCGCGCCCTCGCTCAGCTCGACCTGCAGCGGCGCCGTGAGCGCCTCGGTGAAGTGGAAGTTGCCGACCGAGTTCGTGACCTGCGCCGCCTGGCGGGCGTCGGCGTCGGTGAGCGTCACCGTGACCCCGACCGCGGCCGTGCCGTCCGCGCGGTACACCGTCCCGGCCGCGCTGAACGCCTGCTCTCCGCCGGCGCCGTGGCAGCGCAGGCAGTCCTCGCCGGGCCGCATCGTGGCGCTACCGCCCTCGCCGCACGCCGCCGCCGCGAGCGCCGCGGCCACCGCCACCACCAGCAACCCCACCACCCGTCTGTCGCCCACCTGCGCCACCTCCGCTCTCTGGAGCAGTGTCGCGGGGATGCGGGTCAAGGTTCACGGGGCCGCAGGAACGCCTTTGCTCGGCCTCGTTCTGGGGGTAAGATCTGGGGCGGTTCGGCATCGGCGATCCCCATGAGGGCGGCGAGGGTCGGGGACAGGGACGGGGTGAGGGATGGGGAGTTGCGTGAGCACCGAAGGCACCGAGACCGGCGCCGCAGCGGCTGCGACGCGCCCGTGGAGCGACGCCTCCGGCGCCCTTCCACTCGATCGTGCGCAGGTGTACCAGGCCATCCTCGACAGCACGAACCTGGCGACCTACCTCAAGGACTGCGACGGCCGCTACGTCTTCGTGAACCGCCAGTACGAGCTCCTGTCCAAGGTGCCCCGCGAGGTCATCGCCGGCAAGGTCGACGCCGACCTCTTCCCGGAGGCGGTGGCGCGCCTCTTCCGCGAGCAGGACCTGGAGGTGATGGCGCGCCGGACGCTGCTCGAGTTCGAGGAGACCATCCCGCTGCCCGACGGCGTCTTCTCCTTCATCACGGCGAAGTTCCCGCTGATCGACGACGCCGGGCGGGTCTACGCCGTCGGCGGGGTGTGCACCGACATCACGACCCGCCAGCAGCGGTCGGACGAGACCCTCGCCGGCGAGCGCGAGCGGCTCGCGGTGACCCTGCGCAGCATCGGCGACGGCGTCATCAGCACCGACACCACGGGCAGCGTCGCGCTGCTCAACCCCGCCGCGGCGCGGCTGACCGGCTGGTCGCCGGAGGACGCGGCCGGTCGGGCCCTCGAGGACGTCTTCCGGCTGGCCCCGGCGTCCGGCGGAGCGCCGGTGCAGCCCGCCCGCGAGGCGCTCGCGCGCGGCGTCGTCGTCGAGCCCGGCGAGGACCTCGCGCTCCTCGCGCACGACGGCACGCGCCGCCTCGTCACGGCGAGCGCCGCCCCGGTGCGGGACCGCGCCGGGGGCCTCATCGGCGCCGTGCTCTCGTTCCGCGACGTGACCGAGCAGCGCCGCATGGCGGAGGAGTTGTTCAACGCGCGCAAGCTCGAGTCGGTCGGCATCCTCGCCGGCGGCATCGCGCACGACTTCAACAACATCCTCGAGGGCATCCTCGGCAACATCAACCTCGCGCAGAGCCGGCTCACGTCCAGCGACGGGGCCCGCCAGTACCTCGCCGCGGCCGAGAAGGCCGCGCTGCGGGCGCGCGGCCTCACGCGGCAGCTCCTCACCTTCTCCCGCGGCGGCGACCCGGTGAAGGAGGTGAGCTGCATCGCGGGGATCATGCGCGACGCGGCGAACCTCGCGCTCGGCGGCAGCGCGGTCTCGTGCCGGCTGGCGCTCCCCGCGGATCTGTGGCCGGTCGCGGTCGATCGCGCGCAGCTCAGCCAGGTGTTCCAGAACCTCGTGATCAACGCGCGCCACGCCATGCCGGGCGGCGGCACGGTCACCATCTCCGGCCGCAACGTCGAGGGCGCGCCGCTCCCCCACCTGCCGCCCGGGCGCTACGTCCGCGTCGTCGTCGCCGACCGCGGCGGCGGCATTCCGGCGGACATCCTCGACAAGATCTTCGACCCGTACTTCACGACGAAGGAGGGCGGCAGCGGCCTGGGCCTGGCGGTCGCCTTCTCGGTCATCCAGAAGCACGCCGGCCGCATCGTCGTCGAGTCGCGCGAGGGCGAGGGCGCGACGTTCACGATCGACCTGCCGGCCGCCGCGGGCGCCGTGGCGGCGGCCCCGGCGCCGGAGCTCCCGCCGCGGGGGCGGGGCGGCCGCGTGCTCATCATGGACGACGACGAGGACGTGCTGGAGGTGACCGGGGAGATCCTGGCGCACCTCGGCTTCGAGGCGCTCTTCGCGCGCGATGGGCGCGAGGCGATCGCGGCGTACCAGCGGGCCCTGCAGGCCGGGGTCCGGCTCGACCTCGTCATCATGGACCTGACCGTGCCCGGCGGCATGGGCGGCGTCCCCGCGGTGCGCGAGATCCTCGCCATCGATCCGGACGCGAAGGTGATCGTGTCGAGCGGCTACTGCGACGACCCGTGCCTGGCGAACCACCGGGCGCACGGCTTCGTCGCCGCCGCGGTGAAGCCCTACACCGTCGACGAGATGCGGGCGAAGATCGCGTCGGTCCTCGGCTGACGCCGCGGCGCCGATCTCACGGGGCGTGCCGCCCCGCCCCGTCGGGCGAAGCCCGCCGGGGTCCCCACCCCTGCCACGGCCGGGCTCCCGGCCGGCTCGCCCTTCGGGCTCCGCGACTACTCGCCGGCGGCCTGCGCGACCGCGGGCACCTGCTCGGCCACCTCGTCGTAGCCCGGGGCGGCCACCGCGGGCCGGGCGGCGCCCCAGCGCCGGCGCGCGAGCACGATCGCGACGTCGAGGAGCGCCCACGGGGCGAAGCAGATGAGCGGGGTCCCGCCCCAGAGGCCCGCCGCGGTCCACGACGGCGACGCGATCAGCAGGCCGGGGGCGGCGCCCTGGATCGCGGTGACCACGGCCCAGGGCAAGGCGGCGAGGGCGGCGGCGGCCAGCAGCTCCGGTACGGCCGTGCCGCGCTCGCGCGCGAGCCGCGTGCGGCCCGCGAGCACGAGGTACACGACGCCGCCCGCGAGGGTCGCGATGACCAGGGGGACGATCACGGCGCCCTCGGTGCGCGCCCAGCTCAGCGACAGACGGCCGCCGGCGAGGGCGCACACGCCGACGAACGTGGCGACGTAGGCGAGGCCGCCGGCGAGCGCGTGCGCGCCCACCCGGGCCCGCCGCAACGCCAGCACCACCCCCGCCAGCACGACGGCGAGGACGCCGAGGCGGACGCGGCGGCGCGCCGCCTCGTGGGCCGCCTCCGCCTGCACCCGGCCGGCGAGGTAGGTCTCGACGGCGAGGTGGCGGGCGGCGGCCGCGCGCTCGAGGGTCGCCTTCGCCTCGGGTTGCATGTCGAGCAGGTCGGTCAGCGGCCGGCCGTGCGTGGCGGTGGGCGCCGGGACGCCGAGGAGCGCCGCCAGCGTCGGGCCGACGTCGATCATCTCGGCCCCGGCGTAGCGGCCGGGCCGGATGCCCGCGCCCGCGGCGACGAACGGGACCTGCATCACCTCGGGCTCGGCGCCGCCGTGGCCGCCGCGGTCGGTGTGGCCGTGGTCGGCGGTCACCAGGATGGCATCGCGCGTCAGATCGAGCCCCGCGAGGACGCTCGCGAGCTGCTCGTCCGAGCGCACCGCGGCGACGGCGTACTCGGGGGAGGCGCCGCCGTGGTTGTGGCCGGCGTGATCGACGCGGTCGTCGACGAGGACGGTGAGGTCGGCGCCGGTCGCGAGCGCCTGGCGCAGGTTGGCCTCGTAGCGATCGTTGCCGAACCCGCTGAAGCGGAAGAGCCGCGCGAACCCGGGCGGGAACCACTGCCGGTGCGGCCCCATGGTGGCGACCGAGAGCCCGGCGGCGGCGGCCCGGCCGATGACGGAGTCGAGGTGCCAGTGGAAGGCGGCGAACCGGTTCGTGCGCGCGCCGCTCAGGCGCGGCTCGATCCCCGAGAGCGCGGCGTAGTACTGCGGGATGGAGGTCGTCGGGAAGCTGGTCATCAGCTCCCGCGACGCGCCCTGGGCGCGCAGCCGGTTCAGCGTCGGCAGCGTCCGCGAGCGGTCGACGCGCAGGCCGTCGAGGATCACGAAGACGACGCGCCGCGCCAGGCGCGGCGGCCGGGGCTCGACGGTGCCCGCGAACCCGTCGAGGGGCGAGTCGCCGCGGTCGAGGCCGTTCCAGTAGGCGCTGCCCTGGCAGATCGCGAGGACGATGGCCGCGAGCACGGCGCCGAGCGCGAGCAGCGTGGCCGGGAGGGGTCGCCGCAGCGCGTTGAGCCAGGGGTGGCGCGGGGGCGGGGCGAGGTCGGGTCGCTCGAGGAGGGTCACGGCTGCTCAGTGTTCGCGCGGTCAGCGGGTCGCGCAAGGCGATCACGCGCTGCGGCCTCTCGACAACTTCTCTGGCGGTGGTAGAACCGTGAGCCATGCCGGCCGCCGCGCCCGTCGTGCAGTCCTGGAACGAGTGGGACCCTCTCGAGGAGGTCATCGTCGGCTCGGCGCTCGGCGCGATGTACCCCGAGTGCGGGCCCATCCTCGCCGCCGGCGGCGAGCCCGAGTGGCTGTGGCACTACCAGGGCGCGTTCGTCGAGGACGACGCCGTCCAGGCGGCGGTGGCGCAGCTCGACGAGCTCGTGCGGGTGCTGCGGCAGGCCGGCGTGAAGGTGCGGCGGCCCGAGCCGATGCCGCACAACGTGGCCTGCGAGACGCCCTTCTGGCGCTGCCGCGGCGGCTGGAACACGGCCAACCCGCGGGACCTCGTGCTCGTCGTGGGCGACGAGCTCATCGAGTGCGCGAGCCCCGTGCGCCATCGGCACTTCGAGTCGCTCGCCTACCACCGCCTCTTCACCGAGTACTTCCAGGCGGGGGCGCGCTGGAGCTCGGCGCCGCGGCCGGCGCTGCGCGACGCGCTCTACGACCAGACGGCGGCCGCGCGCATCGTCGAGCGCACCGACCCGGCCCGGCCGAAGACCCTCGCGCGCGGCGCGGAGCACGCGTACCCGATCACCGACCTCGAGCCGGTGTTCGAGGCGGCGGACTTCATGCGCTGCGGGCGCGACCTCTTCGTCACCCGCAGCGTCGTCACGAACGCGCCCGGCATCGAGTGGGTCCGGCGCCACCTGGGGGCGGGGTTCCGGGTGCACGAGATCGCCACCCGGTGCGCCGCGCCGTGGCACATCGACACCACCTTCGTGCCGCTCGCGCCGGGCAAGGCGCTCGTGAACCCCGACTGGGTCGAGGAGCTGCCGGCGTGCCTCGCCTCCTGGAAGATCCTGCCGGCGCCGCGGCCCACGTATGGTGCCACCTCGCCGATGGCGCAGCCGCAGCTCACGAGCCAGTGGCTGTCGATGAACGTGCTCTCGCTCGACGAGAAGCGCGTGCTCGTCGACGCGCAGCAGGCGGAGCTCATCCGGGCGCTGCGCGGCTTCGGCTTCGAGCCGGTGCCGATCCCGTTCGACGCGGTCGGCGTGTTCGGCGGCTCGTTCCACTGCGCCACGCTCGACGTGCGGCGCCGCGGCGCCCTCGAGTCGTACTGCGGCTGACTCAGGCTACAACGAGGTTCAGGGGGCCGCGAGCGGGTCCATGGCCGCGAGGCTGCCGCCGTGGACCAGGGCCTCGTGGCGGCTGCCGCCGCGGCACACCGGCAGCTCCGCGCAGGCCCGGCAGGCGTCGGGCAGCCCGGCGACGGAGCACAGGCGCAGGAGGGCAGGGTGGCGCCACAGGTCGGTCAGCGCGGTGCGCCCGAGGTCGCCGAGCGGGAGGTCGAGGGCGTAGCTCGGCCGGACCTGGCCGGAGGGCGCGACCACGAGGCGGCTGCGCCCGTCGTCGAAGCGGCCGCCGCAGGCGTTGCGGGCGACGCGGCGGCGGTCGCGCGCGAGGCAGAACGGCACGGCGTTCGCGATGCGGACGCGCGCGGCGGGCGGGCGGCCGCGGTTGAGGCGGTCGAGGAGGTCCACGGCGGCGCGCAGGTCCGCGGCGGTGTTCCCGGGGGTCCACCCCGGCACGGTCATCACCCGGTACGCCTCGAGCGGGCAGCCGAGCGCGGCCGCGAGCGCCGCGACGGCCGGCAGGTCGTCGAGGTGCGCGCGCGTGAGCACCACCCCGAGGCGGACGCGCGCCGGGCCGCCCGCCCGGATCGCGGCCACGGCGGCGGCGACCTCCCGGCGCTGGGCCGCGTCGCGCACCGGCAGCAGGACGTCGGTGGCCCCGCGGCCGAGGAGGCCCCAGGGCGTGCCGCCCTCGACGAGACCCGCGGTGTTCACCCAGGCCTCGAGGCCGGCCGCGCGGGTCTCGGCGAGGAGCGTGGCGAAGGCCGGGTGGCGCAGCGGCTCCCCGCCCGTCAGGCGCACGCGCACGGTCCCCGCGGCGGCGGCGAGCCGCAGCGCGCGCCGCGCCAGGGCGAGCGGCATGTCCGGCTGTGGTATGCTGCGCTCGCGCGCGTCGCGGTGGAAGCACACCTCGCAGCGCCGGCCGCAGCGGTGGGTCAGCTCCAGGACGAGCAGCGGCGGCGCCGCGCCGGGGGCGCGCAAGAGGAGCGGATCGTGACCGGGAGCGAGCGCGCGGAGCCCAACGTCGTGCTCGTCGGCTTCACCGCCGCGGGCAAGACCACCGTCGGCGCGCTCCTCGCCGCCCGCCTCGGCTGGCCCCACCTCGACCTCGACGCCGCGCTCGAGGCCCGCATCGGCCTGATCCCCGCCTACTGCGCGCGGCACGGCGTGCCCGCCTTCCGCGCGGCGGAGCGCGCCGTGCTCGCCGCGGCGCTGCCGCCCGGCGGCGCCGTGGTCTCCGCCGGCGCCGGCACCGTCCTGCCGCGCGCGACGCGCCGGCTGCTCTGCGACGGCGCCCGCGTCTTCCTCCTCGACGTGCCGCCGGCCGTCGTCCTCGCCCGCCTCGCGGCGCTGCCGCCCGCCGCCCGCCACCGGCCCGACCTGCTCGGGGGCGACGCGCTCGCGCGGGTCGCCCGGGAGCTCGAGGCCCGCCGCCCGCTCTACGCGAGCCTCGGCGCCGTGGTCGACGCCACGCTCCCCGCCGCCGAGGTCGCCGCCGTGATCGCCGCCCGGCTCGCCGGGTAGGGGCGGGGCGGGGGGCCGCGTCATGCCGCCTCGCGGCGGCTGCGCCGGTCGAACGTGGCGCCCAAGAGGGCGCGGATCCGCTCCCCGGTCCTCATCCGGCGCGACGCACGACGATGTCCCGGCCGATTCGCGTTCTTCGCGAATCCCGACGCACATCGGCCGGGATGGGCGCTTGAATTCGCGAAAGACGCGAATTTCGACACCCTTCGTCCGGAGGCCTCCCAAACGCGCATGACGGGGCCTGGCTCAAGGTCCAGCCAAGGTACCATGCGAGGGCGGCGTGGCACACGGTTCGCGTGCAGCGTCGGGGCCCGGCGCAGCGCGCGCCAGCGCACAGGGCGGTTCCGTCCGGATGGGGCTACCGCGTCGGCGTCGGGTGCGCCGCGAAGTGGCCGAGCACGCGGCGCTCGAACTCCTGCGGCGCCGCCGTCATGGCGCCGCCGTGCGCGGCTCCCGGGACCTCCCACAAGGTCACGTGCGACGGGTTGCGCGCTGCTATCTCACGCGAGTGTCGCGGATAGATGTTGGTATCGCGCAGCCCGTGGATCAGCAGCACCGGGACGCGCGTCCACGCGACGGCGTCCGCGGCGGACGCCTGCGAAAAATCCATACCGTGGCGCAGGCGCGCGAGGAGCAGGCCGACCTCGATCGGGCCCCGGAGCAGCGTCCGCGCAATGAACGGGCTCGTGGGGGTGTGGCCGGCCACGCGGTCGAACGCGACCTCGCGTAAGCCGACCCAACCCGACTCCGCGACTACGGCGCAAAAACCCGGCTCGGCCGCGAGCGACTGCAGGACCAAGCCGGCGCCCATGGACTCGCCGAGCGCGTAGGTGCATGCCGGCCGTTCCCGATCGGCCAGCCAGTCTTTCCATCTCCGGATGTCGTCGCGTTCGCGCAGCCCGTAGGTGGTGATCGCGCCGCCGCTCTCACCGTGTGCGCGCGAGTCCGGCAGCAGTACCGCATAGCCGCGCGACAGGAACAGGTCCGCGTAGCCGGTCATGCCAGTGCGGCAGTCCGAGACGCCGTGAAACAGCATGACGGTGGAGCCGTTGCGCGTCGCGGGTGCGATGAACCAGGCGCGCAGGACGGTCCGGTCGGCGGCAGTGGTCGAGACCTCCTCGACGCGGCCGCCGAACTGCGCCGCCACGCTCTGCGCCGCGGCGCGGGCACGCGGGGTGATCGGGCGCCGGTCTGGATGGAGCGCGACGACCGAGAGGAACACGCCGCCGGCGAGGCTGGCAGCCGCGTACAGCGCGACGGCCCAGATCGCGAGGCGGACGCGGCGTCGCATGAGGTTCGCCTCGTATCCGCGTCCGCGTGTGACCGGCGCAAGTCCACCGTCATGCCCGTACGGCCCAGTCGGGTGGAGCTCGCCGTGCGCCGCCACGTCCGGTGCGGTCGTCCGGAAACCGGCCAGTGTCCGGCGTGCCGGACGCCGCTCGAGGCCGGCGCGATCGCGGCGCGCGTCGGCCCTTACCGCGGAGACGACCCGACTTGCGCGCCTTTGGAGCGGCCCTTGCGGGCGGCGCACGCGTCCGGGCCCCCCGCGATGCCACTGGCCCGGCGTTTGCTTTCGCCGTGGGGCATGCTGTGGCACCTGACGGCTCACGCGTTCCCCGGGCTGGCACCATTTGCGACCTTCGCGGGCGCCGCATTCGGCTGGAACCGCCTTCGGGCGGCGTTTCCGGAGGCCCTCGGGGCGATGCTCATGCCCGATCATCCCCACCTCATTCTCGACGTGGATGATATCGACGCTGCCCGGCGTCGCCTGGCGGCCGTCCTCGGCGGGCTCACGCGGAGCCCGGCCTGCGGTTGCGGCACGCCGATGTTCAGGCCCGTGCCCGCGGCCAGGGCGATAGCGGATGTCCGTCATCTCCGGCGAACGGTGCGGTACCTGGCGCTCAATCCCTGCCGCGAGGGCCTGTGCCGGGACCCGCTGAGCTGGCTATGGAGCACGCACCGTGACGTCATCGGCGCGGTCGTGGACCCGTGGGTCACCGCCGCTCGGCTCGCCGATGCGCTGCGGTTGCCCCGACGAGGCTTTGCGGTCGCGCACCACGCGTACATCTCCGGCGACCCGAGCGTCGACCTCAGCGGCACGCCGTTCCCTCGTCCGGCACCCGCCTCGGCGATCCCGATCGTCGCGCTCGGGGTCGTGCGTCAGGCGGTGGCGCTCGCGCTCCGCGGATCGGTCGAGGACGTCGGGCTTCGGCCCGTGGCGCGTCGGCTCTTCGTGCAGCTCGCGCGTCAGCAGGGCTGGCGTCAGCCGCGGCTCCTCGCCGAGGCCTGCGGCGTCACGCCCGGGGCCGTGCGTCTGCTGGCCGCACGCCCCGGCGCCGGTCTCGCGGCCGCCCAGCTATGTCTCGGCGACCCCCGCCTCCTCACGATGCCCTCGCCGATTCGCGTTTTTCGCGAATCCACCGCTGCATCGACGGCGATGGGCGTCTGAATTCGCGATTTTCGCGAATCTGGGCGTCGATCGCTGGCACGCACGGGCGTCCGACCCGGCCGGTGCCGCGGCGCGGGCGCGGGCGTGATCGCGCGCGCCGGCGTATCATCGCCCGCATGCCTCGCACGACCACCGCCCCCGCCCCCGCCATCACCGTCCGCCCGGCCACGCCGGCCGATCTGCCAGCGCTCGGCCGGCTCGGCGCCGCGCTCGCGCGCGCGCACCACGACTGGGATCCGCAGCGCTTCTTCGTCTGGGAGCCGCTCGAGGAGGGGTACGCCTGGTGGCTCGGCAAGGAGCTGAAGAACCGCCGCGCCGTCGTGCTCGTGGCGGTGCGGCGCGGGCGCGTCGTCGGGTACGCCTACGGCCGCATCGAGCCGCGCGACTGGAACGCGCTGCGGGACACCTGCGGCGCCGGCATCGACCTCATCGTCGACCCGAAGGCGCGGGGCCTGGGCGCGGGCCGGCGGCTCGGCGAGGAGCTGCTGCGCGCGCTGCGCGCCAAGGGTGCGCCGCGGATCGTGCTCCAGGCGGCGTGGCGCAACCGCGACGCGCAGCGCTTCTTCCGCGCGCTGGGGTTCCGGCCGACCATGGTCGAGATGACGCTCGAGCTCGGCGAGCCCGCCGCGGCGCCGCGCCCCCGGAGCGAGACCCCTTTACGCCGGGCCGATCGTCGGCAACAGTAGGGCATGCTCCTCCTCGATGCGGTCACCGCGGCGCTCGGCTACCTCGGCCAGCACCCTGCGCTCCCGATCCGGCTCGCGGCCCAGTCGGCGCGCCTGCGTCTCGCCGTGCCCGTGCCGGCGATCCACTTCCTCCTCACGCACCTGACCGGCGCCGGCGACCTCGTCGTCGAGGCCGACCCGCCGGGCATCCGTGTCACCACCGCCCTCGACCTCTTCGGCACCGCGCTCGGCGTCCGCGCGTGCGTCGAGGTGACCGGCGTCGAGGCCGGCCCGGACCTGCTCCGCGTCACGCTGCGGGTCAGCGGCCTCGACCTCAAGGCGCCCGCGGGGACGCCCGCCGCGCAGCTCATCGGCAGCCTCGACCTGCGGCGGCCCGCGAGCCTCCTCGGCATGCTGCCGGTCAAGCCCGGCCTCCTCGCCGAGGCCGACGACGACCGGTTCGTCATCGACCTGTTCCGGCTGAGCGCGCTCAAGCACAACGTGAGGCTCCAGCGCGTGCTCGCGATCCTCGGGCCGCTCGTGCGCGTCTCGCGCGTCGCGACCGAGAAGGACGTGCTCGCCATCTCGCTGGTGCCGCGGCCGTTGGGGCTGCTGGAGACCGCGCAGGCGCTGGTCGCGCTGCGCCGCGCCACGGCGGAGTAGCTCGTGGCGCCATCGCCGCGCCTGAGCGGCCG
>DASXVK010000392.1:0-5587 GCA_036504295.1 Polyangia bacterium
GCCGGGCCGATGGCGGCCGGCTCACCACATGAGGCCGGCGTCGCGCGGATCCCAGCGCTCTGCCAGCAGGGTGACCTTGACGTCGTGCTCGACGACGCTCTCGGCCTGCTCCTTCACCTGGGCGATCATCGCGCCGGCGTATGGGCAGAACGGGGTCGTCAGGATCATCTTCACCTCGGTGGTGTCCGGGCCGAGGATGATCTGCTTGATCAGCGCGAGCTCCACCACGTTCATCCCGATCTCCGGGTCCACGACGGCGCGGAGGGCGTCGAGGATCGCGAGCTCCGTGGCCCGACGCTGGGCGTCGAACTCGGGCGCGGCGGTGGTCTCGGGGGCGGTGGCGGGCTGCGTGTCAGTCATCGTGGCGAAATCCTACCACCACGGTCGGAAATGACCGAAGGGGTCCTTCGGCCCGGTCGATGGTGCCGATCGTCCATTTGCGCAAGCACGCAACCCATCGACGATGGAGGCCCGCCGTACCGCCCAGGAGCTCCCGCCATGGCCACCAAGACCGCGCTCGTCCGTCTCGCCGGTGAGGGACTCCGGTTCGAGGCGACCGTCGGGTCCGGGCATGCGATCGTGCTCGACTCGGGCGATGGCGACGCGGGCGCGCGGCCCGCGGAGCTGCTCGGCGCGGCGCTCGCCGGTTGCACGGCGATGGACGTGATCTCGATCCTGCGCAAGAAGCGCCAGCCGGTGGACGCCTACGAGGTCCGCGTCAGCGGCGAGCAGATGGACGAGCACCCGCACGCGTTCACACGGTTCGACGTCGTGCACGTCCTAGACGGCGCGGGCCTCGACACGGAGGCGGTCCGCCGCGCGATCGAGCTGTCCGCCACGCGCTACTGCTCGGTCGGGTCGACGCTGGCGTCTGGCGCCGTGGCGATCCACCACGCGTTCCTCGTGCGCGAGCCGGGGGGCGACGAGCGGTACGGCGAGGTGCTCGTCATCGGGCCGGACGTCGAGCCGGCGGCGCTCGCGGCCCGGTAGGGCTGCGCCACCTGCCTCGTACCCCACCGGGCGGGTGCAGACGCGGGATCAGGCCGGCGCGGCCACCTTGATCACCACGCCCGGGATCCGCAGGCGCTCGGGCAGCGCGGCGGCCTCGGCCGGGCTGTAGCCGGGGCCCGCGAGCGAACCGTCCGTGTCGAAGAACTCCGCGTAGCGCGCCTTGTTCGCGGCCGCGAAGGCGTACGCCTCGGCGATCCCGACGACCCGCAGCTCGGGGTGGTCCTTGAGCATGTCCACGAGCGTCATGCCGTTGGCACGGGCTTGGAGGACCTGGCGGACGGTGAGGCGGGAGCCATAGCAGAACGGCTCGCCGTTCATCACGAGCGGGTCCGACTTGACCCACTTGATCGTCATCGGTGGCTCCTACGCGCCCTTGTACAGGGCGGCGAGGATCGGGTTGCGCTTGCGCGCGTCGCCGGCGAGCCGGCGGTACCACGCGAACACGGCGACGGCCTCGTCGAGCGCCGCGTCCGCGGGCGCCGTCTCGGCCTCGGAGAGCACGCCCCGGGCGCCGGCACGCAGGCCCTCGAGGAGGCGCACGACGTCGTCCATCGCGACCTTGCGACGGCGGAACACCGGCGCGGACATGTCCGCGAACTCCTTGAGCCAGTGCGGGTCGTTGCCGGCGACGCACAGCGCCAGCCGGTCCACGAACACCTCGGCGTCGCGCAGCAGGCTTCGCAGACCCTCCTCGTCGTAGCGGGTCCGGAACGTCGGGTCCTGGTCCACGGCGGTCTCGAGCGCGCGGACGGCGAGCCGGCTGCGCTCCGTCCGGAGACGGGCGGCGGCCTCGGGAAACCCGGCGTGGAGGCTGCGCGGCGGCTTGCCAAGCGTGGGGTGGCTCACGGAGCGAAGGATACCGTCCGGAACGGCTCCGCGTAGCATCTCGTCATGACCCAGACACCCGAGCCTGGCCGCCCCCGCCAGCTCGACCGCGCGCCCGGCGAGCGCTACCGGGGCGCGACGCCCCCGACCGGTCCCGGCGCCGCCCCGGGCGCGGGCGCGCGCCCCGGCGCCGACGCCCCAGCGACCCATGGGCCCGAGGGCTCCGTACGCCGCGCCGTCCTCGCCGCCGCGAGCGTCGGCCTCATCGTCGCGGTGGGGCGCGCGGTCGTCGGCCAGGTCGACCTGGGGCTCGGGACGCTTGCGATCGCCGCGTTCGCGGGCTGGGTCGTCGCCCTGGCGCTCGTGTGGGGAGCGGCTGGCACGCCGATCCGCCCCCGCGCCCTCCTGGCCGCCGTCATCGCCGGCGGCGCGATCGCCGCCGGCCTCGTTCTCGAGTCACTCATCGCACGGATGGGCGGCGGCGTGCTCGGCCCGATCGACTACGTCAACGAGCGGTACGGGATCCTGGCCTACGTGGAGATCGCCGTCGCCGCACTCGTGGCGGCGATCCGCGCCCGTTGACGGCGGCTCCGGGCCCACGACGGTAGGTCCTGTCCGTCCGCACGTGCGAGCGCTCCGACACGCTGCCGTCGCCGCCTTCTGGCCGACCGCGGACGGGTGGCCGGGCGGCGACCGCGAGGTCACCTGCTACCTCACCCCCTCGGACCAGCAGAAGATCACCGTCTCGTACCGGGTCACCGCGACGCGGAGCTGACGACAGGCGATCAGGCCGCGTCGATCTCGGCCTGGATCGACGCGGGCGTCTGCGGCTCGGTGAGCAGCCGGCCGAAGCGCGCCGGGCGCTCCGCCGGCGGCACGAGGTGGAGCCAGTCCCGCAGCTGTCGCTCGCCTTCGAAGTAGACGTAGATGTACAGGCGCCACAGCGGATGCTCGATGAACTCGAGCCGCTTGGCGGCGGTCGCCGCGTCGAAGCGCCCCACGGTCACGAGATAGTCGAGCACCTCGTCCCGCGGCCGCCCGTCGGCGTGGAGGAGCAGCGCGGCGTTGAGCCTCGCCTGGTCGAGGATCTCGCGCTGCTCGCGGATGGCGGCCTGGCGAACGGCGGCCTCGCGGAGCGCGGCCGCGTCACCGGCGAACGGCAGCCCGGCGACCGGCGCCAGCTCCACGAGCAGGTCCGGCAGCCTCTCCGGCGGCACGACGAGCTCGCGACCGAGGTTCGCCAGCCCCTCTGAGATGAGGCACTCGGGGGTGTTGATGAGCAGCGCGCTCGCCTCCCCGTGCCCGTGCGCCTCGACGAGCACGGCCTCCTTCAGCGCGTGCTCGAGGTGGTGACCCGGGTACGTCTCGTGCGCCACGACGCCCACGAACTGGGGCAGGCGCACCGGCAGGTCGAGGTTGAAGTCGACGCGCGAGCGGTACCCGCCGTCGTACCAGTTGTAGCCGCTCCACGGCTGGCCGCGGACGAGGTTGACCGCGAGGTCGTCGCGCTCGGGGATGGCGTAGTGGCCGGCGGCCCACGCGCGGAACCGGGGCACGACCGCGTCGACGACCGGGCGCACGCGGTCGGGCGGGATCGTCCACCGCTCGTCGTCGGCGGCACGTCGATCGGTGAGCGAGCCCTCGCCGGGCAGCAGGGCGTCGAGCGCGGCGGCGGCATCCTCGATCTCCGCGTCCGGCCGCCTCGTCGGCGTGATCGCGAAGCATCGCTCGACCTGCTCGAGGTACGGGATGTCCTCGCCGGCGCGCACCCGCGCGAGCGTCTCGAGCGCCATGAGCTGGAGGTCCAGCCAATGGCGGCGCGGCGCGTCGTCGCGGACCTCCTCGTCCAGTCGGGCGCGCAGCGCCACAGCGTCCTCCGCGAGTCGCGCGGGCGAGCGGAGCTGCTCCATGTCGACCCTGGCCTTGAGCTCGGCGGGACCGTAGAAGCCGTCCACGGTCCCCGGGAGGTGCTGGTCGAGGCGGAGCGCGAGCAGGAGGTAGTCGCGCGCGACCGCGTCGGGGACCGGCACCTGGCGCGTCCCTCCGACGGCCATCGTGCGCGGGCGTTCGAGGGTCACCGCTGGAGTCGCTCCGGGCGGGGCGCGCGGCGGGTCGCGGCGGACCCGGTCCCGGGGTCGTGGTCGGCATGCTCGGTCGCTGCCGTGCGCGCCTCGTCGAGGCGGCGCTGCATCTCGGGATCAAGCGGGATCGCCCGCCGGGAGCCCTGCGCCAGGTGTGCGTGGCGCATCGCGACAGCCTCGTTGTTCGGGCCCGGCTCGGCGGCCCAGTGCGGCTCCTCGCCGGCGTCGCCCGCGGCCGGGACCTCGCCCATCCCCTGTCCTGCGCCCACGCCACCCGTCTCGCCCACGAACGGCATCCCCTGCCGCTCCACCGCGTCGAGGCTCATTCGCAGGGCGGCGGTCTTCTGGCTCACGACCTCGCGGACGTAGGCCGCCTCCTCGTCCGGCGTCATCGGCCGCCCGCGCACGATTCCCTTCGGCTTGCCCACCATGAGCCACGCGAGGTGGTAGCGGTCCATCGTCCCCCACGCGTGTGACAGGAGGTCGTCGGACAGCTGGAGCCACGTCGTCAGGGCCGTCATCGACGGGTCCGCGTCCAGCCGCTCACCCTCGGCGATGAGCTGGCGGGTGCGCAGGATGAGCTCGTCACGGGTCACGTGGCCAGTCTAGGGCAGCCGCCCGTCCGGTCCGGGTAGGCTGGCGGGGATGGTCCGCCTCGTCCCGCACGATGTCCACTTCTTCGCCGCACCGTCGGAGCTGCGCGACTGGCTCGAGGCGAACCACGCGACCGCGCCCGAGCTGTGGGCCGGGTTCCGTGCGAAGCACTCGGGGCTCCCGACGATCACCTGGCCCGAGCTCGTGGACGAGATCCTGTGCTACGGCTGGATCGACAGCGTGCGGATGCCCCTCGAGCGCGGCGAGGCCGCGATCCGCCTCACGCCCCGCCGGGACGGCTCGATCTGGAGCGCCCGCAACGTGGGCCGCGTGGAGGCACTGCGCGCCGAGGGGCGCATGCGGGAGGCCGGCGAGGTCGCGTTCGCCAAGCGCCGCGACGACCGGACCGCGGTCTACTCGTTCGAGCGCCAAGCCGCGTTCGACGCCGAGGCCGAGGCCGCGCTCCGCGCGCACGACGGCGCGTGGACGTTCTGGGAGCGGCAGCCACCGGGCTATCGTCGGCTCGCGACGCACTGGATCATGGTCGCCAAGCGGCCGGAGACGAGGGCGAAGCGGCTCGCGACGCTCGTCGACGCGTGCGTGCACGGGGAGCGCGTCCCGCAGGTCACCGGCAGGCCGGCACCGCCGCGGACCGAACCCGGCTGACGCGGGCAGGCCCTACCCGCCGACGATGAACCCCTCGCGGTCGGCCCGCGCGCGGAGCGTGAACGGACCCGGCCGGCCGTCGCCGATCGGCGCGCCGTCGAACCGGGTCACCGGCAGCACGCCGGCCACGGACGAGCACACGAACGCCTCGTCGGCCGCAGCGAGCTCCCCCGGGAGCAGCCATCTCTCGACGGCCCGCAGCCCCACGCCGGTCGCCCAGCGGAGCAGCCACGAACGCGTCGTCCCGGGGAGGATCGCGCACTCGAGGGCCGGTGTCGCCAGCTCGACGACGCCGTCGTCCGCGCGCCGCACGAGGAACACGTTCGCGGTCGTGGACTCCGAGAGGTGCCCGCTCGTCGTGAGGAACAGCGCGTCGTCGGCACCCGCCCGTCGGGCCTCGAGGCGGGCGA
>DASXVK010000393.1:0-7513 GCA_036504295.1 Polyangia bacterium
GAGGAAGGTGTAGGCCGCGAGCACGAACACGAAGACGCCGAGCACCCCCTTGGCGGTGGCCCCGGCGATGGTCGTCACGAGGTTGACGGCGCGCTCACCGTACTGGCGGGTGAGCACCACGACATCGCTCAGGCCGAACCGGTGGCCCGCGGGGCCGCCGCTGGAGACGATCGCCTCGAGCGCGTCCTTGCCGCCCTTCGATCTGAGCAGGGTCTCGAGGAGCTCGGCCGCGGCGGAGACGAGCGCCGCCACGAACAGCCCGATGGGCACCAGGACCAGCAGCAGCAGCAACACCGTGAGCACCGCCGCCGCCCGGCGCCGGCCGCGCGTGATGCGGCTGACCGTGTTCATCAGGGGCCGAGCCAGGACGGCGAACCACGTCGCCAGGACCAGGGGCTGCCACAAGGGCCACAGCATGAGCCCGGCGGCGATGGTGAACAGGATCGCGCCCCAGCGGAGGGCGCCGGGGTGCACCTCCGGGTGATCGCTCGATGGGTCGGGCATGTCCCTCGACTCCGCTGGGGCGCGGGGGCGTCAGCAACGCCTAGTGGTGCGGCTTGTCCGCGGTGTCCTTGATCTTCTGGCCCGCGTCCTCCACCTTCTCGCCGACCCCCTTCGCCGCCTCCTTGGCCTTGTCGGTGCCCTTGTGCACCAGCTCCTTGGCCTTGTCGGTCCCCTTGTGCACCAGATCGGTGGCCTTCTGGACCGCGCCCTTGGCGGCGTCCGCCGTGCTGTCGATGGCGTCCTTGAGCTTGTCTTCGTTGGTCGTCATGGCTGTGCTCCTCCTGCGGGCGCGCGTTGCATGGGCTGTGCCGCGAGCGTGCTGCCGCCGAGCGCACACCCGGAGCGGCGCTCCATGAGGCCAGGCAAGCGTGGCGAACTGCGGCGCCGCGCTGGCAATCTGCAACGGTGCCGCGACGGGCCCGTTGAGCGCGGTGACGCGCGCGGCCTGGCGCTGAACTTGCAGCGCCGCAAGCGTGTCGTGCCCGACGCCGGGCGCCCGGTGCCGCGCGCCGACGAGGAGGCTGTCCCATGCTGCGAAGTGTACGGGAGTTCGAGGGCTATCAGGTCGTCGCCACCGATGATGATCTCGGGAGCGTGCGCGACTTCTACTTCGACGATGAGCACTGGGCCATCCGCTATCTGGTCGTGGATACCGGGGCCTTCTTCTCGGGTCGGCGGGTGCTGGTGTCGCCGGTCTCCTTCCGTCACGCCGAGTGGTCGACCCGGCAATTCCACCTCGCGCTGACGCGCGAGCGGGTGAAGAACAGCCCGAGCATCGATCTCGACAAGCCCGTCTCCCGCCAATACGAGCGGGAGTATTTCCGCTACTACGGCTGGCCCTACTACTGGGGCTTCGGGGGCATCTGGGGGGGCGAGGCCTTTCCCAGCGCCCTCGGCAGCCGGGCCTGGAGCGAGCCGCAGCGCCCGGCGGAGGACGCCGGCGATCCCCACCTGCGCAGCGTGCGGGAGGTCGTCGGGTATCACATCGAGGGGACCGATGGCGCGATCGGGCACGTCGCTGACTTCATCGTGGACGATGAGACCTGGGCCATACGCTACCTCGTGATCGACACGCGCAACTGGTGGCTCGACCGGAAGGTCATCGTGGCGCCCCACTGGGCCACGAGCATCAGCTGGGCCGAGCGCAAGGTCCACCTCGATCTGTCGCGCGAGACCATCAAGCACAGTCCCGCGTGGCACGCCGACGCCCCGGTGAATCGAGAGTACGAAGCGCGGCTGTACGACTACTACGGTCGGCCCGCGTACTGGCGCAACGGCGACAAACCGTAACCTGGGGAGGGCCCACCCGGGCCGACGGCGAAGGCCAGGGCGCGGCCGAGAGCGGTCAGCACGAGCAGCCGGCGCGCGACGCGGAAGCCGAGCCGGAGGTGCGCCGTCAGCGAGACTCGGTTGTCGTGCTGGATCATCGACAGGACGCGGCTGCGCCCGCGCCGGGGCATGAGGTCGCGCACGGCGGTCTGCAGCGCGCCGAGGACCCCGCGGCCGCGCCAGACCAGCGCCACGAAGGCGTCGTAGGCGTAGACGCCATCGCCGGGGATCTCGAAGGTGTAGCCGGTCTTCTCCTCCAGGAAGAAGGGCTGCTCGCTGAACCACTCGTAGCCGACGATCTCCCCGCCGCTCACCGCGCACAGAGCGTAGTCACCGCGGTCGAAGCGCACCGCCAACCGGCCCGCCGGCTTCTGCTCGAGACGCGCGAGCTCCGCGAGGTCGGCGCGGGTGGCGGCCCGCACCGCGAAACCCTCGGCCGCGACGCGGCCGGCCCGGGGCGGCGCCCCGAGCTCGAGGACATAGAACCGCGTGATGCCGAACGGGCGGCCCGGCAGGCGGGCCAGGGCACGCTCGAGCAGCGCCCAGAGCGGCCGCGCCGCGAGCTGCTCGACGAGCAGCGCGATGTCGAGCCTCGCCGCCGCGGAGAGACGGGGTGGCCAGCGGGCCCCCCGTGCCGCCGCGTCGTGCGGCGCCTTCGCGAGAGCCATCCCGACCGACGCCGGCCACCGTGGAGCGCTCGTGCCGTTCATCCTGGGGCCTCACTTCCTTGCCACGATTGGCTCCCCCTGAGGATGCATCCGCCGTGCCGCGCGGTCGGCCTCACCCGAGATAGGGCGACAGCTGACGGGACCACAGGAACGCGACCACGCCGATGGTCGCCACGAGCAGCAGGATCGCGAGCGCGCGCGCGAGCGCCCGTCGCGTCGTCCCGGGCCGCGGGGCCCGCACGCGTCGGCCCCCGATCCGCAGGGGCTCGGCGCGCTCGTCGGTGGCAGCAAAGCCGAGCGCCCGGTCGAGGGCCGTCTCGCGACGCGGGGCGGGGGGTGGCTGGCACAGGGTCTCCCACGCCGCCACGTCGAGCGGCTCGTCTGGGACCGGCAGGTCGACCGATGCCAGCAGAGGTGACGCGCGCGTGGAGCTCGCGCCCCCGCTCATGGCCCATCCTCCGCGTACTCGGCAGTGGCGGCCGCCCGCGCGCGCCGCGGCGCGGCGGCGGCGCGCAGCGACGCGGCCGGCCGCGCCCGGTCGCTCAGGAACGCCGTGAGATCGCGCGCGAAGCGGGGCGCCGCGTCGAGCTGCGGGAAGTGGCCGCAACCCTCGTACGTGGTCAGCGTGGCGCCCCGGAGGCGCTCGAGGAAGCTCGTGCCGTGGCGCGCCGGGATGATGGGGTCGGCGGTCCCCCAGAACATGGCGAGCGGGGGCAGGCCGGCGATCTCGTGGACGCGGGCGGCCACGCCCCGGTACTGACCGAAGACGTTGATGACCCCGGCGACCGAGCGCTGGAACGCCTGGCCGGTCCCCGGGACGCGTCCCATGCGCAGGAAGAGCGCGACCTCCGCCGGTTCCATGTGGCCGAACGCCTCGGGCGAGCAGCGCAGGACGAGGGGCACGGCGAGACGCAGCACCAGCGGTGTCAGCGCCGGCCCGAGCAGCGGGACGGCCGCCAGGCGCATCGCCGGGGCCACCTCCCGCCCCAGCCCGCCCGCCGCGACGAGCGCGAGGCGGTCGATGCGCGCGCGCTGCTCGAGGAGCATCCACGCCGCGATGCCCGCGCCGTACGAGTGACCGCAGACGTGGGCGCGCGCGACGCCGATCGCGTCCATCCAGCCCGCCATCATGCGCGCGTGATAGCCCAGGGTGTACGGCGCGTCGGGGCGCCCGGACCAGCCGCTGCCGGCCAGATCGGGCATCAGCACGCGGTAGTCGCGGGCGAGCAGGGGCGCTACCCGGCGCCAGGTCCGGTGCGAGTCCCAGAGCCCGTGCAGCAGCACGAGCGGACGGCCGGTGCCCATCTCGCCCCAGGCGATCGACGTGCCGTCCACGACCGTCTCGTGCGCCACGCCGATCATCTCCAGGGTCATGTGCTGACGGCTCACGACGGGGTGGGATGCAACCGGCGGGCCAGCGATCGCCCCGCGGTCCGGCGGCGCGCCGGCCGAGCGGTCTGCCCCGGCGGTCCCGCCGGCGCGGACGAGTGGATCGGGCCTTGCACACGAGGGTGGCATGGAACCACAGGCAGAGCCGGCGGCGGCCCGCGGGAGCGACGTCCTGATCCTCGACGATGAGCCGCAGCTCTCGGAGATGCTGGCGCTGGTGCTCGGGCGAGACCACCGGGTGCGCGTGGCCGGGTCGGCACGGGACGCGTTCGCCATGATCGCGGAGCGGCTCCCCGACGTGCTGCTGTGCGACCTCATGCTCGGCGGGGAGACCGCGGGGGGCTTTCTGCGCGCCGTCAAGTGCCGGTGGCCGGGGGTCTGGTGCGTCCTGCACACCGGGGCGGCGATCGAGCGCTGGCACGGGCTCCTGCGCGACAGCGTCGTCGACGCGATCCTCATCAAACCGGCCGACTACGAGCAGATCGTCGGCGCGGTGACGGCGCGGTGAGCCGGCGGCTCGTGGGCCCGTGCCAGCGCGACGCCGGGCGTCCCCCGCCTCACGCGGCGCGCTCCAGCTCCTGCGCGAGGTCACGCCGGAGGCAGGCGCGCGCCCGGTAGGCGCGCGTCTTCACGGTCCCGGCGCTGAGCCCGAGCCGCCGGGCGATCTCGCCCTCGCTGTAGCCCTCGACGAAGCGCATGTGGAAGATGCGGCCGTACTTCTCGCCCAGCCGAGCGAGGCCGCGCTCGTAGCGCGCGAAGGTCTGCCTCGACGCGGAGAGCGCCTCGGGCGAGGGCCCCGGCGAGGCCGGCTCGAAGCGCTGGTCCTCGTCGTCGAAGGACGTCGTCTCCACCGGAGGACGGCGCCGCTGCCGACGCAGGTGCATGAGCGCGGTCGTCGCCGCGACGCGGTACAGCCAGGTCGTGAACCTCGCGTCGCCGCGGAACTGGTCGCGGTTGCGGTAGGCGAGGAGCAGCGCCTCCTGCGCGACGTCGAGCGCGTCCTCCTCGTCCTTGAGGTACTTCAGCGCCACGCTGTAGACGAAGTCGCACTCCCGCGCGGTGAACTGCACCTGCTTGAGCCTCGCATCGACGGTGATTCGTGGCATGCCACACCCCTTCACGCTCCCCGGCTCGGGAAGGACGGAACCCTCAGCAAGTCGCGGGCCAGGTCCCCGGATCGAGGAGATCGGCGGATCTCGGGCGGCGTGCGTCCTCGTCGCCCCACGCAGAACGCGAGCCCCCATTGCAAACCGCGAGACCCGCGCGCACGCCCCGCGGTCACGGCGGCGCTGATTCGCGCGTCAATCGCGCGTGGCGCGGCGCTTGCAATCAATGCGCGTCGGTACCGAAAGGAGCAGGCACATGAGGAACACCGTTCGTGGCGCGCTGGTGATGGCCGTGGTTGGCGTTGTGCTGGTGGTGGTCCCGGCGTCCGCGGTCTCGCAGACGCGACTGAATCCGGCGATCGATCGGCCCGGCGTCTCCCTCGGCTTCGCCGGCATGGGCAACTTCGTCGTGAACCAGGCGAACGCGCCGGTGAACGGCTTCATCGATCAGGGCGGCGGCTTCGGCATCTTCGTAGGCTTCCGGGTCGCCCCGATGTTGGCCCTGGAGCTCGGCTACGCGCTGAACATCCACAACCCGGTGCAGGATCCGAGCGGCGTGACCATCGACGCCCTGCTGCTCCACGCCGGGACCTTCGACCTGAAGCTCATCATCCCCACCCCCAGCAACGTGCGCCCGTTTCTGCAGGTGGGCATCGGCGTCTACGAGCTGGCCAGCTACGCCGACAGCACCAACTACGTCACCGGCGTCGGCTTCCAGCTCGGCGGTGGCCTCGACGTCTGGCTCAACCGCGGCCTGTCGATCGGGGTGCGCGCGCTGTACCACGGCATCTCCTTCACCGACAACATCGGCACCGACAAGCCGTTCCTGAGCACCGTGTCCCTCGAGGGCAACCTGCAGTTCCACTTCTAGGCGAGCGACGGAGCCCCCCGCGACGCGAGCCCGCGCATGTCCGTCAGAACCGACGGTCCCAGTAGAGGTTCAGCGAGCCCACGCTGTTGTCGCCAAAGGTCGCCTCGACCCCCAGGTGGTGCGCGAAGCGGTACTCGAGCTGGAACTGATTGCGATTGAGCCGCCGCAGTCCGGAGATGTTGCCGAGCTGGTAGACGTAGCTCACATAGAGTCGCTCCGTCAGGTACTTCCCGGCCTCGAAGCGCGTGTCCTCCGCGCCGGTCACGTTCGTCTTCGCGAGACCGACCTTGATGACGTCGACGGGCAACACCGGCAGGAAACGGCTCTTCAGCTGGCCGACCAACGTGCCGGTGAGCGCCCCCGCGACGCGGACGTCGAGTGACTCCGCGGTCGGGCCCGCCCCGCCGGGGTCGCCCGAGAGGATCATCGTCATCACCTGCTCCGCGCTGTAGGCCGGGGGCCGTGACGAGAAGATGACGTCGGGGCGGGAGGCCCGGCCCTGCACCTCGACGACGATGGTGACGTCCGTGGTACGGGCGATGCGCACGTCGAGCAGCGGATCGGGCCCGGACTCGGACCCGGCCGCGCGGTCGAAGTCGATCCGCAGGCGCTCGAGCGTGTAGCGACGTCCGAGCAGCTCGACCCAGCGGCCGTCCGCGGCGATCCACCCGGAGATCCGGGGCTGGGAGCCGATGAACCCGACGGCCAGCTCGCCCTTGAGGGCGGCGTCGATCTCCTTGCCCTGGACGCGGAACGGGCCGGGGATCCTCACCGTGAGCACCCTCGCCGCCGCCTTCCCCGCCCCGCGTGCCACCGCCGCGCGCGCCGCCTTCGCCGCGACCCTCCGGGCCGCCTTGGCGGCCGCCTCGCGGCGTCCGGCCAGGTCGACGAACACCACGCCCGCGGGGACCGCGATCGACTGGACGTCCTTCGCGTTCGACAGGCTCGCCAGATGCGCCAGTCCGTCGAGCACGACGATGTCGCCGCTCCAGCGCGTGCGCTCCCGCACCGCGCGGACGTCGAGCCGTGCGTCGACCCAGGCGCTCACCCCGTGGAACGCGAGCGGGAAGCTCTTCACCGTGACGTGCGCCAAGGCCGCGACCGGCCGGAGCCCCGCCAGCTTCCCCGTCCCGGACAGGTCGACGCGCCCGTTGGCCGCGCTGAACGAGAGCGTGCGCAGCGTCACGTCCTCGCCTGCCAGCGACACGTCGAGGACGATGCGGCGGTAGGGAGAGGGGCTGTCGGTGAACGCGAAGGACCCATCCCGGACGCGCACGAAGCCGGCCGTGAGGGGCTGGTCGCGGGTGCCGGTGACGGTGAGCTCGGCGTTGAGCGTGCCCGCCATCGACCGGAGCCCGGGCACCGTCGCCGCCGTCAGACTGAGGGGAAACTCGGAGATGCGCGCGGCCACCCGGAGCGGGGCCCCCGCCGCCCAGGGCACCGTGGCCTGCACGTGCAGCGTGCCGGCGCCGGCCGCCGCCTCGAAGCTCGCCGTGGCCACCGCGCCAGTGAAGGTCGCGTGCGCGTCGAACCGTCCCACCCCCACCTCGCCGACCCGCAGCCGCGTGAGCCGGAGCCGGGCGGTCCCCGTGGGCGCACCCAGGGCGCCAGCGACGACCATCTCCGCGTCCGCGACGCCCGCGGTG
>DASXVK010000394.1:0-13005 GCA_036504295.1 Polyangia bacterium
GGCCCCACCCACGGGCGCCAGTAGTTGAGGCCAACGCCGGCGCCCCCGACGGCGATCCCCGCGGCCAGCAGCAGGGCCACCCGGCGGCGTCGCGGGCGGGCGGCGCGCGCCGGGGTCGGAGCGCCGGGGTCGGCGGCCGGCGCGGCGGTGGCGACCGGCGCGGCGGTGGCGGCGGCCGCGGCCGCGGCGGCGACCCGGCGGCTGCTCTCGGCCGCCGCGGCGAGCGCGCGCACCGGCACGGCGGGCGTCGTCTCGGCGTGCGCCGCGTCGGGCACGCCGGCCGCGGACCGCAGGGCCGCCGTGGCGACGTGGCGCTGCACCGGCTCGGGCTCACCGAGGTCGTCGTCGGTGAGGATGATGACGCTGCCGTCGAGCGACTCCGACGGCGTCTCCTCGGGCTCCGCCCCGCCTTGCGTGATCGGCGCGGCGCCGTCGCGCGCGGCCAGCTCCGCGAGCCAGCGTTTGAGCTCCGTCTGCCCGGCCGGCCGCAGGCCCGAGCGCTGGACCCGCTCGAGCTCGACCAGCATCTCCTCGGCGGTCTGGTAGCGCGCCGCGGGGTCCTTCTGCATCGCGCGCACGATGATCATGGCCACCGGCGCCGGCAGGCCGGGGCGCGCCACGTCCGGCGCCCGGAACTCGGCGGCCTGCGTCCGGAGCAGCGACTCGAGATCGCTGGCCGCGGCGAAGGGGCGCTGCCCGGTCGCCATCAGGTACAGCGTCGCGCCGAGGGAGAAGATGTCGGAGCGGGCGTCGAGCGGCTGGCTCGAGGCCTGCTCGGGGGACATGAAGCCGATCTTCCCCTTCACCACGCCCGCCAGGGTGCGCTCGCGGCGGCTGTTGGCCGTGGCGATGCCGAAGTCGGCGAGCTTCACCTCGCCCTGATCGCTGAGCAGGATGTTGTGGGGGGAGATGTCGCGGTGCACGATGCCGAGCGTCTTGCCGCCGAGCGTCTTGCCGTGCGCGTAGGCGAGGGCGCGGCACACCTCGCCGGTGATGAAGACCCCGAGCTCCGGCGGGAACGGCACGCCCGCGGCGTCGGCGCGCCCCAGCACGCGGTTGAGGTCCCAGCCGTCGACCAGCTCGAGGATGAGGAAGTAGCGGCCCGCGAGGATCCCCAGGTCCAGCACCTGCACGATGTTGCTGTGCGTGAGGCTCATGGCGATGTGAGCCTCGTCGATGAACATGTTCTTGAACTGCGGGTACTGGCTGAAGATCGTGTGGATGCGCTTGACGACGACCGGCCGCACGAACCCCGCCGCGCCGTGCTGGGCGCCGAGGTAGATCTCGGCCATCCCGCCCTCGGCGAGCTTCCTGTCGATGGTGTAGCGGCCGTGCTCGCCCATCTCCGCCCCGATCAAAGCATTTCTCGCGCGCGATGGCTAGAGCGTGCCGCGCGCGGCCCGGCGCGCGGCGGCTCAGCCGCCGTCCGCGCGGGACGGCTCGAACTTCAGCGGGTAGCCCACCTTCACGATGCCGCCATTGCGCGGCGCCGGCAGCTCGAGCGTGTAGACGGTCTCGCGCACGCACTCCTCGAGCCCGGCGTGGTGCACCGTGCTCGAGGCGCCGATCTGGCTCGAGATGACCACCCCGCCGATCCCGGGCTCGCCCGCGATCTCGAACTGGAGCACGAGGCGGCCGGCGAGGTCGGCGCGGTCGCGCCGCGCCTGGTCGTAGCACTCGCGCAGCAGCGGCTTGATCGCGCCCATGGCCGCGCGGATGTAGTCCTTGTCGAGCGAGCCGGGCTGCGAGGCCGGGGCCGCGGCGGCGCCCGCCCCACCCGCGGCCGCGGCCGTCGGGGCGGCGCCCGCGCGCTGCTGCCGCGCGCGCTCGAGGAGCCCGACCAGGCGGGCCCGCGCCTCCGGGGTGAGGCGGGCGGCGGGCGCGGCGGGGCGGCCGGCCGCCGGGGCAGCGGCCCCGTTCGCGGGCGCGCCGGCCGGGACCACCGTCACGGGCGGGGCGTCGGTCGGGCGGCTGCGCAGGAGGTAGAAGACCACGGCGGCGGCGAGCGCGAGGCCGACGATGACGAGGGCGCGGCGGGCGGTCATGGGCCGCAGCCTACCACCGGAGCGGGGATCGAGCACGAGCACGAGCGCGAGCTCCGGACCCTCTTGACTCGGCGGGGGCGGGCTGTGTGTATACTGCCTCGACCGCGGCCCCGCGGCCGCCGCACACCCGGAGGAGAGCATGTCCCGCTACCGCATTGCCTGGATGCCTGGCGACGGCGTCGGCGTCGACGTCATGAAGTCCGCCCGCCTGGTCCTCGACCGCCTCGCGCTCGATGCCGAGTACATCCACGCCGACATCGGCTGGGAGTTCTGGTGCAACGAGGGCGACCCGCTCCCCGAGCGCACGGCGAAGATCCTGCGCGAGACCGACTGCGCCCTCTTCGGCGCCATCACCTCCAAGCCGAAGGAGGAGGCGGCCCTCGAGCTCGCGCCCGCGCTGCGCGACCAGGGGCTCTCCTACCGCTCGCCGATCGTCCGCCTGCGCCAGGAGTTCAACCTCCACACGAACCTCCGGCCGTGCAAGGCGTACGCCGGCAACCCGCTCAACTACAAGGACGGCATCGACCTCGTCGTGTTCCGCGAGAACACCGAGGGCCTCTACGCCGGCGTCGAGTACCACCCGGTGCCGCAGGAGGTCTCCGACGTGCTCGGCAAGACCTGCCCCGCGTGGCGGCGCTTCGGCAAGCTGCCGCTCGAGGACGTGGCGATCTCCGCGCGCGTCATGACCCGGGGCGGGTGCCGCAGCATCGTCACGCGCGCCTTCGAGTACGCGCAGAAGAACGGCTGCAAGCGGGTCACCCTCGTCGAGAAGCCGAACGTGCTGCGCGAGACCGGCGGCCTCATGACCCGCGTCGCCCGCGAGGTCGCGAAGGCCTACCCGGGCATCGACTTCGACGAGGCGAACATCGACGCGATGTGCATGTGGCTGATCAAGAACCCGCTCAGCTACAGCGTCCTCGTGTGCGAGAACATGTTCGGCGACATCATCAGCGACCTCTGCGGCCAGCTCGTCGGCGGCCTCGGCTTCGCCTCGTCGGGCAACATCGGCGACAAGTACGCCGTCTTCGAGCCCACCCACGGCTCGGCGCCGAAGTACGCCGGCCAGATGAAGGTGAACCCCATCGCCACCTTCCTGGCCGCCAAGCTGATGCTCGACTGGCTCGGCGAGACCGACAAGGCCGCGCGGCTCGAGAGCGCGGTCGCCGCCGTCATCGCCGAGGGCAAGGTCCGCACCTACGACATGGGCGGCACGTCGACGACCATGGACATGGGCGAGGCCGTCGCCGCCAAGCTGTAGTCGCCGAGCGGCGGCCGGCGCGCGACGCCGGCCGCCGTGGAGGGAGTCATGGGCCGCACGATCATCGAGAAGATCCTCGCCGAGCACGCCGGTCCCGCCGCGGGCGAGGTCCGGCCGGGCAACATCGTCTGGATCGACCTCGACGTCCGCTCCGCGCGCGACTTCGGCGGCGCCAACGTCGTCGAGCAACTCCGCCGCGCGTACCCCGACGGCGCCCAGGTGGCCGACGCCCGCCGGACCTTCTTCACCTTCGACTGCGTCGTGCCGGCCAACACCATCCCGTACGCGAACAACCAGCACACCTGCCGCGGCTTCGCCCGGCAGCACGGCATCCGGGTCTTCGACGTGGACAGCGGCATCGGCTCGCACGTCCTCATCGAGCAGGGGCTCGCGCTGCCCGGCGGCACCGTCGTCGGCACCGACAGCCACCTCAACGTCCTCGGCGCCCTCGGCTGCTTCGGCCAGGGCATGGGCGACACCGACATCGCGTTCGGCTTCAAGACCGGCCGGACCTGGTTCGAGGTGCCCGACTCGGTGCGCATCACCCTCGTCGGCCGGCCGTCGCGCCACGCCACGCCCAAGGACCTCACGCTCTTCCTGTGCGGCAAGCTCGGCTCCAAGGGCCTCCTCGGGCGCGTCGCCGAGCTCTACGGCGAGGTCGTCGCGGAGATGCCGCTCGCGGGCCGCGTCACCCTCTGCTCGATGGCGACCGAGATGGGCGCCATCGCCGTCGTGATCCCGCCCTCGCAGGAGGTGCTGGACTTCTGCGGCCGCCGCGCCGGGCGGCCGGTCGCGGGCGTCTACGCCGACGGCGACGCCCGCTACGCCGCCGACATCGTCCTCGACGTCGAGGGGCTCGGGCCGCAGGTGGCGCGCCCCGGCCACCCCGATGACGTCGTCCCGGTCGCCGAGGTCGGCGACCAGCGGATCGACAGCGTCTTCATCGGCTCGTGCACCAACGGCCGCTTCGCCGACCTGCTCGAGGTGGCCCGCGTCCTCGACGGCCGCGCGGTCGCGCCGGGCGTCATGTGCTCCATCGTGCCGGCGACGCGCGAGGTGTGGGGCGAGCTGCTGCGGCTCGGGCTGCTCCAGCGCTTCTTCGCCGCTGGCGTGAACGTGTCGAACCCGGGCTGCGGCGGCTGCGCCTCGGGCCAGATCGGCATGACCGGCAAGGGCGAGGTCCAGGTCTCGACCTCGAACCGCAATTTCACGGGCAAGCAGGGCGCCGGGAACACCTACCTGTGCAGCCCGGCGACGGCGGCCGCGTCGGCGGTGCTGGGCCGGCTGGCCAGCGCCCTGGAGGTGCTGCGATGAGCAAGCCGACGGTGCTGCGCGGCCGTGCCTGGGTCGTCCGCGACGACGAGGGCGCGCCCATCGACTCCATCGACACCGACATGATCTTCCACAACGCCCACCTCGCGATCACGAGCCTCGCGCAGATGGGCCCGCTCGCCTTCGGCAACCTCAAGGGCTGGCAGGACTTCCCCAGGCAGGCGCGGCCCGGCGACCTCCTCGTCGTGGGCGAGAACTTCGGCTGCGGCTCGTCGCGGCAGCAGGCGGTCGACTGCTTCCGCGCCCTCGGCATCGCCGCGATCGTCGGCGAGTCCTTCGGCGCGATCTACCTGCGCAACGCCATCAACGCCGGGCTGCCGCTCATGGTGTGCCCGGGCATCGTCCGCGGCATGGTGCACCCCGAGACCGGCGCCATCCGCCGGGTCGAGAGCGGCGACGAGCTCGAGCTCGACCTCGTCCGCGGCGCGATCCGCAACGTCACCCGCGCCGCCGACGTCGACGGCGCCCGCCCGCTCTTCCAGGTCCAGCTCGACATCTACGAGGCCGGCGACCTCCTCAAGTACGGCGCGCGCGCGTAGGCGCGCGCCGCCTCCGGCACGAGCTGGTGGAAGAGGCTCGACTCCCGCCGGTAGAACCCCGCCGTGTGGAACGAGGGCGCGAGGTCGAGGAGCGCGACGTCCAGGTGGTGGCACACCTCGTGGAGCAGGGTCCGCAGGAACGTGCGGAAGGCCACCACGCGCCCGTGCTCGGCGGTGCGCATCCACACGCTGATGCGCGCCCGGCCGTCCGCGGAGACGGTGTAGAGCCCGTGCAGCTCGGCCCGGCGGTCCTTGGGCCGGATCTCGAGCACCTCGACGGTGGTCCCGGGCAGGTCGAACCCGGCCGTGATCCCGTCCACGAGCCGGGCCGCGAGCACCTGCACCAGGCGCCGGTCGCCCTGCTCCAGCGCGGCCCCCAGCTCGGGGACGATCGGGCGCAGCGCGAGGTAGTTCGGCAGCTTGACCACGTGCAGCTCGTCCGACCGGCGGTATATGGCCTGCTCGGGCGCGCTCAAGCGCTGGTAGTAGTGGAAGGGCATTGCTAGAATCCGCGCGCCGTCATCCTATCGAACCGGAGCCTAGATCATGTTGAGCCCAGCATCGATTGACGCCATCGTCGGGGCGCGCCATGGCGCGCCGTTCGACGTGCTCGGTCCTCACGTCGAGGAGGCGAAGGGCGAGCGCGCCCTCGTGGTCCGCGCCCTCGCGCCGGACGCGCGGCGGGTGTGGGTCGTCGACCCGCGCGGCCAGGTGCTCGCCGAGGCGCAGCGCCGCCACGACGCGGGCCTGTTCGAGGCCACCCTCGACGGCGACGGCGAGCCCCCGCGGTACCGCCTGCGGATCGAGGACGGCGCCGGCGCCGTGCGCGAGGTCGAGGACCCGTACGCCTTCGGGCGGCAGCTCACCGAGTTCGACCTGCACCTCCTGGCCGAGGGCACGCACTACCGGAGCTGGGAGAAGCTCGGCGCCCACCTCACCAAGGCGAACGGGATCCCGGGCGTGGTCTTCGCCGTGTGGGCGCCCAACGCCGCGCGCGTCAGCGTGGTCGGCGACTTCAACGGCTGGGACGGCCGGCTCCACCCGATGCGCAAGCACGACCGGACCGGCATCTGGGAGCTCTTCATCCCGGGCATCGAAGAGGGCCAGAACTACAAGTACGAGATCCTGCCGTCGCAGGGCGGCCCGGTGCTGCTCAAGGCCGACCCGTACGCCTTCCAGGTCGAGCTGCCGCCGAAGACGGCCTCGCGCGTCTACGAGCTCGCGGGGTACGAGTGGCAGGACCAGGCCTGGCTCGACCGGCGCCGCGCCGGCAACCACCTGGAAGAGCCGATCTCGATCTACGAGGTCCACCTCGGCTCGTGGCGGCACGCGCGGCACAGCGAGTCGCTCTCGTACCGCGAGGCCGCCCA
Source organism: Polyangia bacterium (assembly GCA_036504295.1). GTDB lineage: Bacteria > Myxococcota_A > Polyangia > JACRCY01 > JACRCY01 > DASXVK01. Next base: position 6,545 of record DASXVK010000394.1, read on the forward strand.
CGAGCTCGCGGCCTACCTGAAGGAGATGGGCTTCACCCACGTGGAGCTGATGCCGATCACCGAGCACCCGTTCTACGGCTCGTGGGGCTATCAGACCATCAACTTCTTCGCCCCGACGGGCCGCTTCGGGTCGCCGCAGGACCTGATGGCGTTCGTCGACACGATGCACCAGCACGGCATCGGCGTCATCCTCGACTGGGTCCCGGCGCACTTCCCCGAGGACCCGCACGGCCTCGCCTGGTTCGACGGCACGCACCTCTACGAGCACGCCGACCCGCGCATGGGCCGCCACCCCGACTGGGACACGCTCGTCTTCAACTACGGGCGCACCGAGGTGTGGAACTTCCTGCTCTCGAACGCCCTCTTCTGGCTCGAGCAGTACCACTTCGACGGCCTGCGCGTGGACGCCGTCGCCTCGATGCTCTACCTCGACTACTCCCGCAAGGAGGGCCAGTGGATCCCGAACCGCTTCGGCGGCAAGGAGAACCTCGAGGCCATCGAGTTCATCAAGTACTTCAATACGCTCGTGCACCGCGAGCACCCCGGCGTGCTCACGATCGCGGAGGAGTCCACCTCGTTCACCGGCGTCTCGCGCCCGACCTACCTCGGCGGCCTCGGCTTCAGCCTCAAGTGGAACATGGGCTGGATGCACGACGTGCTGGATTTCTTCAGCAAGGACCCGGTGCACCGCAAGTACCACGCGAACACGCTCACGTTCAGCATGCTGTACGCGTACACCGAGAACTTCGTCCTCGCGCTGTCGCACGACGAGGTGGTGCACGGCAAGGGCGCGCTCATCCGCAAGATGCCGGGCGACGACTGGCAGAAGCGGGCGAACCTGCGGTCGCTGCTCGGCTACATGTACGGCCATCCCGGCAAGAAGCACCTCTTCATGGGGATGGAGCTCGGGCAGTGGGACGAGTGGTGGCACGACAAGAGCCTCGACTGGCACCTGCTCGACTACCCCGAGCACCGGGGCCTGGTGCGCTGGATGGCGGACCTGAACCGCGCGTATCAGACGGAGCCCGCGCTCTTCCAGCGGGACTTCGGCTGGGATGGGTTCCGCTGGATCGACTGCAACGACGCCGACAACACCGTCTACTCGTTCCTGCGCTTCGCCGCCGACCCGCGGGACTTCCTCGTCTTCGTCTGCAACTTCACCCCGATCGTCCGTGACAGCTACCGCGTCGGCGTGCCCGAGGGGGGCTACTACGCCGAGCTGCTCAACTCCGACGCCGAGATCTACGGCGGCAGCAACCTGGGCAACGCCGGCGGACTCTGGGCCGAGCCGACCCCGTGGCACGGCCTGGGCCACTCGGTGAACCTGAAGCTCCCGCCGCTCGGCGTCGTCGTGCTCAAGCTCCGCCGCGGATAGGCCTGACAGCGTCTGCAGGATCGCGAGCGCGTGGCGCTCGCGGAGTAGCGCCCGTGGGGCCCGGTTGACGTTGGCTCCATTATCGCCGAAAATGGAGCCCGTGGACTACATCCCCCGACGCCTTGAAGCACCGCTGCAGGCCGCACTGCGGCGCGGCAAGAGCGTGCTGCTGCTCGGTCCGCGCCAGACCGGCAAGACGACCCTCCTCAGCCGATTGGCGCACGACCTCTGGCTCTCCTTCGTCACGCCGGAGGTGCGCCTCCGCTACGAGAAGAATCCGGCGCTGCTGGCGGCCGAGGTGCGGGCCCTCCCGCGGCTCCCGCGCGGTCGGCGGAGTCTCGTTCTCCTCGACGAGGTGCAGAAGGTGCCGCGCATCCTCGATGTCGTGCAAGACCTCATCGATCGTGACGGCACGACGTTCGTGCTCACTGGCTCCTCGGCGCGCAAGCTGCGGCGCGGCCCGGACGTGAACCTGCTCCCCGGCCGGGTGGTCGCGCTGCGGCTGGATCCGTTCACGATCGACGAGCACCCGCAGGCGCTCGAGGACGCCGTGCTCGACGGGAGCTTGCCTGGGATCGCGCTCGAGACCGAGCGGGGGCACCGCGAGCAGGATCTCGAGTCATACGTGACGACCTACCTGGAGGAGGAGATCCGCGCCGAGGCGCTCGTGCGCAACCTCGGCACGTTCGCGCGCTTCCTCGAGCACGCCGCGCTCGCCTCGGGCGGCGCCGTGAGCTTTCGCGCGATCTCGCAGGAGATCGGCGTCGCCCACACGACCATCGCCGGCTACTACGAGGTCCTCGAGGACTGCCTCATCGCCGAGCGCATCGATCCGATCACGGCCAGCGCCTCCCGCAAGAAGCTGATGCGGTCGAGCAAGTACCTGTTCTTCGATCTGGGGGTCCGCCGGGTGTGCGCGCGGGAAGGGCGGCGCCCTTCCCGAGAGACGTTGGGCCGGCTGTTCGAGCAATGGGTCGGGCTCGAGTGCCTGCGGCACTGTCGCCTCGGCGGACCGTCGCTGCGGCTGCGGTTCTGGCGCGATCCTGACGGGCCCGAGGTCGATTGGGTCATCGACCACGGGGAGGAGTACACGCCGATCGAGGCGAAGTGGACCGACGCGCCGGGGGAGCGCGACGCGCGGCATCTGCGGACCTTCCTCGCCGAGTACCCGCAGGCGCGCCGTGGCTACGTCGTCTGCCGGACGCCACGCCGCCTTCAGCTCGCGCCCAACGTCCTCGCGATCCCGTGGTCCGAGATCGGACGCCTGTTCGGCGCGTAGGACGGCGCGGCGGCCGGACTCCGGGCGGCCGGCCGGAATCCCCTCCGTCGAATGGCGGCGCGGACTTGCGGCGCGGGTCGTCGCTGTGTAGCCTCGTTGCCGGTGCGCGCGCCAGACTCAACCGCTGTCGTTGGCCCGCCGGTCGCCGATGAGCCGGCGCGGAGCGTCCCGTGAGCTCCTGGTGGTGGGTCGTCGCCGCCGCCATCGTGCTGGCGCTCCTCGCGCTCGACCTGCTCGTCTTCCACCGCCACGCCGAGAAGGAGAGCACGCGGCGGGCGCTCCTCTGGAGCGTGATCTGGGTCAGCATCGGCCTGGCCTTCTCGCTGCTCGTGGCCGGGGTGCGCGGCTGGGAGGCCTGCCTCGAGTACCTCACGGCGTTCCTCGTCGAGAAGGCGCTCTCGGTCGACAACCTCTTCGTCTTCATCGCGCTCTTCTCGTACTTCGCGGTCGAGCCGCAGTACCACCACCGCGTGCTCTTCTGGGGCATCCTCGGCGCCATCGTCACCCGCGGCCTCTTCATCTTCGGCGGGGTCGCGCTGCTCGCGCAGTTCCACTGGCTGCTCTACGTCCTCGGCGGCCTGCTCGTCGTCACCGGGGCCCGGCTCGCCTTCGTCGGCGAGGAGGTCCACCCCGAGCGCAACCGCCTGGTGCGCTGGGCCAGCCGCGTGCTGCCGCTGCAGCGCAGCTACCACGGCGAGCACTTCCTGGTGAAGACCGACGCCGGCTGGCGCTTCACGCCGCTCATCCTCGTGCTCATCGCCATCGAGAGCACCGACGTCATGTTCGCCGTGGACTCGGTGCCGGCGGTGCTCGCGGTCAGCCGCGACTCGTTCGTCGTCTACACGTCGAACATCTTCGCCATTCTGGGCCTGCGGGCGCTCTACTTCGTGCTCGCCGGCGCGCTGCGGTCGCTGCGCTTCCTCAAGCCGGCCCTGGTCGCGATCCTGGTGCTCGTGGGCGTGAAGATGCTGATCACCGACTTCGTCAAGGTGCCGGTCTACTTCGCGCTCGGCACCGTGGCGGTGATCCTGACGGTCGCTACCGTCGCGTCGCTCGTGCTGCCGCAGCCCGACGCGGAGAGCGGCAAGGAGCCCGAGTAGCGCGGGGCGGCCTCAGCGCGTCTTCATCAGCGCGGCGAGGCGCGCCATCGCGCGCGCCCGGATCTCGGCGTTGAGCCCGCCCGCGGCGAGGTCGCTGTAGAGGCGCCGCGCGCGCTCGTCCTGCTGGGCGCCGGCGAAGAGCTCGCCCATGGCGAGCAGGATCTGCTGCTTCTTCGCCGCGTCCTTCTCCGCGGCGTACGCGCGCTGCGTGAGCCCCGCGGCGTCCTCGAGCAGCCCGGCGCCCGCGAGCATCCGCGCCACGTCGAGCAGCACCGCGGGCTCCTGCTCGTGGCCCTTGAGCAGGGGCCCGATGGCCTTGCGGACCGCCTCGTCGTCGCGCAGCGCCGCCGAGGCGCCCAGGTACTTCTCGAACGCGCCGCGGTCCCCGCCGTCCTTCTGCAGCACCTGCGCGTAGAGCGCCTGGCGCTCCGCCAGCTCCCTGCGCCGCTGCGCCTCCGCGAGCGCCGGGCCGAACCCCGCCTCGGGGCTCTCGCGGCTGAGGTCGGTGTAGAGACGCACGGCGAGCGGGTAGTCGCGCTCGACCTCGAGGGCGACGTAGGCGCGCGCCGCCCGGTCGCCGCGCTTCTCGAGCGCGGCGATCTCCTCCGGCAGCTTCCCCGCCTGCTTGAGCAGCTCGTAGCGGAGGCGCCGCACCGCCTGGCGGCCCTCCGGCGCGCTGATGGCCGCGAGGAGCTCGTCGAGCGCGACGAGCGCCGCCGGCACGTCCCCGGCCTGGGCGAGCGCCTTCGCGCGCACGAGCGCGATCTCGGCCTGGGCGCGCCCGTCCTTGAGGAGCGGCCGCAACGTGGCGGCCGTCTGCGCGACGTCCTTGGGCCGCCCGAGCGCGGTGTAGGCGTCGACGAGCGCCGCGAGCAGCGCCGGGTCCGGCGCCCCGCCGGCGACCTGCGGCGCGAGCAGCCGCTCGGCCTCGCCCGCGTCCTTGAGCAGCCGGAGCGCGGCGAGCCCCGCCGTGCGCGCCGCGGCGCGATCCTCCGGCTTGACCGCCTTCACCCACGCCCGCAGCTCGTCCTCGGTCTTGCTGCCGGCGAACAGCCGGAGCTGCGCCTCGTCGGCGAGCGCAGGATCGTCCTTTTCGATCGCGGCCGCGAGCTCGGCCGCCTCGGGCGCGCGCTTGAGCGCGCCGAGCAGGGCGACGCGCCGGAGCTGGATCTGGCGCTTGGCCGCCGGGTCGCTCGCGAGCGCCTCGCGCTGGCGCTCGGCCGCCTCGGCCGCGCCGAGCTTGCCGGCCTGCACCGCCGCCTCGGCCCAGAGGCCGAGCAGGCGCTCCTTCACGACCGGATCGGCGGCCTTCTGGGCGTGCACGCCGAGCTGCTCGACGACCGCGGCGCCGCGCCCGAGCTTGAGGTCGACCGCGGCGTGCTCCAGCACGAGCGCGGTCTGGCCCTCGCTCGGACCGCTCGCCGCGACGCCGCGCCACCGCTGGACGGCGGGCCACACCATGGCGCCGGCGAAGAAGCTCGCGCCGACCAGGACGACGATGCTGAGGGCGAAGAGCAGGGAGCCGCCGCGGCGCGGGTTCTCGGGAGGCGTGTCGGTGGTCATGACTACCGAAATGTGGTCTCACGCGCCTCCGCGTGTCAAGATGTTCCGTGTTCCCCCGGGCGGGACCGGTGTGCGCGGCTGTGGCTTCGTCCTCGAACATGCGACAAGTCACCGGGGGTCTCCGTCTCCCGTTTCGGAAGCTTTGCGGCAACGAAGGGAGTCACCATGACGAGCCCCGTCCCCCTCCCCGGCGCGCCCGCGCGCGCGCCGGCCGTGCGCGCGATGTTCGACCGCATCGCGCCCACTTACGACCTGCTCAACCGCCTGCTCGCGTTCCGCACCGACGTGCGCTGGCGCCGGCGCCTGGTGGCGGCGCTCGCGCTCGCGCCCGGCGAGCGGCTCCTCGACCTCTGCGCCGGCACCATGGACGTGGCGGCCGCGGCCCGCCAGGCGCAGCCCGCCGCGCGCATCGTCGGCGCGGACTTCGCGCGCGGCATGCTGGCCCGCGGCCATGAGAAGACGCGGATCCCGGCGACCCAGGCCGACGCGGCCGCGCTGCCGTTCCAGCCGGCGAGCTTCGACGCCTGCAGCGTGGCCTTCGGCGTGCGCAACCTCGAGTCGCTCGACGGCGGGCTGGCCGAGATCGCGCGCGTGCTGCGCCCCGGCGGCCGCCTGGCGGTGCTCGAGCTCTTCCGCCCCGCGACCTGGTTCGGCCGCGCCCTGCACGCCGCGTACAGCCGGGTCGCGCTGCCGCTCGTCGGGCGCGCCGTGTCGGGCGACGCCGGCGCGTATCGCTACCTCGTCCGGTCGATCGACGCCTTCGGGACCCGGGAGGCGTTCATGCGCGCCGTGCGCGAGGCGGGGTTCGACGAGGTGCGCGGGGTCACGCTCGCCCCGGGGCTGTGCGGCCTCGTCAGCGCGCGGCGGGCACGGTCCTGACGCCGGGCCGTGCTCGCGGCCGCGGGAGGGTGCGCGAGCCACTCGTCGGCGGCCGCCAGGCGCGCCCGGTGATCGCCCTCGGCCCCGGCGTAGCCGTGGCGCGCCTGCGTCGCCAAGGCGTGCGCGCGCGCCCGGTCGCCCCCGCTCGTCCCCAGCGCCTGCGCCAGGGCGAAGCGGGTGGCGGCGAGGTCGGCCGGGGGGATGGCGGCCGGCGCGCGGATGGCGAGCGCGCGCTCGAGGACCGGGCGAGCCGCGGCGGGCTTCC
>DASXVK010000395.1:0-20083 GCA_036504295.1 Polyangia bacterium
GTTTCGGTAGGCGTCGAAGCGTTGCGGCTTGTGTTGGCTGGTCCGCCCCGGCGGCCGCTTGTTCGTCGGCAGCCAGGCGCGCCCCGCCCCGTAGTAGGCCAGGACCGGCAGCGGCGCGTGCAGTAGGTCCGCCTCCCGCACCAGATGGGCGATGGCCTCCTCGGCGTCCTTGGCCTCGGCATTGGTGGTTCGCGTGCCGCCGTCCCGCACCATGCGCGTCCAGCGGAGGCCTTCACGCTGACCGATGCGGCCTGCCGCCGTGATCTTCGACGGCAGCCGCGGCTGGAACAGAACGCGATCACCGGCCGCGACCGGATCGAGGCGGATCTCCTCGGGCAAGATGTTGCGCCAGTTGCTCCCCGGAGCCGCCTTGTGCCACAGGCCAAGAGCGACGGCCAGAGCGTCGAGCACGCTCGTCTTGCCGGCGCCATTGTCGCCGACGAGGAGCGTGAAGTGGGGGTGGAGCGCGAAAGTCTGGTCGGTGAACTTCTTGAAGTTCTGCACCGTGAGGCGGTCGATTCTCATGGGCGACTCCGCTTGGCCAGCTCATCCCGGGGCGCGTCGAATGCCTGCAAGACCTCCTCGTCGGCCACGATGGCCCAGGCCCTTTCAGCGCGTTGGTCTCGCACTGCCCTGCCTCGCGCTCGCCTTCGCGCCCGTGCGCGTGGGCTTCGGGCTATCCCCTGCGGTGCCGCCGTTGGGGCGTGCCGGTGGCCGACGGCCCTTGTGCTCGAGCGGCCGTGGGAACAACGTCTCCGCCCGCTCGAAGAACTCGTGCTCGACGTCGGAAAACTCGGTCATCTGCGTGAAGCCGTGCACCGGCAGCAGCCAGGGTTGACACTGGCGAGAGTAGTAGATGCCGATGGTGACGATCGCGGGGAAGGAGGGGTCGGTGGCGCGGGCGGCGCGGGCCAGGAACAGATAGGCGAGAAGCTGGCGCAGGTCCCCGCGCGGCGTCGGCGTCTTGACGGTCTTCAGGTCGAGGAGGGACGTGCCGGAGATGATGTCGGCGTCCGCGCCCCCGACCCGCGTGGATTGGTCACCGAAGGTGGGGTTGAGCCACAGGAGGTCACGCGACCCGAGGCGATCAAATGGCGTGGCCTCGAGCAGCTCGAGTACGTCCTCGGCATCGGCGGGCTCGACCCTGGATGGGTCTACGTCCACGTACTCGGCGCGCACGAATGTGTCGATTCTGGCAAGGCGCAGCGCATGGCACGCCAGCGACCTCCGCGCCTCGGCCGACGGCGCCGGGTCGGCGACGTAAGCCTTGTGCGCCTTGCGCGCCGAACGCACGACCGTGACCCATCGCGCGGCAACCTCGCCGTCGACCGAGGCCCGAATCTCGCCGTTTCCGGCCCTGATCTCGAAAATGCCGAGGCCGGCGATGGGCGCGACGGTCTCGACCGCGCCCTCGGCCACCCAGCGCCGGGTGAGGGCGTTCGGATGCTGCCGCTCGAGCTCGAACCGGACCATGTAGTCGTAGGCGGTGCCGACGAGCGGGCCGCTGTTCCTCCTCGGCGGGATCCGCAGGCGCATCCCGAGCTTGATGTCGTCGTCGGGTAGCAGGCGCGCCAGCGACGCGTGAATCGCTGAATCTTTGGTGAGGTCGTCAACACTCATGATGCGCACCCTTCGCCCGCCGGCGGCTATTCCCGAACGCGACCGCGACGATGCGTGCGGTCAGGCGACGCTGTAGACTTTGAGCACCTCGTCGCCGAAGTGGTTGATCACTTTGACCGCGATTCTTCCGGTCTTGGGGCGCGGGAACGGGCGGCTCCTGGTAGCGTAGAGCTGCTCCCAGGCGCCTTCGTCGATCTCGGCGCGCAGGGCGCGCTTCAGCTTGTCGTAGGGGCGGTCGGCGCCGGTGAAATAGGCGTGGCGCACGAAGAAGCTCTCGCCGTTGTAGTCGGTGTCGATGAACCAGCACGCGAGGTCGTCGGTGGAGTGCGAGCGGATCGCGCCCGTGGTCGGGTCGTAGATGTCGAGGCCCTTGATCTCGACCACGACGCCGTCCTTCTCGCGCGTGATGACGATGTCAGGCTCGCCGAACACCATGAAGAGGTTGCCGGCCCCGGTCTTCTTCAGCAGCTCGTCGCCCATGGCGAGGTCGGGGTTCATACGCGCGAGCAGCACCTGGAGCTTGCCGTAGGCGCGGGTCTCCTCGGCCGCCACGCTCCGACCCGCCTTCGGCGGCGGCGGGTTGACCTTGGCCAGCTTGTCCTCCCGCTGGCGGCCGCTCACCTCGAGCACCAGGTTGAGCTCGTCCTCGCGCCCGTGCCGCATCCGGACGATGAAGTCCGGGTAGTACGACTTTTGCTCATCACCGATCACGTAGGGGATCGTGAACCCGAGGTTCTGGTTCTTCACGTAGGCGAGCACCTCGTCCATGCCTTCGAGAGTCTCGGCCATCTTCTGCTCCCACGAGCCCGTGTCCGCGACCACTCGGTTCAGGTGGCACTTGTCCGGGCGCGTCGGCTCGGTGAACGGCGAGTTGAGCACCGGGTTCTCGATGATGACCTGTGGCACCCCAAGCCTCCGGTCCGGCCGAACCGCGCGGCCAGCCTCCGGGGCGCACTATAGCAGAGGCGCCCCCGCCAGCGAGGCGTAGCAGGAGCTCCGGCCCGAGGGCGCGCTGGCGCGGCACGACCTCGACATCTCGACGTCGTGCGTGGGCGACTCCGCGACGTTGTTCGTGAAACAGCGCGGCCTCCCGCACGCCTACTCTCAGGGGGCTAAGAGCGAACGCTCCAGGAGGGCCGCGCCGGGCGCAGTGTAGCACGAGACGGTCGCGGCCGCCGGTCAATACGAAGACCGCCGCTGAACCGCGGCCGTTCGCCGCGGCACCGCCGCAGGCGCGCGATCACCGCCCGTCCTATCCTTGACGCGCGCCGGCGCGGCCACCTAGACTCGGTCCCGACCTCAGGGAGGCTCGAATGCTGCGCGCCGTGGTGCTGTTCGCCTTGGCCCCGCTCGTGGGGTGCTCCGAACCGGTGGCCGACTTCTGCGACCTCACGCACCCCTGCGCGAGCGCGGCCAAGCCGCGCTGCGACGTCGCGACGCGGACGTGCATGCCAGCCGACGACGGCGGCCAGCTCGACGCCGGTGGGGCCGACGCCGCCTTCGACGCCATGGGGGACGCCGCGCCGCCCGACGCGGGCTGCGGCTCCTCGGCGGCGTGCGTCGATCCCGCGGCCCCGATCTGCGGGGCGGGCGGCGCGTGCCGCGGCTGCCAGGGCGGCGCCGAGTGCGCGGCGCGCGCCCCCGCGACGCCGGTCTGCCACCCCGACGGGCGCTGCGTCGAGTGCCGCGCAAGCGCCGACTGCGCCGCGAAGCTCGACACCCCCGTGTGCGATCTCTCGACGTCGACGTGCACCGCCTGCGCCGCCGACGCACAGTGCCCCTACTTCTGCGACTCGCTCACCGGCCGCTGCGCGACCGAGCCCGAGATCGTGTTCGTGGACAACATGGGCCCCCACTGCCCGACCCCGCTGGGCGGCGCCGGCTCCGCGGCCGACCCGTACTGCGAGATCCAGAAGGCCGTCGACAGCCTCGGAATCCGCCGCTACGTCCATGTCCGGGCCGGCATGTACGCGCCCGTCCTCGTGCTGGGCGCGTCCTTCCGCCTGCGGGCCGAGCAGGGCGCACGGGTGCAGGGCGTCGGCGCAGGCGGCGCGGGCGTTGCGCTGCAAGGCGGCACGGTGCTGATCGACGGTCTCCAGGTGCTCGGCGGCAACGTCAGCCTGACGGCCGGCGCCAGCGTCACGCTACGTCACGTGAAGGTCCAAGGCGCCACCAACTACTACGGCCTGGCCTGCGATCAATCCACGCTCGTGACCGACGCCGTGGCCATCCTGTCGAACAGCCAAGGCGGGCTCCGCCTCAACGGCTGCACGTACACCATCGTCAACAGCGTCATCGCCAGCAACGGCAGCGCCAGCTCGACCTTCGGCGGGGTCTGGATCCTGACGCCCGGCGCCGGGTCGTCCTTCGTCAACAACACTGTCGTCGGCAACACGGCCACCGCGAACATCGAGGCGGGCGTGCGGTGCAGCGGCGCGGCGCCGGTCACCAACAGTGTCGTGTGGTGGAACTCCTACCGCGACGCCAGCACCACGTGTGCCGTCACGTCCTCCAACCTCGGCCAGGCGGTCACGGGCCAGGGGAACATCAGCCAGTCGCCGTCGTTCAAGGACCGCACCGGTGGGGACTTCCACTACGACGTCGGTTCTGCGGGCATCGACACCGCCGCGTCAATCGGCGCCCCCGACCACGACTTCGACGGCTACCCGCGCCCCTACGGCACCGCCCCCGACATGGGGGCCTTCGAGTGGCACCCGTGAGAGGTGCCGCCGTCCTGGCTGCGCTCGCCGCCCTGCTCGTCGCGCGGCCGGTCGCCGCGGCCGAGCCCGATCTCCTCCTCGAGACGCTCACCGGCGAGCGAGCGCTCGAGATGGACCTCTACCTCGGTCACCTCGCGCGCACGCCCGGCCACCGGCCGCTCCTCGCCGGGGCGGCGCTCGGCGGCCGCATCGGCGTGCGCCTCGGCACGGTCGCGCGGGACGCGACGGACGAGGAGGCCGAGGCGCTCTATCGCGCCGTCGCCGACGCCGCCGCGGCCTTCACCCGGGGCGGCTTCGGCCGGGTCATCGCGACCCTCGAGCGGACCGTGCCCGCGCTCACCGGGCGCGACGCCCTGCTTGCGCGCGACCGCCGGGCGCGGCAGGCGCTCGAGGATGGCCGGCTGGTCCTGGCGCACGCCTATCTGCGGACCGAGCGCCGCGCCGCCGCCGCCGCCGTCATGGCCGAGGTCCTGCGCGCGGCGCCGGGGCGCGAGCCGTCGCCGCAGCGCTACAGCCCGAGCCTCGTCGACTTCCATCGCCAGGTGCGCCGCGACCTCGACGGCCAGGCGCGCGCGACGCTCAAGATCGTGACGCGGCCCGAGGGCGCGACCGTCCTCCTCGGGGGCGAGCACGCGGGCAGCGGCCCGGTGCGGGTGCCGGGGCTCTATCCGGGTCGCTACCGCGTCTTCGCGCAGCACGGCGACCGGCCGGGGCGCGTGCACGAGGTGGCGGTCGCCAGCGGCGACCAGGAGGTCGTGCTGGATCTGGAGCTGGAGGCGGCCGTCGCCGGCGAGGAGCGCCCCGCCTTGACGTACGCGGACCCCGAGGCGCGGGGGCGCCTCGAGGTCGGTCACGCCGCGGCGCTCGGCCGGCTGCTCGGCGCGCGCGAGGTCATCCTGATTGGCGTCGGCGCACGGGATGGACGCGCGGCGCTGCAGGGCGCGGTCGTGGCCGTCGACAGCGCGCGCCCGGTGCGGGCCGGCTTCGTCAGCCTCGAGCCGGGCCCGCCCGATCGCGCCACCCTGGAATCGTTCGGCCGCTTCCTGCGGCTCGGCGCGGCCGGCCCGGGCGTGGTGGTCCAGGTGGGCGGCGCCGCGCCCCAGCGCAACGCCATCGCGTGGCTGCGCTGGGTGGCGGTCGGCGTCGGGCTCGCGGGCGGCGCCGCGGGAGGCCTTTTCATCGCGCTCGACGGGCGAAGCCGGTGCGACGTGAGCGGGGTCACGTGCCAGAGCCGCTACGCGACCATGCTCCCCGGCGTGCTCACGTTGACGGGCGGCGCCGCGCTGGCGCTCCTCGGCGGCGCGGCGGTGCTGTGGCACGCCGGCGAGGGCCCTCGCGTCGCGCTGGTGCCGCGCGGCGGGGGCGCGCTGCTCTGTCTCGACGGGAGCTTCCGGTAAGGCGGGGTGGATCAGTCGATGACGATGACCGGCGCGACGGTGCTCACGCCCGCGCCCGCGAACTTGTCGCCGGGCGAGTAGTCCGCGACCATGCAGGCCGTGCCGTCGACGTTCGAGATCTCGACGAGGTAGCCGGCCCGCGAGAACCCGAACACCTTGTCGTTCCAGGCGGCGATGCCGTACATGCTGCCGTAGCCGGTGGCCGCGCTCGTGTCGTTGCAGCCGGACGCCTTGACGATCTGGCCGCGCACCTTCTTCGTGACCGACGAGGTGTTGCCCAGCGCGAGCGCCGGGACGTTGATCTCGACCAGGGTGTCGACCGGGTTGCAGTTGCTGGAGTACGGCGGGGTCGGGCAGTCGCGCACGGTGGCGAAACCGACCGGGCTGCCGCTGTTGGTGAGGAAGACGATGTCACCCGACAGCTCCCAGTCCTTGCCGACGTTGCCGCTGTCGTACGGGTGCCCGTGGCCGTCGTTCGCCGGGACCTTGCCGAAGGTGCCGACCTGGGTGGTGGCGCCCGCGCTGCTGATGGCCCACAGCTCCCCGGCGCTGTTCGCGCCGACGAGCATCTCGTTCGGCCCGAGCACGCCCGCCGGCGCGAACGTGAGCCCGTAGAAGTGCCCACCCGACGGCAGCGTCCACTTGTCCTTGCAGTGGACGGTGCTGCCGGTGACCTCGAGCGCGTATGCGGCCGTGTTGCTCACGGCGAAGAGCTTGCCGTCCTTGTCGATGGCGATGTCCGTCATGGACGAATCCTGGCCCGTGCCGCCGATGCAGTCGAAGGTGCCGACGAGGTTGAGCGCCAGCGGCTGGACCGTGGGATCGGCCTTGTAGAGCTTGGTGTCGGTGTGGGCGTAGAGGAGGAGCTCCGTCGCGGGCGGCGGCCCGTCGGTGACCGGCGGCGCCGCGTCATCCTGCGCGTCCTGCTGGAGGTGGTTGTTGATCGCGTCCTCCTGGCGGCCCGCGTCCGGCGGTAGCCCAGGGTCCGCGTTGGTGCAGGCGCTGATGAAGGCGAGCGCGATGGCGATGGGGGTCAACCGACACATGGATTCACTTCCTTCTCCGGGAGCCCGAGGGTCACCGTACCGCCTTTCGCACGGTGACACAATCCACCAGGCCGTGCGCGCCGTACAGGGCCGGCACCGCCTTGGCCTCGCCGTGCCGGCGCAGCAGATCGAGCACGAGCTCGAGCCCGAAGTGATAGCTCGGCAGGTACATCCGCCCGAGCAGCGGGTGGCCGCCCCAGGCCCGCGCCAGCTTGTCGGCGCGCTCCTCCGACACCAGGCACTCCTCCCGGATCCGCCGCGCGGCCTCGTCGGCGGTCTTGCCCTCGGCGTAGAGCAGATAGCTCGCGTTGTTCTTGGCCTTGTCCTGCAGCTGCGCGAGGAGGACGCCGAGGCGCAGCTCAGCCGTGGGCAGGCCGTCGAGGTCGCGGACGCCGTGCGCCAGGTAGATCCCGGCGTTCGCGATCCCCTCCGAGAGGGTCGCGCCGCGCGAGTTCATGGTGAGGATCGTGGCCTCGAACCCGAGCAGCCCGCGGTGGTACAGGTTCTGGATGAGGGCGAACGTCATCACGTGGCCGGGCACGACCTCGTGGGCGATGAGCTGGGCGAACTCGGGCCGCGAGATCTCGAGCGCCGCGTTGATCTCGTAGGTGGCCTCGTACTCCGGCTCGCCGTCGGGCCGCCGGGCGCGGCCGAGGTAGTTCATCGATCCCGAGAACCAGGCGTCCTCGATCGGCAGGAAGGTGATGTTCGCCCGCGGCACCGCCCGCAGCTCCGCTGGCAGGTGCGCGGCCACGCGCTCGCCGGCCAGCCGGTCGAGCTCGGGGATGACGGCGTCGGAGGCGCTGTGGATCTCCGCCTTGCTCACGCGCCGCGCCGCGCGCCAGGCGTCCACCGCCGGGACCAGGCCGCCGTGGGTCGCCGGCGCGAAGCCCGCGGCCGCGAGCAGATCGCGGACCCGCGCCCGATCGTCGTCGGTCGAGGCGAAGCGGGGCGCGGCGCCCGTCGAGCCGTCCACGCACCGCTCGTAGGGCACCCGGGGCCCGTCGCCGAGGAGCTCGAGGACGAGGTCGAGCATGACCTCGAGGCTGAGCGCGAGGCCCTCGACGTAGTCGCGGCGCAGCTCCGCCATGCCGCGCGCATGGAGCCGCACGTCCTGCAGCCGCCCGCGCAGATCGAGATCGCTCAGGTAGCGGCGCGCCGCCTCACGGTCGGGCGCCTTGGCGGTGACGCCGCCGGTCTCGCGCAGCCGGGCCGCGAGCGGGTGGTGGTAGGCGGGCGGCAGCGGCTTGCCCGAGAACCAGCAATCCGCGATGAAGCGGCCGGTGCCGCTCGGGTTGTTGACGTCGCCGCCGAAGAGCGTATCGACGCCGATGATCGCCTCGGCGACCGCGGTCTCGTAGGCCGTGAGCTCGGACACGATGAACCTCCCGCGCCGTGAAAGGGCAGGGCAACGATATAGCGGCGCGTCCGCGCCACGGCAAGGGAGGGGGAAGCGGGGGCGGCCGGCGGGTCGTCAGCCCTGACCGGCGGGGCGGCTACTGGCCGGCGTTGGTGAGCTGCTCCGCCATGACGAGCCGCTCCTTGACCTTCGAGGTCTCCTCGAGGTCGGTCTGCATGCGCTCGATCTCGCTGCGGCGCGTGGCGATCTCCTTCTCGTGCATGGCGATCTCCTCCTGCAGGGTGCGGATCCGCGTCTCGATCCGCTCTTCCTTGCGAGAGGCGTCCTGGATGATCGCGCCGACGTTGATCTGCGCCGACTCCAGCGTGCGCTTGATGACCTGCACCACGATGTCGGTGGTCTGCAGGTCCGAAGGCAGGCTGCGCATGAGCTGGATCGCCTGCTCGATGCCGTAGCCGCTGCTCACCGGGGGAACGGCCCTGACCGGCGGCGGCGCGGGCGCCTCGTCCTCGATAGGCAGCTCATCCTGCACCACCGGCTTGTCCTTGCCCTTCTCTTTGAAGAATCCCATCAGCGACCCCCTTTCCGCCCGGCGAAGCCGGCGCGGCAGGTCTGGTGAGCCGCGGTGTGCGGCTGGCCACAGCCTACCGCGTTGGGGGGCGTGAGATCAAGTACTTGCGTCGAGCATCTCGTCCGACCGGGCGGGCGTCTCCGCGTCGACGCGACGGGCCTCGAGCGCCTCCTCGTCATCGGTCGGACGCGCCTCGCGGCTCATGACCAGATCGAAGGCGTAGCCGCGCTCGCCGTGCAGGTTGAGGTCGAGCCCCTCGACCTCGGAGCTCTCATCGACCCGCAGTCCGACGAGGGCATCGACCAGCTTGAGCAGCCCATAGGTCACGACCGCGGCGTAGGCGGCGGCCACGCCGGCCGCGAGCGACTGGACCCCGACCTGACGCAGGTTGCCGTGGATGAGGCCGTCAGCGCCCGCCGGGTTCCACAGCCTCGAGGCGAACACGCCGGTCAGCAGCGCGCCCAGGAAGCCGCCGATGCCGTGGATGCCGAACGCGTCGAGCGAGTCGTCGTAGCCGAGGCGCTCCTTGAGCAGCACCGCGCCGTAGCACACGACGCCGGCGCACAGCCCGATGGCGAGCGCGCCCATCGGGCCGACGAAGCCGGCCGCCGGCGTGATCGCGACGAGGCCCGCGACCAGACCCGAGACGAGCCCGAGCATGCTGGGGCGGCCGTTGCGGAGCCACTCGGCCGCGGCCCACGCGCCCGCGGCGGTGGCGGCGGCGAGGTGGGTGTTCGTGAAGGCGAGCGCGGCGAGCCCGTTCGAGCCGAGCGCGCTGCCGCCGTTGAAGCCGAACCACCCGAACCAGAGCAGGCCGGCGCCGAGCACCGTGAGCGTGAGGTTGTGGGGCACCACCTTCTCGCGGGGATGGCCCAGGCGCGGCCCGAGGACGAGGGCGAAGACCAGCGCCGAGATGCCCGAGATGAGGTGCACCACCGTGCCGCCCGCGAAGTCCAGCGCCCCGAGGCGCGCGAGCCACCCGCCGTCGCCCCACACCCAGTGCGCGACGGGGCAGTAGACGATCAGCGACCAGAGCACCGCGAAGAGCGCATAGGCCGAGAACTTCACGCGCTCGGCCACCGCGCCCGAGATGAGCGCCGGCGTGATGATGGCGAACATGAGCTGGTACGCCATGAACAGCAGCGCCGGGATCGTCCCGCGCGGCCCGAGGCCGACGCCGCGCAGGAACACCGCGCCGAAGCCGCCGATGACGCCGCCGTGGTCGGTGCCGAAGGCGAGGCTGTAGCCGACGACGACCCAGGCGATGGTGACCGCCGCGAGGGCGATGAAGCTGTACATGAAGGTCGCGAGCACGTTGCGCGCCCGCACCATGCCGCCGTAGAACAGCGCCAACCCCGGCGTCATCAGCATCACGAGCGCGGTCGACACCAGGAGCCAGGCCGTGTCGCCCGAGTCCACCTTCGCCGCCCCGGCGTCGGCCAGCGCCACCCCGCTCCACCCCAGCGCCCCGACGACGAGCCCCGCACCCAAGAGGAATCTCCGGCTCATGCACCACCCTCCGCTGTCCGCGAACCCCACCCCTTCTGCGTATGGTGCCCGCTCCCGCGCGCGCCGGGTCCGCGATCACGCCGGCGCGACGCGAGTTAACCCCGGCGTGCCCGCGGTGAAACCCTCGAGAAACGCGCCCGAAACACGCGACACGGTTTGACTGCCGGAGCCCCCTTTCCTATAGTTGCGCGCCATGACAGGGGCCGAGCTTGCCGTCGTCATCGTCGTCGTCGCGCTGCTCGCGCTGGTCACCGCCGGCGTGGTGCGCGTCGTACGGAAGCGCTCCGGCGAGTCCCTCGCGGCGGCGCGCAGAGCGGAGGAGATCGAGGAGGGCGAGGAGCAACAGGCGCTCCCCCCCGGCCCCGAGGAGGCCGGCGCCGAGGCCGAGGAGGCCGAGGAAGGCGAGGAGGCCGAGGAAGCCGAGGCGGCGCCGCGCCCGGCCGCCCGGCGACGCGAGCGCGAGCCCGAGCGCGAGCCCGAGACGACCACCGCGCCGCTGCCGGTCACCGCGCCCAGGGAGAAGCCGACCCTCGCCGCCGTGCCGGCCGCGCCAAAGGCGGAGCCGGCGGTCCTCACCGCGGGCCTGGCGAAGACCCGCGGCGGCTTCATCGCGCGGCTGGGCAAGCTCTTCGCCGGCAAGCAGAAGATCGACGAGGACCTCCTCGGGCGGCTGGAGGAGGTGCTCTTCACCGCCGACATCGGCGTGCGGACCTCGCAGCAGCTCTTCGAATCGCTGCGCCGCGAGCTGAGCAAGGCCGCGATCAAGGATCCGGAGTCGGTGTGGGGCTTCATCCGCGAGGAGTCGGTGCGCATCCTCGACCTCGGCGGCAGCGGCGCCATCGACGTCTCGCGGGCCAAGCCATGCGTCATCCTGGTCATCGGCGTGAACGGCGTCGGCAAGACGACCACCATCGGCAAGCTCGCCGCCCGCTTCATCCGCGACGGCAAGAAGGTGATCCTCGCCGCCGGCGACACGTTCCGCGCCGCGGCCGTCGAGCAGCTCGAGGTGTGGGGCCAGCGCGTCGGGGCGCCGGTGGTGAAGGGGAAGTCGGGCGGCGATCCGTCGTCGGTGATCTTCGACGCCGTCAAGCGCGCCCAGACCGACGGCTACGACGTGGTCGTCGCGGACACGGCCGGCCGCCTGCACACGAAGGTCAACCTGATGGAGGAGCTCCAGAAGGTGCGGCGCGTGTGCGAGAAGGCGATGGAGGGCGCGCCTCACGAGACCCTCCTCGTCCTCGACGCGACGAACGGCCAGAACGCCATCAGCCAGGCCCAGACCTTCAAGCAGGCGATGGACTTCACCGGGATCGTGCTGACCAAGCTCGACGGTACGGCCAAGGGCGGCGTGATCCTCGGCATCTGCAACGAGCTCAAGATCCCGGTCCGCTTCATCGGCATCGGCGAGCGGGTGGACGACCTGCGCCCGTTTGACCCGAACGAATTCGTGACCGCGTTGTACGAGCGCGCCCACGAGGTCGTGGAAGAGCCGTCGGCGTGAGGAGAAGTGCGTCGCTCCGTCGGAGACGGGCCCGGAGCACCGGTCCATATTTTGTTGATCGGCAGGAAAACCGTGTGTTAATGTCCCTCCAACCAACTCGCAGGACGACGAAGATAAACGCCCATGATGCCACGCGTTTTTCGACGACCACGAACCGCCTGCGAAGCGGCTTCAGCACGGCTCCTTTAGCGAGGTGCGCATGAGACAAGTCGCGTTCGGCCTCTTTGCGATTCTGCTGCTTGCCGGGCCGGGGTCGGCCCTGGCGCAAGAGGAAGAGGAAAAGAAGCCAGCCGCCGAGGAGAAGAAGCCGGACGAGACGCCGCCGCCGGCGACGCCCGCGCCGGCGGCGACTCCGACTCCGGCCCCGGCCGCGGGCACGCCTGAGCCGGCGGCGGCCGCGCCGGCGGCGCCGGCGGGCCAGAGCTCGCAGTGGGCCGACATCGTCGTCGTCCCGCGCAAGCAGGTGATCAAGGCCCGGCGCTGGGAGCTGGCGCCGCTCTTCGGGATCACGGTGAACGACCCGATGATCCGCCACTACCAGTTCGGCGGCCAGATCAACTACTACCTCACCGACGTCCTCTGGCTGGGCGTCGAGGGCGCGTACCTGCAGCCCGAGCGCGAGGACCGCTTCTACCTCACGCCGCAGCAGTACCGCCGCGTGCCGAAGGCGAACAAGTACCTGTGGGAGGCGGCGCTCGACTTCGGCTACGTCCCCGCGTACGGCAAGTTCGCGCTCTTCAACAAGCACATCATCCACTGGGAGGGCATCGTCACCGCCGGCGTCGGCGTGACCCAGTCCGAGGTCATCCCGATGGACCCGTCGTACGAGGGCTTCCAGAGCTACGCGATCACGCCGAACTTCGGCGCCGGCCTCCGCGTCTTCCTCACGAAGTGGCTGGTCGCCTTCGCGATGATCCGCGACTACGTGGTGCTCGACAAGTTCGAGCCCTGCCGCGACGCCTCGGTCTGCCCGACCCAGACCGCGTACCCGCTGAAGAAGGACGCGCAGGCGCACGCGGAGAGCGGCTTCATGAACAACCTGTTCTTCACCGTCGGCGTCGGCTTCTACCTGCCGCCCTCCTTCAAGTACACGAGCTCCAGGTAGGGAGAGGACGACATGCGCAAGCTCACGATCACTCTCTGCGCCCTCTGCACCCTGATCGCGGCCCCGGCGGCCGCGCAGCGCACCAACCCCCTCGAGGGGCAGCCCGCGGTCCGCAAGCGGCTGATGCTGCGCGACAGCCGCTTCGAGCTGACCCCGATGGTGGGTTTCTCGCTCAACCGCGACTTCTTCCACACGATCCTCGGCGGCATCAAGGCCGAGTACCACGCGAATGACTGGCTCTCCGTCGGCCTCTCGTTCAGCGGCGGCGCCGCGAACATCCAGACGGGCCTGACCGACAACGTCCTGGCGCAGCTCCCCGACGCCTACAACGGCGACGCCGCGCACCAGCTCGTACCGTCGAAGTCGATGGCGCTCAAGCCGATGCTCCGGCTGCAGTACCTGGCCTCGGCCGAGGCGAAGGTTACGCCGTTCTTCGGCAAGATGGCGCTCTTCGGCAAGCTCTTCTTCAACTACGACTTCTACGGCTTCGGCGGCTTCGGCGCCGCCGGCATGGCCGACGACTGCGGCAGCAACGGCTGCGTCGACGTGAACGGCCAGGACTTCTCGAACCCGTCGAAGGGCTTCCGGCCGGGCGGCACCTACGGCGTCGGCTTCCACCTCTTCTTCAACAACTGGATCGCGCTCAACGTCGAGCTGCGCGACACGGTCGTGCGCGACAACCTCGCCGGCCGCGCCATCACCTGGAACCCGGTCCAGGGCGCTGACGGCACGCTGACCCCGCCGAAGACGAACGCGAGCGACGTCTCCTGGGACCACATCTTCGTGGTCTTCATCGGCGCCTCGTTCTACCTCCCCGCCTCCGCCGACATCTCCCGCTAGCTCGCAGCACCCTCCCCGCTCCTCTCTGCATCTCCATCGCCAGCAGTCGCGCTCGACGCGCGGCAGATACGTGCGCTCACGATCGGTGCGCGAGCGGGGGCCGGGGGCGCCCCTGGCCAGGGCTCCCCCCGTGCTCAAACAGTCCTCGCGCGGCGCGTGACGGGGTTGGATTCGCAAGGGCATGGCGGCACCGTCATGGGTGGACGCTGCGCTGCGGAACTGCGCGCGGGGGGACCCTGGCCAGGGACGCCCCCGGCTACGCGGCACGACCAGGGGCGGTCAAGCGCGGGTTCCGCCACGGGTCCGGCGATGGCGCTCGACGCGCGGTGTCCGTCGCGCCGCGCGCGGGATGCCAAGCTCTTGAAAAGCGAAGCACGTCCGACGGGCCGTCCGCGGCCCGGCGGGTATGCGAGCGGCCCCGCGCACGGATATCGCACGGCGAGCGCACCCGGCACCTCCGTGGGGCACCCGCGCGCAGGGCACGGGTATCCTCTTGCTGCCTGACTGCCTGATTTCGAGGGAGAAGGAGAAGGGGGAGCGACTAGAAGTGCACCTGGAGGTTGGCCTCGAGCGAGACCGTGCTCAGGTACGGCGCGTTGTTGGTGCCGTTGAGGTCACCGAACTTGATGCCGTGGTACAGCAGGCGGCCGCCGATGGACCACCACGGGTTCAGGTAGATGTCGAGACCGCCGCCGAGCTGGAAGCCGCCGCCCGAGGCGATGTCGCTGTTGAACGCGTCCGTCAACATGTAGAACCCGAGGCCGGCCTGGATGTAGGGCCGGACGTTGCTCGGGTTGGGGAAGATGATCTTCAAGTCGGCGGTGAGGTGGTTGAGCGCGATGTAGTCGAGGGTGTTGCCGAAGTAGTCGTTCTGCTGGTTGTGGAAGCCCTGGCCCCAGCCGAACTCGAGCGCGAAGTTCGGGTTGAGCCGCACGCCCAGGAACAGGTTGTAGCCCGCGCCCGAGGTGAGGAAATCGACCGGCGAGTTGGCCTGGTTGGCGACGATGTCACCGAAGCCACCAATGCCCAGGTACACACCCGGACGGTCGATCGGCGGCGCCCCGTAGCCCGGACCCACGTAGTACCCGTGACGATGGGGGTACCCGGTGTAATGGGCGGAAGCGACGCTCGGTAGCGTCAGCAGGAGAGCGCCAATGGCGAGCAGCAGCGAGCCTCGGACCAAACGCTTCATGTTCGTCTCCTCTCGAAATGGCACACGCTTAGACTGCAAGCTGCTGCGCCTATTCTAAGGCAGTGGCGGGCCGTTACCAAACATTGGGACCTGTCGCCGCGCAATACCCGTCTGGCAATTCACGGAGTGCAGACCCCGTACAGGGTAAACCCTTGAACTCCTTGGCAGGTGTAGGACGGGCACGACGGCGCGGCGATGCGGCAGAGCTTGCGGCAAACGCCCACGCCGCTCTCGTCCATGCACATGAACCCAGCCTGACAATCGTTCAGGTAGGTGCAGCCGACCCCGTCCGTGCCGGTCCCGTGCGTCAGGCAAAAAGTCTGGGTGTCGTTGCCGAAGAGCAGGCAGCCCTTCGGGGTGGTGCAGCCGGTGTTCGCCATCGGGTCGCAGGTGTCGGGGCTGCGGCACACCTTGGTGTTCGACGGCACGCCCGCGTCCCCGCTCACGACGGTGACGGTCACCAGGCAGGCCCCGTTGGTCGGGCAGTCGCCGTCGGCGCGGCAGAAGTGCATGCACGTGCCGCTGTTGAGGCACAGGTTGCCGGCCACGCAGTCGTCGACGTTGCCGCTGGCGCTGCTGTTCTGGGTGCACGCCGCGCCGCCCTGAACGGTGCCGTTGTCGAGGCACTTCGCCAGGCCGGCGTCGAAGAGATCGAGCGTGCACTTCTTGCCGCTGCCGCAGTTCTGGCACACGGGATCGCAGGGGCCGAGGTTCTGCACCTGGCAGCCGCCGTCGGGTACGGACGTGGCGTCCGGCTGCACCGCGCCGTCCAGCGGCGCCGCGTCGGTCGCGGCGGGGGCGTCGGCCGGCGCGTCGGTGACGGCGGGGGCGTCCGTCTGCACCGGGGCGGCGTCGAGCGGCCCGTCCGTCGGCGCGGTGGCGTCCACGCCCGGCGCGGCGTCGTGCTGCACCGCCGCGTCGGGCGGAGCCGCCGGACCCTCGCCGCTGGCGCAGGCGCCGGCGAGAAGACCACCAAGCGCCAGCACCGCAGCGCCGCCGAGATGCCGCGAGAGCATGCTCGCCTCCTGGGCCGGACTATACCGGAACCCGGCGGCGAGCCACAAGGACGGGCCCCCCGCGCTCTGCTTGCCGCGCGCTACTTGCCGCGCGCCATCTGCTCCTTGCGGCGCAGGCGCTCGAGGGCCTCCCTGGCCTGATCGCGGACCTCGGGGTCCTCGTGGCCGGACACGACGAACTCGAGATAGCTGCGCGCCTCGTCGCCGCCCAGCGACGCGACGGCGTCGATGATCTTGTGCATGCCCTCGAGGTCCTGGAACTTGGTCTGCTTGGTCAGGGCCTTGACCGCGCGCGGATCGCCGATCTCGACGAGCGCGCCGAGGGCGCGATCACGGATGATGTCGACGGGATCGGCGAGACGCTCGAGCAGCGCCGGCACCGAGCCGCGGTCCCGGCGCTCGGCGGCGGCGGCCACGGCGCCCAGGCGCACCTCGGGCTCGTCGTGGCCGAGGGCGGAGATCAGGCTCGGGAGGTCGGCGTGACGCAGGCGGGCGCGGGTCAGCAGGCCCTTCATGAGGTCGCCCATGGTCCGCGTGACGAGACTGGTGTAGACGCCGTTCACGTCGGGCGACTCGCGCGCGTAGGGCTGCTCCGCGCCGCCCTGGGTGTCGAGCCGCGGCGCGTCGGCCGGGCCGCCGATCTGGTCCATGCGGATGACGACCGCGGCCCGGGCCAGGCCCTTGCCGTCGCGGTGGCCCTCGCCGAGCCCCACCTCGAGCCGCAGCCGCCAGGCCTCCTGCCCCGGCGCGGGCACCTGGCCGAGCGCGGGGGTGAAGACCCCCGCCTCGCGCTGGAGGCGCAGGGCCTCGGCGCGGATGGCGACGAGATCGGCCGTGGCCGGACGGTCCCCGGCGGGCGTGCGATCCACGATGTGGAGCTCGACCAGCAGGGGCCGTCCCGGCGGCTGGGCCCGGCGGGGCGCGCAGCCGGCCTCGGCCAGCAGCACGCACAGGAGCGCGAGGAACGCGCGACGAGTCGAGCCCATGGGTCTAGGGTGGCGCCGTCCCGAAGGGAGATCAAGCGCCCGGGTTGGATGCGCCGCGGCGCACGGTCTCCGCCGCAATCGACGCGGGCCCCCGGCGGGTGCGCGGCGCGCGGCGCGACGCTAGGCGGCCGCGGCGCCCGCGGCGCGCGCCAGCGTGAGGTGACACACCCGCCGGACGAGCTGCGCGTAGCTGAGGCCGGCGGCCGCCGCCGCCCGCGCGAACCCGGCGGTGCTCGAGAGGTCGCAGTTCGGATTCACGTCGATGACGTAGGGGACGCCGTCCCGGTCGAGCCGGATGTCGATGCGGCCGTAGTCGCGGATCTCGAGCGCGTCGGCGGCGCAGGCGGCCACCGCGCGGACCCGGGCCGCGACGTCCGGGGCCAAGTCGACGCACGGGACGGGCTTGGTGCCGAGGCACTCGTCGGAGCTCACATCCCACTTGCCCCGGTACGTGACGATGCGCGGCAACGCCGCCGGCAGCGTCCGGAAGTCGATCTCGTACAGCGGCAGCACCTCGCGGGGCGCGTTGCCGAGGATCGACGCATAGATCTCGCGGCCCTCGACGTACTGCTCGCACAGCATCGGCTGGCGCAGGCTGGCGATGGCCTCCCGCACCCGGGCGCGCAGCGCGTCCAGGTCGTGCACGACCGAGCTGGCGCTGATGCCGATGGAGCCGTCCTCGTGCGCCGGCTTGACGATGATCGGGAAGCGCAGGTCGAGGCCGTCGAGCTCGGCCGCGTCCCCGACGACCACGGCCGCGGGCGTCGAGACGCCGCGGGCGCGCAGCACGTCCTTGCAGCGGTCCTTGCGCAGCGCCAGGCCGAGGGTGAGCGGGCCGCTGCCGGTGTAGGGCACGCCGTAGAAGTCGAGGAGCGCCGGCACGAGGATCTCGTGGCGCGCGTCGCCGCCGAGCGACTCCGTCAGGTTGAAGACCAGCGCCGGGGGCTCCCTCCGGAGCTGGGCGACCACGGCGTCCGCATCGCCGTTGATCGCGTGGGTGCGTACGCTGAGGCCGAGATCGGCGCTGAGCGCCTGGCTCACGTCCTGCGCGGCCTGGGCCACGTCGGCCCGGTCGCGCTGCGCCGGATCCTCGGAGTCGAAATCGCAGTTGTAGAGGACGGCGACGGGGAGCGTGGCAGGATCAGGCATGATTGCACCGGGCAGCTCCGGCCCGGCGTCATTGTACCGGCGCTCGACCGAAACGCAAAGCCGCCGCAGCCGCCGCGGCGACGCGCTCGCCGTCGAGGTTCAGAGCAGATCCCACAGCGCCTCGGGGACGACCGGGGCCGCGGGACGGCCGAGCACGCGCGCCAGCGCGGCGGCGACGCCGGGCGCGAGCTCGGCGGGGGCCGGCGCCCCGGGGCCGCACTGGCGCGCGAGCGAGGTCACGCCCGCGGCCCGGAGGCCGCAGGGCACGATCGCCCGGAACGCCTCGAGCGGCGTGCGGGCGTTGAGCGCGAACCCGTGAATGCTCACGTCGCGATGGACGTGGAGGCCAAAGGCGACGAGCTTCTCGTTGCCGACCCACAGACCGGCCGGCTGACGGCAGAACGAAAGCCGGACGCCGAGGCCGGCGCACACGTCCGTGAGCGCGGCCCCGAGCGTCTCGAGGAAGTCCACGACGCCGCGGCGCAGCCGGAAGACCGGGTAGCCGACGAGCTGTCCGGGACCGTGATAGGTCACGTCGCCGCCCCGCGTGGTCTCGACCACCTCGACCCCCGACGCGGCGAGCGCATCTTTGGGCAGCAGCACGTTGGCCGGGTCGGCGTGGCGGCCCAGCGTGACGACGGGCTCGTGCTCGAGCAGGAGCAACGTGTCGCCGCCCTCCCCGTCGAGGATGCGGCGGCGCAGCTCCTCCTGCAGGGCCAGGGCGCGCCCGTAGCGCACCCGGCCGAGCCAGGCCCAGGCGAACGAGTCGGAGGTCATCAGGTGGGGTGGCCGCTCAACCCTCGAGCAGGTCGGCGAAGAACTCGAGGTCGAGGTAGTCGAGCGGCACGTGGGCGCGCAGGACGCCGAGGCCGCGCCCGGCGCACAGCTCGGCGAGCTGCGCGCCGTCGTACAGCGACACCGGGGCCCCGGGCTCGCGCGCGGCGGCGATGGCAGCGTCGTCGATCTGGCCGCTGATGAGGAGCATGCCGGCCCGGGCGTTCTGCCGTTGCATCTCGGCGCGCAGGTCGGCGACCTGCTTCGGGCCCTCGATGCCGCCGACGCGCAGCCCGACGCAGAGACGCACCTGCGGCCGGCTGCACGTGAGGTACGTGGTGCCCTCGACGCGACGCACGAGCTGGAGCTCGCGGTGGCCGAGGCGCTCGAGGAGGAGCCACGACAGCTGCTCGAAGGCGGCGGCGTTCAGCTTCGCGATCATGCGCGTGAGCGCGCCGCGCGTGGCCCGGCGCAGCTCCTCGCCGCGCTCGGCGAACGTGCGCTCGGCGGCGAGGAGCTCGGCCTCGAGCGAGCGGCTCGAGAGGCTGTAGAGCCCGCCGCCGTGGGTGCGGAAGCGCGGCCGCAGGCCGTTCTGCAACCGCTCGCGGCCGTCCTGGACGATGGCCGCCTTCAGCGCGCGCCAGGGCTCCGGGGCGTCGATGCGCAGGAGCTTGCGCTTGGAGGCCATGTCGACGAGCTGGCGCGCGTGCAGCGGGCGGGTATCGCCCTGGGCCCGCAGGATCTCGAAGGCGGCGTCGGCGGGCGCGAGCTCCGTTGGCCGCTCCTCGCGGCGCGGCGGCTCCGGGCGCCGCTCCTGCTCCGGGCGCCGCTCCTGCTCCGGGCGCCGCTCGCGGTCGTCCCGGCGGTCGCGGCCGGCCTGGAACTGCGGGCGGTCACGCCGCTCGGGCGGACCGGGGCGCGGCGCGGGCGGGGTCGGCTCGCGCATGGGCGCGGGCCGGGGCGCGCCGGTGGCGGCGGCCGCCGCCGCGGGCGCGGGCACGGGCGACGCGGGCGCGGGCGCGGCCGGCGGGACGGTGACCTGCTCCTCGGCGGGCGCGCTGACGGCCGGCGCGGACGCCTCGTCGGGGACCGCGGGGGTCTCGGCCGCGACCTCGGCGGCCGCCGCGGCCAGGGCGGCGGCAGCCGCGTCGGCGGCGGGGGCCGCGGGCGCCGCTTCGACGGCCGGGGCCGGTGCGGGCGGCGCCGCAGCTGCGGCGGCAGGCGTGGGCGGCGCGGCTGCGGCGGCCTCACCCTCGGGCGCCGCGGGCGCGGCCGCGACCTCGCGGGCGGGCTCGGC
>DASXVK010000396.1:0-22662 GCA_036504295.1 Polyangia bacterium
CGCGTGGTCCGGCTGGACCCAGGCGATGAACGGTGCGAGCGCCATTCAGTCAAAGGACTACACCCCCGGTGTGGCCGGCGGTCCCGACGGGAGGGTGTACATGGCGGTGAAGGCGCCCGTTGGCGATCCACGCGTCGACAATCTCATTTTGTGGGTCTACACAGGTACGACGTGGCAATCGTTCACTGCTCTACAGCAGTCGACCATCTGGCACGGCGACTCGCTCGACGTCAGGGGGCGCCCGGCGATGGTCTTTCGCTGGTTCCGCGATGGCCATGGCGGCGCGCTGCCCAACGGGGCGCTCTGGGCCTGGTACAGTGCGGTGGCCGGGGGCGAGATGATGATGCACTACCGCTTCAGCAGGGGCAAGTTCAACGCCACGAACAACGATTTCGGCAACAGCCTGACCATGGGCCGCTGGCAGTGGCCCGGCCACAAGAACCCCGCAACGCAGGTGGCTTCCCTGGGGCTGGCGCCGGGGGTAGACGGCACGCTCGCCGCCTTCGCCGCCTACACCACCGCTCAGTTCCCCGAGGTCCCCGGCATCACGCACATCCCGTACGCGGATGGTGAGGCCACGCCGACGCGTCTGCTCAATGACTGGAACGACTCCACGACCATGAAGGCGAGCCTGTGCCCCTCCATCGGGTGCGCCTTCCACGCCGGCATGGCCGCCACCGCGGTCACCGGCCCGATCATCTGCACGAGGACGCAGTGACCTGCAGCCTGGCACGAGCAGCCGTCCCCGCGCTCTGCTGCATCGTTGCGCTCGGGGGCGGCTGCTCATGCGGGCGCGGCGGTACCCTTGGGCCAGACTCGGCGGCCGCGCCGGAGGGAGGCGCCGCCGACGCGGCCGCGGCCGACCTCGGCGTGGCCCCGGACGCGCGCGATGCGGCCGGCCCGGACTCGTCGTGTAGCATCTCCCCCAAACCGGCGCCGCCAACGTCGACGACGCAGGCGATGGTGAAGTACGACCGGTATCTTGATTACCAGCTCGGCCGGAACAGCCCCCGTCAGGTGTTCGTAGACGCGGATGGTGTCGCTATCTTCGGCACGCTCCAGTTCCTGCGCGCGAGTCTCGACGGGACGCTCGTTCGCAAGGTCCCCTATCCCACCGATCCGGCGAACGGGGTTGTCTTTCCCCCATTCGCGGTCGCCCAGGCGGCGGGCGCTTACGGGCTTGTGTTCGCGAGCTACAGCGCGTGGTCGGGGGCGACCTTCTGCGTGTTCCGCGGCGATGCACCTATCGACTTGTCCACCTGCGCCAAGATCCCGACGCCTTGGGGTAGTGCAATTCCCACCTGGGACGGCAGCGCCTACCGGGTCTACGCGCGCCTGGACGACCACACCATGTTCCTTTCGCGATACGATCCGAACGGCGCCTTCGTCGATCAGGTGACGTTTCCAACCATCGATCCGAACCCTGGTGGCTGGCCGCTGTTCGTTGGTCCGAACGCGTTCATCTTTGCCGCTACATGGCGCCCCAACAAATGCACGTCCGACTTCTTGTACGTGATGCCGCGATCACTTGACACGACAGCCCTGCGGATTTTCGATTTGCTGCCCCCAGATGCGATAGATGTTGCGATCCCGCAGCTTGCAAGCAGCGGCCGTCGCGCCGCGTTTATCTACGGAGCCGTTTGCGCAACTCCTTATCCAGAAGGGGGCTGCGCAGCGGGCTACCCGTCCTACGTCACCGGTACCTACGTGACCGTGACGCAGGACGACGGGACGCCGCTCCCGCGGCGGCAGGTGTTCGGCGCCCCCCAGCCCGTCATCTGGGATGGGGCCCGGTTCGTGCACCTCAATGGGCTGCCACTGGGAGGTCACGGCGGCATGGGGGTGAACGTCTTCGACGAGAACAACGTCGCGCTCGTCGAGAACGCCCGCCTCCCGCTCGCCTGGGAGCAGGGGCACTCCGCCGACGAGGCCGGCACCCGCATCGCGGCCGTCGGTGTCAATGACTACATCGTCGCCTATGCGCTGGTCGACAACGGCGAGACCCGGATCGCGCGCTTTTCGTTGCCAACTCCATAGGCGCTCGGCCCCGAGGTCGCCCGCATCTGGTACAGTGCGCACGTAGGGACTGAGGTCCAGATGCCGTATCGCTTTAGCCGAGGCAAGTTCAACGCCACCAACAACGATTTCGGCAATACCCTCACCATGGGCCGCTGGCAGTGGCCCGGCCACCACAGCCCCGGCACGCAGGTGCCCGCCCTCGGTCTCGCGACCGGCGTCGATGGCACGCTCGCATCCTTCGTGGCCTACACGAACGCCCTCTGTGTCAATGACTACATCGCGGCCTACGCGCTGGACGGCCAGACCTGGATCGCGCGCTTCTCGTTGCCCTCGCCCTAGGCCGGTCCTCCCCAAGGTCGCCTGCATGCGGATGTTCCTCCTGCTGCTGCCACTCCTCCCCACCGCGGCGGCCTGCGGCGGTCGCGCCGTCGGCCCCCCGGGCGGGCCCGTCGACGCCGCCGTAGGCGATGCCGGACGCGACACCGCCGAACCGCCCGACGACGGCCCGCTCACGGACGCCGAGTTCGTGGCCGCGTGCGACGACCTGCGCCGCCAGTGGCACGAGGTCGTGGACGCGCTCGACCTCGGCTGCACCCGGGATCTCGACTGCGCGTTCGTCGGCGGCTCGCGCCAGAGCGACGGCAACGCGTGCGGGTGCGTGTCCTGGGTGCCCGGCGGCTGCGGGCTCACCGCCAACCGCGCGCGTTACGAGGCGAGCGCCGGGCCGGCGCTCGATGACGAGTACCGCGCGGCCGGTTGCCCGTACCGCAGCCCCTCAGCCTGTGACTGCGGCGTCTCCACGTCCGGCTGCGTCGAGGGCCGCTGCCTGACCACCGACTGGGGCGGGTGTTTCTGACATGACTCTGACCTACAGCTCGACCAGCTTGGCGCGGATCGCTTCCTTGATGAGCTCCGCCAGGCTGCCCTTGTGGAGCTTGGCCATCATGTGCCGGCGGTAGGTCTCGACGGTGCTGAGGCTGAGCCCGAGCTTGGCGGCGATCACCTTCGGCGCATGGCCATTGGCAATGAGCTGAAGCACCTGGCGCTGGCGCTGGCTCAGGTCCCACACCGTCGCCTGGGCCGGGTGCTCTCCGGGTCCGCCGAGGCCAAAGCGCACCAGCGCCCCGGCCACCTGTGGGCACACGTAGATCTGCCCGGCGGCGACGGTCCGCACGGCCAGGACTACCTCCGCGAGCGGCCGGTCCTTGACGAGGTACCCGGCCGCTCCGGCGTCGAACATCGCGATGACCAGCTCGTCGAGCCGGTGGTGCGTGAGCGCGATGACGTTGACCTCCGGGTTCTCGGCGCGAATCTCGCGCGTCGCGTCGACGCCGTTGAAGTCGCCGAGCGTGAGGTCCATGAGGATGACATCCGGCCGGTGCTGGCGAGCGAGCGCGACGGCTTCGTCGCCGTCCGCGGCCTCCGCCACCACCAGCAGGTCCGGCTCGGACGCGAGCGAGCGCGCGAGCGCGTTCGACACCGTCCGGTGGTTCTCAACCACGAGCACGCGAATCATCGC
Source organism: Polyangia bacterium (assembly GCA_036504295.1). Lineage (GTDB taxonomy): Bacteria > Myxococcota_A > Polyangia > JACRCY01 > JACRCY01 > DASXVK01. Next base: position 3,539 of record DASXVK010000396.1, read on the forward strand.
GCCCCCCGATCAACGAGCGGCGCGTGCCCCGCGCCTCGGATCTGGTGCCCCCTAAGCAACAGACGATTGCACGCTAGCACGGCGGCACGCTGCCGGCAACTTGGTTCCGTGTGTGGTGCGCGACGCCCGCTACACGCTCAGCTTGCTGGCGCCGGTGCGCACCATGAACTCGGGGTCGATCGGCACGTTGATGCAGGTGACGACGTCGCTCGCGAGCGCGGCGCGCAGGGCGGGGGTGAGCTCGCGCGGGTCGGTGATGGTGAGGCCGCGGCCGCCGAAGGCCTCGACGACGCGGTCGTAGCGGGTCGGGGCCAGCCGGGTGGCCGGGGCGCGCGCGGCGCCGAAGATCATCGTCTGGGGGCCGCGGATCTGGCCCCAGGCGGCGTCGTTGCCGACGACGACGGTGACGGGCAGGCCGAGGCGGACGCAGGTCTCGAAGTCGAAGCCGTTGAGGCCGAAGGAGCCGTCGCCCGAGACCACGAGCACCTTCGCGCGCGGGTAGAGCTTCTTCGCGGCGAGCGCGAAGGGCGCGCCGATGCCGAGGCAGCCGAGGGGGCCGGGGTCGAGCCACTGGCCGGCGCGGGCGGGCTCGAGCACCTTCGCCGTCATCGCGACGATGTCCCCGCCGTCGCCGATGATGATGGTGTCCGCGTCGACCGCGTCGGCGACGGCGCGGCCGAAGCGGAGGTGGTTGATGGGCTGCCGGTCGTCGCGCTCCCACTCGGCCTGCTGCTCGCGCCGCCGTGTCTCCTCGGCGCGCAGCTCCTGCGCCCACGCGCCGTGGTCGATCCCGGACGGGAGCGCGGCGGTGAGCTGGCCGAGCACGGAGGCGGCGTCGCCGGCGATGGCGACGTCGACGCGGCGGTTGCGCGCGAAGTCGCTCTCGTCGCGCTCGATCTGCACGATGACGGCGCCCGGGGCGATGCCGCGGCCGTAGTCGACGCGGAAGTCGAGCGGCACGCCGGCGAGGACGACGAGGTCGGCGCGCTCGAGGGCCGCCTTGCGCGCCGCCGAGAAGCCGAGCGCGTGGCCGGGTCCGAGGGCGCCGCGCGCCATGCCGTTCGTCAGCGCCGGCACGTGGGCCCGCTCGACGAGCGCGCGCAGCGCCGCGATGCCGTCGTCCCACCACACCTGGCTGCCGGCGAAGAGCACGGGGCGGCGCGCGTGCGCGAGGTGCGCCGCGGCGGCCGCGACGGCGGCGGGATCGCCGGGGGCGCGCGGGCGCGGCGCCGGCACCGCCGGGAAGACGGGATCGCTCACCTGGCCGACGAGCACGTCGAAGGGCAGCTCGAGGAAGACCGGACCCATGGGCGCCGCGAGCGCGTGGCGGAACGCCATCGCGACGTACTCGGCGAGCCGCCGCGGGTCGGTGGCGGTCATCGCCCACTTCGTGATCGGGCGCATGAGCTCGACCTGGCTCATCTCCTGCAGCGCGCCGCGGCCGAGGACGCGCAGCTCGGCCGCGCCGCCGAGGACGACGAGCGGGGAGCGCGCCTTCAGCGCGTTCGCGACGCCGGTCACCGCGTCGGTGACGCCGGGGCCGGCGGTCACGATGGCGACGCCGGCCTGCCGGCTCAGGCGCGCCCAGGCGTCTGCCGCGTGGGCCGCCGCCTGCTCGTGCCGGGTGTCGACGATGTCGATCCCCTCCTGCAGGCAGCCGTCGTAGATCGGGGCGACGTGCCCGCCGCAGAGGGTGAAGACGCAGGTGACGCCCTGCTGCTTGAGCGCGCGGGCCACGACGTGGCCGCCGACGAGGGTCTCCATCGATTGTCTCCAGGGGTTCGGGGCCCCCCGGACGGGCGGGCTATGACCGGGCCGTCACGCCAGGAGGCTCGACATGGTGCTTAGATGGTTGACGGCCAGGATCCGCGGCAGGTCACGGTCGTCGGCGAAGCGCAGCACGGAGAAGGCGCCGGCCGAGACGCGCAGGCGGTGGAAGTTGCCCAGGCTCGTGCCGAGGTAGTGGGCGAGCAGGACGCGGATGATCGACGCGTGGGTGACGAGGACCATGGTCGAGCCCCACGGGTTGTCGGCGAGCGCCTGCATCACCGACGCGAGGGCGCGGTCGCGCACGTCGGCCAGCCGCTCGCCGCCCGGGAAGCGCACGGCCTCGGGAGCCTCCATGAAGCGCAGGTACTCGGGGTCGGCCTTGAGGGCGTCGTACGGCATGCCCTCCCAGCGGCCGACCTGGATCTCGCCGAGCCGCGGGTCCCGGGCGACCTCGAGATCGAAGAGGCCGGCGATCACCTCGGCGGTCTGCACCGTCCGCAGCAGCGGCGAGGCGATCACCTCGCTCACGTCGAGCGCCTTGAGCGCGAGCGCCGCGGCGTGGGCCTCGTTGAGGCCGTCGGCGTTGAGGCCGATGTCGCGCTGCCCGAGGATGCGCCGGTCACGCGCCCAGTCGGTGGCGCCGTGACGGAGGAGGAAGACAGTCGTGTCCAACTGGAGAGCTCGCCTTTTCCCCCACCCCGCGCTGCAGCGTATCGTGGCCGGGGAGGTGGAGTCAAATCGAGGCCGTTCACGGTGGCCTCGATCTGTACGCCGGACCGCGCGTGCATGGAGTTGACACCCTCGAACGAACTCGGGTACTGTCGCCGCAGGGAAACCTGGAGGCTGGACTATGAAGGCTCGTGTGGGCGCTTTCGTCGGATTGGCGGCATTGGCAGGTCTCTTCTTGGTGCTGCCGATGAGCTGCGGCGACACTCCCGCCGGTCCGGGGCCGAAGAAGGATAGCGGCACCGACCCGGGCCTCTGTTCCCACTGCGGCACGCAGGCCTGCTGCAACGGCTCCTGCACCGACACGACCAGTGACACTGGCAACTGCGGCGCCTGCGGCAACGCGTGCCTGCCGGGGCCGGCCCCGGACTGCGCCAACGCGAGCTGCACCTGCATCGCGAACGGGCAGCAGCCCTGCTCGTCGGAGCAGACGTGCTGCGCGAACGGCTGCAAGAACCTGAAGACCGACTCGTCGAACTGCGGCGGGTGCGGCACCAAGTGCACGGGCGGCCAGTCGTGCAACAACGGCGTGTGCTCCTGCGGCACCGAGGGCACCTGCACCGGCACGAAGATCTGCTGCGGCAACAGCTGCGTCGACAAGAACACCGACAGCAACAACTGCGGCTTCTGCAACAACAAGTGCACCGGCGGGAACACCTGCCAGAGCGGCCTGTGCCAGGGCGGCCAGAACAACTGCGGCCCCGGCGGCGCGGCCTGCCCCGGCGGCCAGCAGTGCTGCCCCGACTTCTGCTGCACGAACTGCTTCGGCGGCAACGTCTGTCAGGACCAGACGGACGGCGGCGTCTAGCTCCTCCTCCCGCGCTACACCCCCGGTTTCCCCCGTGCCCATCAAGCTGCACATCAACATCGATCACGTCGCGACCCTGCGCGAGGCGCGGGGCACGCGCTACCCCGATCCGGTGGCGGCCGCGGCCGCCTGCGAGCTCGCCGGCGCCGACGGCATCACCGCGCACCTGCGGGAGGACCGGCGCCACATCCAGGATCGCGACATCCGCCTGCTGCGCGAGACCGTGCGCACCGTGCTCAACCTCGAGATGGCGGCGGCCGAGGAGATCGTCGCCCTCGCCTGCGAGCTGAAGCCCGCGATCGCGACGCTCGTGCCCGAGAAGCGCAAGGAGCGCACCACCGAGGGCGGGCTCGACCTCAAGCACGGCGCGGCGGTCGGCCGCGCGCTCCGGGCGCTCGAGGACCACGGCATCGCGGTGAGCCTCTTCATCGACCCGAACCGGCCGACCGTGCAGGCGGCCGCCGACCTCGGCGCGCGGCGCATCGAGCTGCACACCGGCGACTACTGCAACGCGCCGCCGGCGGAGGTACAGCGCGAGCTGCAACGTTTGGCGACCGCGGCCGAGACCGGTTTCGGGCTCGGGCTGCACGTCGCGGCCGGCCACGGCCTCGACTACCCGAACGTCGGGCCCGTGGCCGCGCTCGAGGGCGTCACCGAGCTCAACATCGGCCACTCGATCATCGCCCGCGCGGTCTTCACCGGCCTCGACCGCGCGGTGCGCGACATGCGGGACGCGATCGACCGCGCCAGCGGGCGCTGATGATCGACCGCGGCCAGCGCGGGCGCTGACCCGGGGCGCGTCCGGGCGCGTGGCCGGTGGCGCGGGGGCGGCGCCGTCGCCATGTGATCCTGGAGGAGCACGATGCTGGTGGTCACGGCGGAGCAGATGCGGGCGATCGATCGCGCGACGATCGACGACTTCGGGGTGCCCGGCCCGGTGCTCATGGAGGCGGCGGGTCGCGGGGCGGCCGAGGTGATCCTCGCGGCGCGGCCGGCGCCGGGGCTGCGGGTCGCGGTCCTCTGCGGCTCCGGCAACAACGGCGGCGACGGCGCGGTCATCGCGCGCCACCTGCACAACCGCGGCGCCGAGGTGCGCCTCTACCTCTGCGCGCCGCGCGACAAGATCCGCGGCGACGCCGACCTGCACCTGCGCGTCGTCGAGAAGATGGGGCTGCCGTGCCTCGACGCGCGCGCGGGCGCGGCGGCGCTCGACGACTTCGCCCGTCACGCCGACGTCGTCGTCGACGCGCTCCTCGGCACGGGGCTGAGCGCCGAGGTGCGCGGGGTCTACCGCGACATCATCGAGGCGGTCAACGGCCTCGCGGCGCTCGTCGTGGCGGTCGACATCCCCTCGGGGCTCGACGCGGACCGCGGGGTGCCGCTGGGCGTGTGCGTGCGCGCCGACCACACCGTCACGTTCGCGCACCCGAAGCTCGGGCTCGTCACCGACCCCGGCTTCACCCGGGTCGGCCGGCTGCACGTCGTCGACATCGGGGTGCCCCGCGGCCTCGGCGAGCGGCTCGGCGCCGCGCTGTGGCTGCTCGAGGAGGACGAGGTGCGGGCGTTGCGGCCGGCGCGGCCCCCGAGCGGGCACAAGGGCACCTTCGGGCACCTGCTCATCGTCGCGGGCTCGGCCGGCAAGACCGGCGCCGCGCTGCTCGCGGGGCTCGCGGCGCTGCGCAGCGGCGCCGGCCTCGCGACGGTGGCGTCGACCGCGGGCGGCCAGCGCGCCCTCGACGCGAAGACGCTCGAGGTCATGACCGCGCAGCTGTGCGAGGGCGAGGAGCCCGACGGCGGCACCTGGGAGCGCTTCCGCGAGACGCTGCACGGCAAGACCGCGGTCGCCCTCGGGCCCGGGATCCCGCGCGGGCCGGCGATGCGCGGCTTCGTGGCGCGGCTCGTGGCGGAGTGCCCCGTGCCCCTGGTGGTCGACGCCGACGGGCTCAACCACCTGGCCGAGGACCCGGCGCCGCTGCGCCGCGCGCTGGCGCCCGTCGTGCTGACGCCGCACCCCGGCGAGATGGCGCGCCTGTGCCGCCGTGCGACGGCGGAGGTCCAGGCCGACCGCGTCGGGATCGCGCGCGCGTTCGCGGCCGAGCACCGCGCGGTCGTGTGCCTCAAGGGCGCCCGCACCGTGGTCGCGCTGCCCGACGGCCGCGCCTTCCTCAACCCGACCGGCAACCCCGGCATGGGGACCGGCGGCACCGGCGACGTGCTGTGCGGGATGATCGGCGCGTTCCTCGCGCAGGGGCTGGACGCGGCGCGCGCGGCCCGCCTGGCCGTGTTTGCGCACGGCCGCGCCGGGGACCTCGCCGCCGCGACGCGCGGCGAGGCGGGGCTCATCGCCGGCGATCTGCTCGACACGCTGCCGCAGGTGCTGCGCGCCTGGGAGGCCGCTGACACAATGTCACCGCCGGCCGTCCGCCGTTGACCGGATCAAGGGCCGAGCTGTCACCAGGTCCGGGGCGGTCGCGCGCAAGTATCTGTATCCAGGCCGGCTACCCTGGAACGGCAGAGTGGCATGCCGATTGCTTTCCTGCTCCGGCATGAGCACCGAGCGAGAGAGCTTCGAGCGCGAGACGTTGCCGCACTTGAGGGAGCTGTACGCCGCGGCTCTGAGGATGGCCCGCAACCCGAGCGAGGCCGAGGACCTGGTGCAGGAGGCCTACCTGCACGCGTACGCCGCCTGGCCGCGCTTCGTGCCGGGCACCAACGCCCGCGCGTGGCTCTTCCGTATCCTGACGAACGGGTTCATCAATACGTACCGCGCGCGGGGCCGCGACGCGCGCGTCGGCGAGGACCGGCTGCTGGGCGCCTTCTACTCCGACGAGGCGGTCGCCGCGGCGGCGGACCCGGAGCGCCGCCTCACGGAGAGCGAGCTCGACGACGAGGTCGCGGCCGCGCTCGCCGCGCTGCCGCCGGACTTCCGCGCCGCGGTCGTGCTCGCGGATCTGCACGACTTCAGCTATCGCGAGATCTGCGAGCTCCTCGGCATCCCGGTCGGCACGGTGATGTCGCGCCTGCACCGCGGCCGCCGCCTCCTGATGGAGCGCCTGGCCCCGTACGCGCGCCGCCAGGGGCGCGCGCTGGCCCCGGCGCCCGCCCGCAAGCTCAACGCCGCGTGACGGCGCCCCCGCGCTCGCGCCCGTCCGCGCCGGGCTCACGGCCACCCTCGAGCGCCGTCTCGGGCAGCTCGAGATCGCACAGGCCCTTCGCGATGTGCTCCTCGTGGACCTCGCCCGCGGCGTCGCTGCGGCCGGCCTTCACCAGCCCGTCCGGGAGCAGCAGGACGTAGGGCTCCCGCGGGAGCGGCGCGCCGCGGAAGTCCGTGAGCACGAGGCCGATCCAGTCGGAGCCCGCGGTCGCCGGCGGCGCGGCCGCGGCGCAGCGGCGGACCAGCGGGCTCACGTCGTCGCGGGCGACGCGCGCGAGGAGGTCGCCGGCGCCGCCGAGGCGGGCCAGCGCGACCGCGGCGGCGGCGCGCGCCTGCGCGTGGGGATCGGCGGCCGCGAGGGTGCGCAGGCGCGCGCGGGCGGGCTCGGCGCGGAGCACGCCGAGCGCGGTCGCGGCCGCGGCGCGCACGTAGGGGGACGGCGCGTCGAGCAGCGGCCGGAGCTCGGCCGCGGCCTCCGCGTCACCGAGGCGGGCGAGCGCGGAGGCGGCGTTCGCGGCGACCGGCGGCTCCCCCCGCAACGCCGCGCGCAGCGCGGGCGCCGCGGCGCGGTCGCCGGCGGCGCCGAGGGCCCAGGCGGCCGCGGCCCGCAGATCGGGGTCGCGGTCGGCGAGCGCCGCCCGGAGCGCCGGGTGCGCGCGGGGATCCGCGAAGCCGCCGAGCGCCTCGACGGCGAGGCGGCGCGTGTCGGGCGCGGCCGCGGGCAGCAGCGCCAGCAGGGCCGGCACCGCGTCGCGGTGGCCGAGGGCGGCCAGGGCCTGCACCGCGGCGGCCTGCGTCGCGGCGTCGGCCTGCAGCAGGGGCGTGAGCGCGGCCACGGCGTCGCGGTCGCCGCGGCCGCGCAGCAGGCCCGTGAGCGCGCGGGCGAGGGCCGGGCGCGCCGCTGCGGGACCGAGCCGGAGGAGCGCGACCACGGCGTGCGCGGCGCCGCGGTCCCCGGTGCGGCCGAGCGCCTCGGCGGCGCTGCGGCGCAGCCCGGGCTCGGCCCGGAGCGTCAGGTCGAGCAGCGTGGCGGCGCCGCCGCGCGCGCCAATCTCGCCGAGCGCCTCGACGGCCACCTCCTGCGCCGCGGTGTCCGCGGCCGCGAGCTGCGCGAGCCGGGGCCAGGCGCGGCTGGCCCGCAGGCGGCCGAGGTAGAGGGCCGCCTGCCGCCGCACGTCGGGGTCCGCGTCGGCGAGCGCGGCGATGAGCGGGTCGATGGCGCGCGCGTCCACGAGGCCGTCGAGACCGCGCGCGGCGGCCCGCCGGACCGCCGGGTCGCGATCCGCGAGCAGGTCGAGCAGCAGCACCTGCTGGCGGGGATCGCGGCAGCGCCCCAGGGCCTCGATGACGGCGGCCGGGGGGACGCGGCCGCGGCCGATCTCGGCCGCCAGCGCGGCGCCGGCGCGGGGGTCGCCGCTGGCGCCGAGCAGCTCGACGATGGCGGCCGGGTTGCCGGCGCTCGGGGCCGCGAGCGCCTCGAGCAGCGGCGGCACCGCCCGCGCGCCCGCGCCGAGCAGCGCCTCGCGCGCCGCGGCGCGCAGATCGTAGCGGCCGAGGGCCTCGACGACGGCGCGCAGCGCGTCCGGGTCATCGAGCCCACCCAGCGCCAGGGCCGCGCGTTCGCGGACCGCCTCGCTCTCGTCCCGGGCGAGGCGCTCGACGAGGCCGGCGAGCGCCGCCGGGTGGCGCATGCGGCCGAGCGCGTCGACCGCCCGGGCGCGCATCTCGGGGCTCGGGTCGCGCAGCAGCCGCAGCAGCACCGGCAGCGTCTGCGGATCGCCCAGGCCGCCGAGCGCCGCGACGGCCTCCTCCCGCACGTCCCGGGCGGTGTCGCCGACGCGGGCGAGGAGCGCGACCACGGCCCGGCGGTCGCGCAGCTCGCCCAGGGCCTGGCAGGCGGCCCGGCGCACGTCGGGGTTCTCGTCCTCGAGGCGGGCGAGCAGCCTTACGACGAGCTGCGGGTCGGCGCTCGGGGCGCGGCGCGCGAGGCGGCCGAGCGCTGCGACCGCGGCGCGCCGCACCTCGTGCTCGGCGTCCGTCAGGGCGCGCCCGAGCCCGGCCGCGGCGCCGGCGGGCGCGAGCACCGCGAGGATCTCGCAGGCCGCGGCGCGGACCGCCGGATCGGCGTCCGCGAGCCACGCGATCACGCGCGGCCCGGCCGCCTGCACCCCGGCCTGAGCGAGCAGCGCGCCGGCGCGGGTCCGCACGCCCGTGTCGGCGTCGTCCAGCGCGCGCAGCAGGTGCGGCGCGGCCCGGTCCATGCCGTGCGCCGGCAGCCGCTCGACCGCGGCGAGGCGCTCGCTCGGCACGCGGCTCCCCATGAGCTTGACGTCGTCCTCGAGCCGGCCCGTCCAGTCCCCGGCTCGGGGCTGCGCCCCGGCCACACCGGTGAGGAGTACGAGGACCACCGCGAGCGGAGCCCGCCGGGTTGAATTCCGACCCAACCGCACGTCTTCAATGATAGCCGAGTTGTCGCGGCGTGGCCGGACCGTTACGATAGCTCCGGGTCAGTAGTCCGCGTGAGTGCTGGCGGGCTCTGCCTCAGCACTCTGCGCGGGGGTCAAAGGGACCCTCCCAGGGTCCCTTTCCTGGTAGAGGAGATCGATGACGCACGAGACGATTGGAGCCATCATCGGCGAGCTGCCCGCGGTGCGGCGTGAGGGCGAGGCCTATCTCCTCGCGGCCGACCACGAGGCGACCTTCTTCGTCGGCGCCGCCGGCGGCATGCTGCCGGTTGGAAAGATCCACCGGATCGAGCTCCGGAAGGAGTTCCTCCTGCTCGAGACCCTGAAGCGGGAGCGCTTCTACTTCGACTACGCCGACGTGGTCGGGATGAAGATCGACCTGCCGGAGCCCGGCAAGCAGAGCCACGGCGCCGGCTTCCGCTAGCGGCTCGGCGTCACCGGCCCACCGGGCGGTCGGGGCGCTTCGCCGTCCACGGGCGAGGCGACCCGCGGCGGCTCCGGCTCGGGCGGCGGGCTGGACGCCTCCACCGGCTCCGACGTCACCGTCGCGCTGCTCTCGGTCGTGTACGCGTAGTGCACCGTCCCGTTCGGCGGCGCCGCCGAGGTGACCGTGGAGGGGCTCGGCGGCTCGGCGGCGGCGGGGGCGGCGGCCGCGGCCTCGCCGTTGGCCGGCACCGAGGGGACGTCGTCGCCGCGCAGGTCCGCGGCCGCGGCGAGCGCGGCCAGCGGCAGACGGATGGCGCCGCTCGGCGTCATCGTGACCGGCATGGGGATCTCGCCCTCCGGCTGCTGCCACGGGTACTCGACGCGGACGTGGAACGAGTTGCGCAGCGTGGCGATGAGGGAGTCGCCGATCTTGCGCAGCTCCTCGGGCGTGAGGCCGCCCAGGTCGAGCTGCCGGTTCATCAGCTTCGCGAAGATGATGTGCTCGACCAGGTTCTCGATGGCGCGCTCGTCGGGCTGCTTGAGGGTGCGCGACGCCGCCTCGACGGAGTCGCACAGCGCGAGGATGGCCGTCTCACGGCTGTGCGGCGGCGCGCCGGGGTAGCTGAAGTCGCGCTCCGTCAGGCGCTGCGGGTTCCCCTGCTTCTGGCAGGCGTTCCAGAAGTACTCCATGAGGCTGTTGCCGTGGTGCATCACCACGAACTCGAGCACGGCGTCGGGCAGACCGTGGCTCCGCGCCAGCCGCTCGCCGGCCGCGACGTGCTCGAAGATCGCCTGCACCGAGGCCTCGGGAGCGAGCCCGTCGTGCGGGTTGCGCTCGCCGGGGCGCCGGTTCTCGACGAAGTAGCTGGGCTCGTAGGTCTTGCCGGCGTCGTGATAGTAGGCGCCGACCCGGCAGAGCAGGGCGTTCGCGCCGATGCTGTTGGCCGCGATCTCGGCCAGGTTCGCCACCGCCAGGCTGTGCTGCCAGGTGCCGGGCGCCTCGGTCGCGATCTTCTTGAGCAGCGGCGCCTCGAGATCCGCGAGCTCCATCAGCCGGGCCCGCGTGACCTCGCCCAGGAGGTGCTCGGTCACGGGCGCGAAGAGCAGGGCGAGGATGCCGGAGCCCAGGCCCGCGGCCGCGGTGCCGAGGAGCCCCGACGAGGCGAGGGACTCGAAGTCGTCGTCCGGGATCCGGCCGATGAGGAGGAAGTGGATGCCGACGTAGGTGACGACGCCGACCAGGCTGCCGGCCACGCCGGCGGCCAGGGCCTGCAGCTTCGAGGGCCGGCGGCGCCGGATCATGAGGGCCGCGCCCACGCCCTGCATCAGGAGCACCGCGCCGAGCGGGAAGTCGAAGGGCACGAGCGCCGCGGCCGCGAGCGCCGCGAGCGCCGCGCCGGCGAGCGCGAGCTGGCGCTCGAGGTGCAGGGCGACGGTGATCGTCAGCAGCGCGACGGGCAGGTAGAACGGGGAGAGCGGCGTCCAGACCAGGAGGGCCTTGCCGATGACGGCGAAGCCGACGATGGCGCCGAGCATGGCCGCCTGGGTCCGGAGCAGCGCGGCCGCGCCACCCACGAGCCGCATGTAGCCGCAGAAGAGGAGGCCGCCGAGGATGAAGCAGAAGCCGAGCCCGAGCCAGGTGGCGGGGGAGGCGCGGTGGGGGCGATTCAGGTACGCCTCGAGCACCGGGCGGTCCTCATCGGCGATGGTGCGCCCGGGCGCCGCCACGGTGCGGTGCCGGACGTATGTCGGCTTACCGAGCATGGAGCCCTGGAAAAGCCCGAGGTCCGGCACGCGCAGCGCGTAGCGCGACGGCTTGCCGCGGGGCGGCAGCCCGGCACCTGGCGCCCAGAGGTCGAACGTTGCCAGCGGCAGGAGCAGGGCGGCGAAGAGGAGGCTGAGGACCACTCCGGCCGCCGCTCCCGCAGGCCGGCGGGTGCGGGTCATCCCCATGAGTTAGGAATCATCCTGGGGGGCAGCCCCGCCACGCAGCATGCGGAAGATTCTAGCAATGGTGCACAGGCGGGTCAACGCGAACCCGTGGGCGGATGGCGGAGCTGCTAACCATTGGTCAATCCGTGCATCGCTGGGTCGCCGCGCCCGGCGCCTCGAACCAGCACCAGCAGCCCAGCGACGGCGCCCCGGGGGCGCAGGTGCCGCGGGCGGCCTTGCACCGATTCTCGCGGGACGCGTTGAAGGCCATGGGAGCGCGGCAGCCGGCCAGGCAGTCGCGGGCCGTGGTGCAGGGGCAGTTCGCCTGGCCGGTCGGGCAGTAGCACGACGGCTCGGCCGCGGCGCCCTGGCGCCGCCACTCGCCGCCGGCAGCGCGGCAGGCGGCCTCGCCGGCGGCGGCGCGGCAGCGGGCGAAGCGGGCGGCGAGCTCGGGCGCGGTGCAGTGCGCCGGTCGCGCCGAGGGCGCGGAGGTCGGCCGCGCGGCCGCGGGCGCGGTCGCGGGCACGGGCATGGCGGCGGGCGCGGGCGCGGGCGCGGCGGTGGGCGCGGGCACGGCCGCGGGCGCGGCCACGGCGCGCGGCGGCCCGGCGCCCGCGTCACCGGGGGGGCGCGGCGGCGCCGGCGCGGTGCAGGCAGCGGCGAGGCAGGCGAGGAGCGCGAGGCGGCACATGGTCGTGGGGGGCCGCGCAGCGGGGGCGGGCGGGCGGCGGCGCTACTGCATCCGCATGTCCCACTTTGCGCGGGTCTTGGGCCCGTTGAAGCGGGGGAACGAGAAGCGCGACATCTTGCCGGCGACGCACGAGGTGAGGGCGTCGCCGCTCGAGCCGTTGACGCGCACGTTCTGGGCCGAGCCGTTGCCGTGGACGTCGAAGGCGATGACCACCTTGCTCAGGCCCGGGTCGCGGCGCCGTGCGTCGAGCATGCAGGCGGCGAGGCCGCGGAAGTTCGAGCGCATGACGGCGTTGATCTCGTCGGCGCCGATCTGCTCGTCCGAGCCGCCCGAGTCCTTGGAGAAGTCCATGGTCTGGACATCGGGTCCCTCGGCGCCGCCGCCGCGGGCGACCCCGCGGCGGCCGCCGCGCCGGCCGGTCTTGCCCTTGCGCTCTTCGACCGTCGAGCTGATCTGGATGCCGGCGAGCAGCTTCGCGAGGTCGGCGTCGCCCGCGTCCTTGTCCTTGATGACGATCGTGGTCGTCGTCACCGGCGTCTGGCGGTAGACGAAGACGTAGGTGACGATGCCGCCGGCGACGAGGACGATGGCGCTGAAGACGAGCGCGACGAGCCCGAAGCGGCGGCGCTCCTGGCTGTGGTGCACCTTGTCGGCCTGCTCGCGGCGGATCTGCTCGCGGCGGACCTCGCCCTCCCGGACGAAGTCGCGCAGCAGCGGCAGGTCGCGGATGCGGCGGCGCTGCCCGGTCTCCTGGTCGACGATGAAGTGCTCGCCGAGGATCTCGGCGGCCTCGATGCGGCGGCGCACCTCCTTGAGGGAGTAGGGCCCGAAGTCGAGGCGGTCCTTCTGGATCAGCCAGCGCTCCTGGTCCTCGTCGACCTGGTCGGCCGCCTTCTGCACGTCGAACTTCTGCGCGGGCGCGGCGCTGGCGGCCACGGGCCCGAGGCCCGGCTGCGTGCCGACCGGCACGGGCACCTTCGCCGGCGCCGCCGGCGCGACCACGCCGAGGCCGGGGCTGGGGCCGATGCCCGGCACCGTGCCCTGCGGCACCGGCACCTTGCGCGCCGGGGCGGCCGCGGCGACCTGAGGCGAGCCAGGGGCGAGCCTCGTTGTTGACTGAGGCTGCGGCTTCGCGTCCATGCCGGCGAGGAGCGCGGCCTTGAGCTCCATCGCGTTGGTGAAGCGCTCGGCCGGGCTCGGCCGCAGGCACCGGTCGAGCACGGCGTCGAGCTCGCGGGGGATGTCGGCGCGGACCTTGGAGGGCGGCGGTCCGCCCGCGGTCGGCGCCCGCCCGGTGAGCAGCTCGTAGAGCACCGCCCCGACGGAGTAGATGTCGGCGCGGCGGTCGGCGCTGTCGGGCGCGCTGAGCATCTCGGGCGCGATGCCGACGAGGCTCCCGCCGGCCGCCCTGGCCCTGACCTCCGGCATCGCGAGCACGGTCCGGGCCACGCCGAAGTCCGTGATCTTCACCCGGCCCGCCCGGTTGACCAGGATGTTGCCGACGGTGAGATAGCCGTGGAACGTGGTCGGGTGGACGTAGGCGAGCGCGTTGCAGACGTGGGCGACGACGTTGTAGGCGCCCTTGAGCGAGAACGCCTTGCCGACGGTGCCCTTGCGCTCCATCAGCGCGCGCAGCGACTGGCCGTCCACGTGCTCGAGGGTGATGAACTCCTGGCCCTGCTCGTCGCCCAGGCCGAAGATCGTGGCGACGTTCTTGTGCTTGAGGCCGGCGGCGACCTGCACGTCCTCGCGCAGGCGCCCGAGGGCCGCCGCGTCGGCGAGGAGGCCGGGGGGCAGCACGCGGATCGCGACGGTGCGCTCGAGCTTGGCGTCGATCGCGCGGTACACCTCACCCAGCGCGCCGCGCCCGACCAGGGCCTTCAGGTGAAAGCGGCCGCCCAGCACCGCGCCCGGTTGCAGCGATCCCGGCCCCGCGGCCGCGGGAACGGGCGGCTCGGCACCGAAGGGATCGATATCGATCTCCATCTCCATCAGACAAGTACCTCGTGGTGGCTCACTTGGCCGACGGTCCCCTGACGCCGTCGCCCCGGATAGTAGCGAACCCGACGCGATCGGGTCAACAACGGAACCGCGTCGGCCGTGGTTCCGCGCAGTCGGGGCTGACGCGTTTGAATGCAACAGGGAGACGGGGAGGCGGGGAGGATCGTTTCGTTTTGGCTGACGACGCTCGCGTCGCGCACGACGCCAGCGTCGGCGCGACCCCACCTGACCTACTCCCCGTCTCCTCGCCTCCCTGTTCTCCTTCCGGGCCGGGGCCGACCGCGGGCAGGTCGCTACGGGGCGCTGACGCCGAGGCGCTTGAGCTCGGCGCGGGCGCGCTCGGCGTGCTCGCCTTGGGGGAGGAGCTTGAGGTAGGCGCGCAGGTGCGCGGGGGCGTCGTCCCGGGTCTTGCGGTCGCCCGCGAGGATGAGCCCGAGCCGCAGGTGGGACTCGGCGAGCTGCGGGTCGCGCTCGACGGCGCCGCGGTACTCGGTGAGCGCGGCCTTGAGGTCACGGCGGGCCTCGTGGTACCGGGCCGCCCGGTACCACGCCACGGCCGGCGTGCCGGGCAGCGAGACGGCCTGATCGAACAGCCAGTCGGCGCGCCGGGCCCGCTTCGCGTCGCCCGCCGCCGCGGCGCGGGCCAGCGCGACGTAACCCTCGGCGACGAGGCCGCGTGCGCCCTGCGCCTCGAGCCCCTTGCGGGCGAACTCCATGCTGCGTTCGGCGTCCTCGCCGAAGCCGGCCTCGGCCTGCGCCACCGCGAGCCGGAGGCGGCGGTAGGCGTCGTTCGGGCTGGGCCGCATCGCGGCGTCGTAGCGTGCCGTCGCGTCGTCGGCGCGGCCGGCGGCGGCGGCGAGCCGCGCGAGCTCGAAGCGCGGCTCCGCGAAGGACGGGTCGGCGGCGGCCGCCGCCTGGAGCTCCTGCTGCGCGCGCTCCGCGGCCCGGGCGGCGAGCGCGAGCCGGCCGGCGACGTAGCGGGAGTAGGGCGCCTCCGCCGGGCGCAGCTTCAACGCCGCCTCGCCGCGCGCCGGGTCGTCGAGCGCGGCGAAGGCGAGGGCGATGCGGCCGAGGAGCCGCGGGGAGGTCGGCTGATCGGCGAGGACCGCCTCGAGCAGGGGGACGGCCTCCTCGCGCCGGCCCGCGGCGGCCAGGGCCCGGGCGAGGTCGACGCGGGCGCGGGCCGACTGCGCATCGGCGACGACGGCGCGGCGGAGGGCGGCGCGCGCCTGCTCGTCGCGGCCGCCGGCCTCGAGGGCCTCGGCCAGGAGGAGACCGGCGATGCCGGGCGCGCCGAGCCCCTCGGCGGCGCGGGCGAGCGGCTCGGCCGCGCCGGCCGGGTCGCCCTGGGCCAGCAGCGTGAGCCCGCGGGCGATGGGCTTGACGTCGGGGCGCGCGACGCGGGCGGCGCGGCGGCGCACCTCCGCCGGGGCCTGCTCGTCGCGCGCGACCACCGCGCAGGCGAGCAGGACGTCGTCGTCGGGGTGCGCGGCCTGCTCGACGGCGGTGCAGTAGACGTGGACGGCGTTGCGCTGGAGCAGCTCGTGGCGGGCCGCGACCCGCAGCGCCTCGAGCCGGCCGCGCTGGGTGTCGGGGAGCGTCGCGGGGTCGGCCTTCGCGAGCGTCTCGGCGGCCTCGGCGGCCCGTCCGAGGCGGAGCTGGGCGTCGGCGAGATCGAGGTGCGCCTCGGGTGCCCCGGCGACCACGGCCGCGCCCGCGAGTTGCACGGCCGCGCGGCTGGCCTCGCCGCCCGGCAGGAGCTGCGCGCGGCCGAGCGCCCAGGCGTACTCGGGCTCCCAGGGCGCCGCCGCGACCGCCTGCCCGAGCAGCGCGCGCATCTCGCCGGCCTCGGCCTGGCCGGCGGCGGCGAGCGCTTCGGCGTAGAGGAACCGCGCCCGCAGCGCCGGGTGGGGCGCCACGGGCTCGCGCAGGGCGTCGCGCTCGGCGCGGGTGCCCTCGCCGCCGCTCTGGCGGAGGAGCAGCGCGGCCTCGAGGCGCGCGCAGAGATCCTGGGGCGCCACGCCGCGGACCGCGTCGAGCGTGGCGCGCGCCTCGGCGAGGCGGCCGCGGCGGCGCTGAACGGAGGCGAGCTCGCAGCCCGCGACGATCGAGCGCGGGCTCTGGCTCCAGGCGACCGCGAGCTGCTCCTCGGCCGCGCCGAGGTTGCCGCGCGCCTTCTCGACCAGGCCCAGCGCCAGGGCCGCGCCGGGGATGGTCTGCTGGGCGGCCGCCCGCACCACCTCGGCGCCGCCGGCCGCGTCGCCCGCGGCGAGGCGGAGCAGCGCGCGCGCCGGGGCCGCGGTGACGCCGGCGCCGCGGCGCTCGGCGGCCGTGACGGCCTCCTCGGCCCGGCGCCGGGACGCGGCGCCGCCGTCGAAGCGCAGCGCGCGCAGGGCGGCGATCTCGGCGAGACGCGCGGCGAGGCGCCCGTCGCGCGGGTGGAGCGCCAGCATCCCGCCGAGGCGGTCCTCGGCGTCGCGATAGCTCGCGGGACTGCCGTCCTGGATCAGCGCGTCGACGCCGGCGACGGTCGACGCGACCTGCCGGTTCATCGTGCGGACGTACACCCCGGCGCCGATGGCGACGGCGGCCACCGCGCACGCGGCGATCAGCAGGTAGCGCGCCGGGCCGCCGCCGCGCCGGGGCTTCTCGGCGGTGCCGCGGCCGTACGGGTACGACGATGGCGGGCGCGGCGTGATCGGCGCGAGGCGCGCGGGCGGTCGCGGCGGCGCCGGCGGCGGGCTCGGGTCCGGCGGCGGGAAGGGCGGCACCGCGGGCGGCGCCGCGTACGACGGCGGCGCGGCGTACGACGGGGGCGCGGCGTAGGACGGCGGCGCCTCCGTCGGCGAGAGCGGGACGAACGCCGGTCCGCCGCCCGGAGCCGCGTAGCCGGGCGCGGGCGCCCCCACCGCCGGTGGCGCGCCAAACGCGGCCGGCGCGGCGAACGGCGCCGGCGCGGCGCGCGCGGGCGGCAGCGGCGGCGGCGCGGCGGGCGCCGGCGGCGGCCACGCGGGCGGCGGCGGCCCCGGCTGCCACGACGGTGGGGCCGCCGCCGGGGGCGGCGCGGGCGCGCCGTGCCACATCCTGCCGGTGTCGGCGGCCGGGGCGTACTCCGGGACCGCCTCCTCGGGCGCCGGCGCCACGATCACGGCGGTGTCCTCGGTCGCGGCGGGCTGCATCCGCGCCGCGCCGATCATCGTCTTGCGGCCGCGGTCGGCCGGGCCGCCGGCGGGCAGGGCCGCGACCGCGTGGCGCGCGTCGACGTCGAGCGGGTTCGCCTGCAGCGCCTCGGCGAGCGCGGCGCGGGCCTCGTCGATCAGGCCCTGCGACGCGAGCAGCACGCCCCAGGCGGTGGCGATGGCCGACTCGCGCGGGTGCTCGGCGCGCGCCTGGGCGTAGACCGCGCGGCCCGCGTCGAGCCGGCCGCTCAGAACGAGGGCGCGGGCGTACGCGATCAGCCCGCGCACGAAGCCGGGGTTGCCGCGCAGCCCGCGCTCGCACACCTCCACGGCGCGGCCCGCGTCGCCGCGCTCGAGGTAGGCCTCGGCGAGCGCGGCGAAGAAGCGCGACTCCGGCTGGCGGCCGACGATCCGCTCGAGGTCGCGGATCTGCGCGTCGCTCTGTGGTGGGCGCGGCACGCGCGGCTACTTCACGACGACGGGGAGGGCCTTGGCCTGGGCGATCCAGTCCGAGAACATCTCCTTCTCGGGCAGCTTCTCCTTGAGGTCCGCCTCGAGCTTCGGCTTCGCCTTGTCGAGCGCCGCCGCCAGCTTGGCCGCGTCCTGCTTGCGCAGGTCCGCGATCGTCTTCACCTTGAGGTGCCCGAGCAGCCGGACCATCTTCGGGCCGATGCCGCGTACGCGCATCAGGTCGGCGCCGTCGACGATCGCGCGCAGCCGCGGCTCGGGGATCTTCGTCGCCTTCGCCAGCGCCTTGCGGTCCTTGGGGGTCGCCGCCTTGTCGAGCAGCGCCTGGGTGGTGGCGACCCCCGCGTCCTTGAGCGCGGCGGCCTCCTTCTGTGGGATCAGCTCCGGGATGCCGTCGATCGGGTACTGGCTGGCCAGGGCCACGCCGGCCGTGCCGAGGACGAGGGTGAGCGCGAGCACCGTGTTCCGCAGCATCGGTCCTCCTCTGGCGGGGTCACCCGCCGTGGGGCAGTGGGACGTCGGCATAGTATCATCGGTACTGGCACTGCAGGCGCGCCGAGAGCGTGAGCGCGCGCGTCAGCCGCGGCCGCAGCGCGAGCGCGGCGCGCACCGCGGCGCAGGCCTCCTCGACCTCGCCGGCCCCGGCGAGGGCCTCGGCGAAGCGGACCCGCACGGTGGCGTCGTTCGGCGCCAGCTTGACCGCCTTCTGCCAGTGCGCGAGCGCCCGCAGGCGATTGCCCTGGCGCGTGTAGACCTCGGCGAACCCCGCGTGCACCGCCGCATTCTCGCGCAACCGGCGGGCGGCTTCCAGCTCGATCAGCGCCCGCTCGAGGTCGTTGCGGATCAGCGCGACGCGCGCGCGCAGCAGGTGCAGATCCGCCTCGTTGACGACCGGTGCGCCGCCGGTGCCCGCGTCGGCGGCGGCGACGGGCGGCGGCGGGGGTGGCGGGGGCGGCGGGGGCGGCGGGGGCGGCGCGACCGGCGCGGCATCCTGCTGGCGCGGCGGCGGCGCGGCGACCCCGGCGTCCGCGGGACCGCGCACGAGCGTCTTCGGCGCCTTCGCGTCGTGCCCGGTCCGGCGCGGCCCCTTGTCGCTCTTCTCGACCGGCGGCAGGGGCGCGGGCACGGCCGGCTGGGTGCCGACGAGCGCCAGCGGCCGCGGCGCGGGCGCCACCGGAGTGGGCACCGGCTGCGACCCGGCGGCGAGCGCCGCGGCCCCCGCGCCGGCATCCGCCGCGGCGAGCGGCTGCGAGGCCGGCGCCGCGAGCCGGCGGCCAGGCCAGCCGACGCGCCACAGCACCGCGCCGCCGCCCGCGATGGCCAGCACGAGGACGGCGGCGACGAGCCCGCCACGGCGCCGCGGCGGTACGTCCGCGACCTCGTCCGGCTCGTCCGCCGCGGCCGGCGTGGCGCCCGCGGCCGGCGTGGCGCCCGCGGCCGGGGTGGCGCCCGGCGCCGGGGTGCCGGGCGCGGTGACACGCCCCGCGGTGTTCGGGACGCCCGC